>JBNAWB010000016.1:0-31374 GCA_049699975.1 Thermodesulfobacteriota bacterium
TCAAACCCGTAGTGCTGCCCGGGGAAGTGATGAATGTAAAAATTCTGAAAGAAGGTAAAGAACCCGGGCAAGGAGTAGCTTATTTGGATGATGTGACGATGGTGGTCGTGGATAATGCCAAGCGGTATATGGGAAAAAATGTAGATGTATCCGTAACCAGCGTATTGCAAACCACGGCGGGCAGAATGATTTTCACGATTTTGAAAGAAGATGCTCCGGAAAATTTTTACCAGAATTTTAATCATTAAATAAAGTTTCGAAGCCGAGAAATTACCCAGAATTTCTTAGGAAATTCTGGGTTTTTCTTTATCTGCCGCAGAAAACTTTGCGCCTGATCAGATTGGCGATAGAGGAAATAGAATTATGAAACGGGTAGTGGCCTTAATTCCGGCAGCAGGACGAGGAAGAAGGATGGGAAGCGAAGTCCCCAAAACCTCTCTGCTCCTGGGGGGAATTCCTTTACTCAAACATACCCTCTTCAAATTTGAAACCTGTGGGGAAATCCAAGAGGTGATTCCTTTAGTTCCACCTGAGGAAGTTCCTTTTTGGGAAGAAGAGCTTTTACAGAAAAAGGAGATAAAAAAGGTACGAAGAATATTAGCAGGAGGGGAAGAGCGGCAAGATTCAGTATTTCTTGGTTTACAAGCGGTAGCGGGGGAAGCAGAAATAGTCGTAATTCATGATGGGGCACGTCCCTTTGTTTCTCCAGAATTAATAAAAAAAACTTTAGCCGAGATGGAAAACTTTCCGGCGGTAATTACTGCCCTTCCCGTCGAAGATACGGTCAAAGAAATCTCTCCCCGGAAAGAGGTGGTCAAAAGTCTGGAACGTAGTTTTTTATGGTTTGTCCAGACCCCCCAGACCTTCACTTATAGCTTAATATTCTATGCCCACGAAAAAGCCCAAAAAGAAAATTTCTTCGGCACGGATGACGCGGCTCTTATCGAAAGATTGGGCATACCTGTGCGGGTAATTGAAGGTTCACGCCTTAACTTTAAAATAACCACTCCTGAAGATTTACTCTTAGCCGAAGCTTTGCTAAAATACCAGAAGCAGGGATAAAATTAAAAATATGCGTATCGGGTTCGGATATGATGTGCACCCATTAGTAGCGGGCCGAAAATTAATTTTGGGCGGGGTAGAAATTCCTTATGGGCGAGGGTTAGCCGGCCATTCGGATGCAGATGTTTTAGTGCATGCTATTTGCGATAGTCTTTTGGGCGCTTTGGGGGCGGGAGATATTGGGCAACATTTTCCCGATCATGATCCCCGTTTTCAAGGTATTTCCAGTTTACTTCTGCTCCAAAAGGTTGGTTTTTTAATAGCCCAGAGTGGATATTTAGTGGCCAATTTAGATGCCTCCGTGATCATTGAAGAACCTAAGATTTTCCCCTATGCGCGGCAAATGAGAGAAAACATTAGCCAAATATTAGGGATTTCTCTGCAACAGGTTAATATAAAAGCCACTACGGCGGAAGGTTTAGGGTTTGTGGGAGAGAAGAAAGGAATTGCCGCCTATGCGGTAGCTCTTTTATCTTCCCCAAAATAATAATATGGAAAATAAAATTCGGGTCCGCTTCGCCCCCAGTCCCACAGGCTTACTCCACGTAGGCAATGCCCGCACTGCCCTCTTCAATTACCTCTTCTGCCGGCAAAATCAAGGAAGTTTTATTTTGCGTTTGGAGGATACCGACCAGCAAAGATCAAGCAGAGAGGCTGAACAAGCTATTATGGATGATCTACGCTGGTTAGGCATTGAATGGGATGAAGGTCCAGATCGCCCGGGCCCATACGGACCCTACCGACAATCTGAGCGGCTTAAAATTTATGAACGGTATGCGCAAGAACTTTTAGAGAAAGGCATTGTTTACCGTTGTTATTGTCTTCCTGAAGAATTAGAGGAGAAGAGAAAGAATTTTTTGGCGCGGGGAATAGCTCCCCGGTACGATGGGCGGTGCCGAAATTTAACTGCGCAAGAAGAAAACGAACTTCTTAGAGCTGGACGTGCTCCTTCCTTGCGTTTTCATGTTACTGCCCGAAATATTGAATTCCGGGACTTGATCAAAGGCAAAGTTTCTTTCGCCGGCGCTGACATCGGGGATTTTATTATTCTCCGGTCTGATGGCTTAGCTGCCTATAACTTTGCTGCGGTGGTGGACGATAGCCTAATGCAAGTCACCCATGTAATCCGGGGCGAAGATCATTTAGCCAATACAGCTCGGCAGATTCTTTTGTATCGGGCTTTAGGTTTTACTCCTCCGCTCTTTGGTCATCTGCCTTTGATTTTAGGGCCAGATCGGGCCCCCCTGAGCAAACGACATGGGGCTACGGCGGTAGCTCATTTTCGGGAAGAGGGATACTTGCCCGAGGCCTTGCTCAATTATTTGGCGCTTTTAGGTTGGTCGGGGGAAGCAGGGCAAGAAATCTTCGAGCTCGGTGAATTGATTAACCAATTTTCTTTGGCGAGAGTAGCCAAGAGTCCGGCGGTCTTCAACTATACCAAATTGAAATGGATAAATCGCCAACATTTGAAAAAAGTAGCTGCCCCGCAGAAAACAGCTTTAGTTCGGCCGTTCTTAGAAAAGAAAGGGTTAAAAATTGCAGCCACCGAGGAGACTATCTTGGCCAAAGTAGTGGAGATATATTGGGAAGAGGTAGACACTTTGGCCCAATTAGCGGATCGGATAGCCTTTTTTTGGGAAGAGACCCGGCCGCAGGAGCCAGAAACTTTGACTCTTCTCCAAAAAGAGGAGAATCTAAAAATCTTAGCCGCCTGGCGGACCGAGATAGCAAAAGTGGGGCAAATAGACCAAAACAGTTACCGCCAAATGATTTTAAACCTAAATCAAATTTTAGGTATCTCGGGAAAAGCTCTTCTTCTACCTCTCAGAGCCGCTTTAACTGGGAAAATTAAAGGCCCGGAATTAGAAAAAATTTTTCTCTCTTTGGATAAAGAAAAAATTTTAAATAAGATAGATTTTGTGCTGAGGGCCAAGGCCGAAGAAAGGAGCGAGAAAGCGTGGCTAACCAAGAGTTATTAAATTATATTCCTCGTTTTAAAAATGCCCGCATCATGGTCATTGGCGACTTGATGATTGATGAATACATTTGGGGAAACGTTTCCCGCATATCTCCAGAGGCCCCCGTTCCGGTAGTTAACGTGACCTCGGAAAATCTTTGTTTAGGAGGAGCGGGCAACGTAGTCAACAACATTTTCACTTTGGGAGGGAAAGTCTTCATCGCCGGCGTAGTGGGCAATGACGAGATGGGGCGGAAAGTAATTCATGATCTGCGGAAGATGGGTTTAGATACTAAAGGAATAATTGTAGAAGCTCAGCGAGTAACCACCGTGAAGACCCGCATAATCGCCCATCATCAGCAAGTTGTTCGTTATGATCGCGAAGTTATCCGGCCGATTTTCCCCGAGAATGTAAAACAGATAATATCCCTTTTACAAGAATGGCTTCCAGAAATTGATGCCGTCTTGATATCCGATTATGGTAAAGGAGTTATCTGCGGACCTCTGATGGAACAAGTCCGGGCTTTAGCGCAGGAGGCGGGCAAGATTATTACCGTGGATCCCAAAGTGAAAAATATTCCTTTTTTTGGGGGAGTAACCGTGATCACGCCCAACCATTTGGAAGCGGCCGAAGCGGCTGGGCGCTGGATTCAGAATGAGGAAGATCTAATGTTTGTAGGCCAAACTCTTTTGGAGCGTTTACGGGCGCGATCCGTGCTCATTACGCGCGGAGAAAAAGGGATGAGCTTATTTCAGGATAATGGGGAGGTGACCCATATACCAACCGTCGCTAAGGAAGTTTATGATGTAACCGGAGCTGGCGATACAGTCATCTCCGTTTTGACCCTGGCTATGGCTTGCGGAGCTCCCGTAAAAGAGGCAGCTATGCTGGCTAATATTGCGGCCGGTATTGTAGTTGGTGAAGTGGGGACGGCTACAGTCAAGTCCACGGAACTGGAAGACGCCGTAAAAAATGGGATTCGGGTAAAGAAGCGCAATATTTAGCTCCCCAGGAAAAGGAGAGATGAGTGAGCGTACCGCATCCACCGCCGAAAGTTAAATTAGTGATGAGCTTTCTTTATAATCAAGAAGATGATTTTCGGGAAGCGGGGCCGGCAACTGGGGAAAAGTATGGGCCCATCGATTTAATCAGTGAACCTTTGGCTTTTGACTTTACTGATTATTACGAGCCCGAGATGGGCAAAAACCTGCAGCGGCGTTTAGTTAGTTTTGCTCCTTTAATTTATCCAGATTCTATAGTGGCTATAAAACTTTGGACCAATGAATTAGAAAAGCGATTAGTTAATGAAAGGGGAGGCCGCAAGGTTAATATTGATCCTGGATATTTAGCAGCCGCCAAGTTTGTTTTAGCTACGGGGAAGGATTATAGTCATCGGATTTATTTAGGCCAAGGAATTTATGGCGACTTGACTCTAATCTTTAAAAAAGGAAGTTTTCAGCCCTTGTCCTGGACCTATCCCGATTATGCTTCATCGCCTTTATTAGACTTGATTAACCTCTTACGCCGCAAGTATCTCTGGCAGCTAAAGAAGTTATCTCCAAAAGGGGGAGAAGAATAGCGGAGTTATTATGATCAAATCTATGACTGGCTATGGCCGGGCAGAATGGAAAGATGAGGATAAACAAGTTGAAGTAGAAATAAAATCTTTTAACCATCGTTATTGTGATGTGCAAGTCCATCTTCCCCGCCGGCTAAACTCCTTTGAAGGGCAGGTGCGCCAATTAGTTAAACAAAGAGTTTCCCGCGGAAGAATAGAAGTTTTCGTGCAGATAGATGATGCTGCTTTGGCGGAACAAAAGTTAGAAGTGGACTTAGAGTTGGCTAAAGACTACTTATTAGGGTTGCGGACGCTCCAAGAAAAATTAGGTATTCCAGGGGAGATTAACTTAGAAATTTTTATTAACTTTCGAGAAATTTTTACGCGCAAAGAAGTGGAAGCTGATTTAGAAAAGGAATGGGCTATATTACAAGCTACTATAGAAGAGGCCTTAACCTCTTTGGATAGAATGCGCCAAGAAGAAGGAACTATCTTGGCCCAAGATTTTCAGCAGCGTTTGCAAACCGTGGCCGAATTCGTGCGCCAAATTGAAGAAAGAGTTCCCTTAGCCCTGAAGAATTATCAACAGCGTCTCCGCCAAAAGGTGCAAGAATTTTGTCCGGGGGCGGAGGTTGATGAGGCACGCCTGGCTCAAGAAATCGCTTATCTGGCGGAACGGAGCGATATTAGCGAAGAACTGGTCAGGATGAAGAGTCACCTCCACCAATTTCGAGAAATGTTAGAACGGGCGGAGCCCATGGGTCGCAAATTAGAATTTATTCTCCAAGAGATTAACCGCGAGGCCAATACTATCGCGGCCAAAGCAAGTGATGCTGAAACGGCGCAATTAGTAGTGGAGATCAAGAGTGAGCTGGAAAAGATGCGCGAGCAAGTGCAAAATGTGGAATAAAATGGCAAAAGAATCTTAAAAGAAGGAATATAACTTTTGGAAAAGAGGAAGCAGGGCATTTTGTTTATTGTATCTGCACCTTCGGGAGCTGGGAAGACTACGCTTTGTCAGGCCATGACTCGTCTTTTCCC
The DNA here is from genome assembly GCA_049699975.1 of Thermodesulfobacteriota bacterium. Classification (GTDB taxonomy): domain Bacteria; phylum Desulfobacterota; class SM23-61; order SM23-61; family SM23-61; genus CAZAGD01. Next base: position 5,620 of record JBNAWB010000016.1, read on the forward strand.
TGAGCTTTATTATTCTATCTCCTACACCACCCGACCTCCTCGGCCAGGAGACGAGGAAGGAAAAGACTATTATTTTGTAACCAAAGGGGAATTTCAGAACATGATAGCGCGGGGAGATTTTGCGGAGTGGGCTGAAATATATGGCGATTATTATGGAACATCCCGGGCTATTTTGGAAAAAAAGTTGCAAGAGGGCCGGCCGGTAATTTTGGACATTGATGGGCAGGGGGCCAAGCAATTGCGTGCCCAAAATTGGCCTGGAGTTTTTATTTTCATTTTGCCCCCCTCTTTAGAGGAACTTAAGCGCAGGCTTAGCCACCGCCACACTGAAAGTCCCGCGGCGTATGCGGCCCGCATAAATAAGGCCAAAGTGGAAATTTTGGAAGCACGCTGGTATGATTATATTATCGTAAATGATGTCTTAGAGAAAGCGCAGGAAGAGTTAAAAGCAATTATTCTGGCTGAACAATGTCGCCGGGCAAGGAGGGAGGATAAATTAGCTGAAATTTTGAACCAAGATTGTTAATAAAAAGGAGGTATAATCCATGGCCCGCATAACAGTAGAAGATTGTTTGCGCCGGGTGCCTAACCGTTTCATTTTAGTGTTAATGGCTGCGGCGCGTACTAAACAACTGCTTAAAGGGTCAAAACCAAGAGTGCAGGCTGATAACAAAGAAGTAGTTTTGGCCTTGCGGGAAATTGCCGCGGGGAAAGTTACTCTGCTGATGAACAGAAATGGCAAAAATATAGGGCAAAGAGATAATGGCTGAGTCGCCCCCCAAATCGAGTCTGGCAGATGTTACCCAGAAGATTATCTTCGCTTTAGATGTGGCTAATCTAATGGAGGCCAGAAGATTTGTTAAGTTGCTGAAGGATAAAGTAGGCTTCTTTAAGATTGGTCTGGAACTTTATACGGCCTTTGGCCCGGAAGCTATAAAAGCGGTGCAAACAGAAGGGGGAAAAGTTTTCTTGGATTTAAAATTCCATGACATTCCCCAGACAGTCTCTCGGGCCGCCGCCGAAGCGGTTAAACATAGGGTGGCCATGCTTAACGTGCATGCGGCCGGGGGTTGGGAGATGATGCATAAAACCGTAGAAAGCTGTCAGCAAATAGCGCAAGAATTGAATTGTGCTCCGCCCCTTATTTTAGGGGTAACTATTCTCACTAGCCTCGATGAGGGCAATTTAAGTCAAATAGGCATGATTGGTCCCGTCCCAGAAAGGGTAGTTAGATTAGCCGAGTTAGCCAAGACTGCTGGTCTCAATGGCGTAGTAGCTTCTCCCCAGGAGATAAGTCTTATTCGGCAGAAGTGCGGACCTTCTTTCTTTATCGTAACGCCGGGAATCCGCCCCGCCTTCAGTCAAGTGGAGAAGGATGACCAGAAAAGAATGATGACTCCTAAAGAAGCTATCGCGGCCGGGGCGGACTTTATCGTCTTGGGACGTCCTATACGTATGGCACCTGATCCTGTAGCTGCTATGGAGAAAGTTATAGCCGAGATTATTTCTTAGCCCCCTGCCTTTTGGTACGGCCATTTAATAATTGCCTTAGGCCACAGTTAAATATTAAATGCTCCTGGGTGGGTTGGGGAGAAGAAAAAAATTAAACATGCCTAAATCTTATTATTAGAATAGAGGAGGAACAAAGACATCAAAGTTCAAAATTTCCTCTTGCACATCAAAGATGCGGTGACGGGTGTTCTTAGGCACGCGGATAAAAGATCCTTTAGAAATAGGAAATTCTCCCTCGCCTTCGATCCACATCTTTCCTTGGCCAGCCAGAATAAAAATGATATCTTCTTGGGTTTCGTGGATATGGACGGGGATTTCGTCACCCGCAGGGATTTTAACCAAAAAGCAAGTGAGGGGGCTTTGATCGTCCTTTTGCGTTAAGAAGGGTTTAATTTGGATGGGGAGAAAGGGATGAGGTTGCCAGGGTAACTCAGCCTCTCTTTTTAAAAAAACCATGATTTGTCCTCCGTAAATAATTAGGTTTAATTGGGAATGACCATCGCTAATTTGACAAAAGATGTTCCATAGTATATTATTTTATTTTTAATAATATCAAGAGCCTCCTTAATAAAAGAGGAAAAAATGGAAAAGAGGGATCTGGAACTTATTCAAAAATATATAAACGTGGATCCTGAGCTTAAACGTTATATGCAGGAGCATGAAGAGTTCGAAAAAAAATTGGAAGAGATGAACCGGAGGATATATCTTACACCCGAGGAAGAAGTAGAGCGCAAAAAAATTCAGAAATTAAAACTTGCGGGTCGCGATCGGATTGAGGCTATTCTGGCCAAATACAGGTCGCCAAATAAATTGGGGTGAGATTTTGAAAAAAACTGGAGCAGAAATTCTCTTAGAGAGTTTACGGCAAGAAGGAGTAGAGGTAATTTTTGGGTTTCCAGGTGGGGCCGTTTTAAACATTTATGATGCCCTGCTGAAATATGCCGAAGAAATTCGCCATATCTTAGTGCGTCACGAACAAGGGGCCGTCCATGCTGCGGATGGGTACGCGCGGGCCTCGGGCAAAGTAGGGGTATGTTTAGTTACTTCTGGGCCAGGAGCAACTAATGCGGTAACTGGGATAGCCACGGCGTACATGGACTCTGTGCCTTTAGTCATTTTCAGTGGCCAAGTGCCTACCATGCTCATTGGCAATGATGCTTTTCAGGAAGCGGATATTGTGGGCATAACCCGGCCTTGTACTAAACACAATTTTTTAGTTAAGGACGTCAATAATTTAGCGTTGACCATCAAACAAGCATTTTATTTAGCGCGGACTGGCCGGCCAGGGCCTGTCTTAGTGGATTTACCTAAAGATGTTATCGCCGATACTGCTGAATATAACTATCCGGCCAAGATCAAACTCCGGGGATATAACCCCACTTATCAAGGCCATCCCCGCCAGATTAAGAAAGCGGCCAAACTTATAGCCAAAGCCCAAAAACCCCTTATTTATGCCGGGGGAGGGGTGATCATCGCTAACGCTTCCAAAGAGCTGACCACCTTAGCCCAAAGATATTCCATTCCTGTAACTACTACCCTCATGGGTTTAGGTAGCTTTCCGGGCGATCATCCTTTGTTCTTAGGAATGCTAGGCATGCATGGAACTTACCAAGCTAATATGGCCGTAACTAATTGTGATTTACTCATTGCCGTGGGAGCGCGTTTCGATGATCGCGTCACTGGAAAAGTGGAAAAATTTTCACCTTATTCGCAGAAAATACATATTGATATTGATCCTACTTCCATCTCCAAAAATGTATTAGTGGATATTCCCATCGTCGGTGATGCTAAAAACGTTCTGCGCGCACTTCTGAAGGCCTTAGAGGAAGAAACCGCCGCTCCCGACTCGGCCAAGATGCATAGCGAATGGTTAAAACAGATTGACGCCTGGGCCAAGACCGCGCCTCTTAATTATAAAAATTCTTCCGGGATCAAACCGCAATTTGTCATCCAGAAGATAAACGAACTCCTCAGAGAAATGGCTGGAGATAATTTTATTATCACTACGGAAGTAGGCCAAAATCAAATGTGGACGGCTCAGTTTTTTACTTTTACCAGACCCCGTTCTTTGCTCACTTCAGGAGGCTTGGGGACTATGGGTTATGGTTTTCCAGCCGCCATTGGGGCGCAAGTGGCTTTTCCCGAGAAAATAGTGGTGGACATTGCCGGCGATGGTAGCTTCCAGATGAACATCCAAGAATTAGCCACCGCCGTGCAGTATAAGCTACCCGTGAAAGTGGCAGTGCTCAATAATCACTGTTTAGGAATGGTTCGCCAGTGGCAGCAGCTTTTTTGTGATGGCCGCTACTCCCATACTATATTCGAATTAGTCCCCGATTTTGTAAAATTGGCTGGGGCCTATGGAGCAATAGGGATGAGGGCCACTAAGCCAGAAGAAGTGGAACCGGTAATTCGCGCAGCCCTCTCTACGCCGCAAACCGTGGTCATGGATTTTATCGTCGATCCAGAAGAATGCGTTTATCCTATGGTACCTGCGGGGGCAGCCTTAACGGAAATGATTTTACTTTAGAAGGTACAGGAAAAGATGAAGCACGTCATCTCCGTTTTAGTTGACAATGAACCTGGAGTTCTTTCCCGGATTTCCGGGCTTTTTAGCGGCCGGGGTTTTAATATCGAAAGTCTAAATGTGGCCGAGACCTTAGACCCCACTATTTCCCGGATGACCTTAGTGACCCGGGGGAATGACCAAATAATCGAGCAGATTATCAAACAACTAAACAAGTTGGTTAATGTGATTAAAGTCCAAGATCTAACTGGTACTGATTATGTGGAAAGGGAGATGGCCCTGATCAAAGTTTCGGCTCAAGCTTCCTCGCGGGCGGAAGTGTTGCGTATTGTGGATATTTTCCGGGGACGGGTAGTAGATGTATCGCCCAAGTCTTTTACTTTGGAGATAACCGGTGACGAAAAGAAAATCCAAGCAGTCATCGATCTCTTAGTGCCTTTAGGAATTATGGAGATAGTACGCACCGGCAAAGTAGCTATTAGCCGGGTGAAAAAAAATGGTGGGAATGAAAGTAGTAGAATAAGCGAAGAATAAAATTAATAAAAAATAGGAGGAAAAGAATGGCCAAGATTTATTACGACAAAGATGCCGATTTAAACGTCCTTAAAGGGAAAAAAGTAGCCATTATTGGCTATGGGAGCCAAGGCCACGCTCAGGCTCTTAACCTACGTGATTCGGGAATAGACGTAGTGGTGGCGGAGCTGGAAGGGACGGAAAACTATGAATTGGCTAAGAAACATGGATTTAAACCAGTGAAAGCCGATGAAGCTTCAGCTCAAGGAGATCTCATCCAGATCTTAACTGAGGACAATGTCCAAGCAGCTCTCTTTCAAAGAGATGTCAAGCCCCATTTAAAAAAAGGAAAGACCTTAGTTTTCTCCCATGGGTTTAATATTCATTATCATCAAATCGTTCCCCCCCAAGATGTGGATGTGATCATGATCGCTCCTAAAAGCCCCGGACACCTTGTCCGCCGCATGTTTGAAGATGGGGCGGGAGTCCCAGCCCTGGTAGCTATTTACCAAGATTATACTAAGAAGGCTAAGGAAACGGCCTTAGCCTATGCTAAAGGAATTGGCTGCACCCGCGCTGGTGTAATTGAGACTACTTTTAAAGAAGAAGTAGAAACAGACCTTTTAGGCGAACAAGCAGTACTTTGCGGGGGGGTAACCGAGCTGATCAAAGCGGGATTCGATACTCTGGTGGAAGCAGGCTATCAGCCAGAGATTGCTTATTTTGAATGCCTCAATGAACTCAAGCTCATAGTTGATATGATTTACGAAGGGGGCCTGGGATGGATGCGTTATTCTGTGAGCGATACGGCAGAATATGGCGATTATTACGCCGGCCCCAAAATAATTACCCAAGAAACGCGGCAGACCATGAAGAAACTCTTGCGAGATATTCAAGATGGTACCTTTGCCAAGAATTGGATCTTAGAAAACCAGGCCGGTCGGCCCTTCTTTTATGCCCGGCGGAAAGAGGAGGCGGAACATCTTATTGAAAAAGTTGGCAAAGAATTAAGGGCCATGATGCCGTGGATTAAACCTAAAGGAAGGTCGTGATTAGAGCTAATTTTCGCGTGCCGGTGGCCAAAGAGGGAATAATTTTTATTCTCCCTTTGGCCATAATTAGTGTTTTTCTCTGGATCATCAAAATTAATAGCGCGGCAGTAATTTTCTCGCTGCTCACCATCTTTGTTGTTTATTTTTTCCGAGATCCAGAAAGATTGATCCCCAGCGAGGAAAAAGCTATTTTAGCGCCGGCAGATGGACGGGTAATCCAGGTGGATTCCTGCATAGAAGAAAAATTCCTTAAGGGCCCGGCTCTCAAAGTCAGTATCTTCATGTCCCTCTTTGATGTGCACATAAACCGGATTCCTTTTTCAGGGAAGATAGTTGATTTACTGTATCAACCAGGAAAGTTTTTTAGAGCCAATTTACCTAAGGCATCGGCTATTAATGAACAGAACACTTTGTTTTTAGAGGCTGCCGATGGCACCCGCTTAGTTTTCATCCAGATTGCTGGCTTAATCGCCCGGCGGATTATCTGTTGGGTGCGCCGCGGAGATGAAGTAGCCCGGGGGCAAAGATTTGGCCTGATTGCCTTCGGTTCCCGAGTGGATTTATATTTGCCCACCCGCACCAGGCTGATCACGCAAATAGGCCAGAAGGTCTTGGGGGGGCAAACTATTTTGGGGTTTTTGCCATGAGAAGGGATCGAAAAGAAAGACGCAGACGGACCAATAATATCAGGAAAGGCGTGTATATTCTTCCTAACCTTTTTACCGCGGGCAGCCTTTTTTGTGGCTTTTTTTCGCTGGTGCGCACCCTGCAAGAAGACTTTTATGCGGCAGCGGTCTTAATATTGATTGCGGGGTTTTTGGATGGAATTGACGGTAAAATTGCCCGCTACACGAACACCTCCACGCGTTTTGGAGTAGAATTTGACTCCCTGGCCGATGTAATTTCTTTCGGCGTTGCCCCGGGAATTTTAGTTTATGCTTGGGCCCTGGAGCCTTTTGGGCGTTTTGGGTGGTTGGCGGCCTTTTTATATGTAGTTTGTGGAGCTTTGCGCCTGGGTCGTTTTAATATTCAGGTAACAAATGTGGAGAGCCGCTATTTCAGAGGCCTCCCTATCCCGGCCGCTGCCGGGCTGATCGCCACCTTTATTATCCTTTATTATAACTTGGGAGATACGGGCGTAAGCAAGCATTTGACCATCCTGATTATAACCTACCTCTTAGCTTTTTTGATGGTTAGTACTATTAAGTATTATAGTTTCAAGGATCTGGAATTAGTCCGGCGGAAACCTTTCCATTGGTTGGTAATTGCTATTTTAGTAATTGTGGTGGTGGCTTATGAGCCCGAATATACTCTTTTCGCTTTTTTTGCGGTTTACGCCCTTTCTGGTCCTTGCGTATCTATTATTCTTTTTCGGCGGCGACGGCTATCTAAACCTCTGCTGCCCGAAGAGAAGACCGCTTAGCAATCCAGAGGAAGGAGAAGGGGAAAAACCCTATTAAAAGGGGAGGAGAGTTATCTTTAAAAGGGGGTAAGAATAAGAATGGATAAAGTACGTATCTTCGACACAACCCTGCGCGATGGCGAACAGTCCCCGGGGGCAAGCATGAATATTGAGGAAAAGATGCGCTTTGCCCGCCAGTTGGAGAAACTGAATGTAGATGTCATCGAAGCAGGGTTTCCTAATAGTTCTCCGGGAGATTTCGAGGCGGTTAAAAGAATTTCCCAGGAGATTAGAGGACCGCAGATTGCTGGTCTGGCCCGGACTACGCCGGAGGATATTGATCGGGCTTGGGAAGCATTGAAATATGCCCGCCATCCTTTAATCCATGTCTTTATTGCCACTTCGGATATCCATTTACAATATAAATTGCGCAAAAGCAGAGAAGAAGTTTTAGAAGAGGCTGGCCGAGCTGTGGCTTATGCCAAACGTTATACGCCGGAGGTTGAATTTTCGGCCGAGGACGCCACCCGTTCAGATCCTGAATTTTTGGCCCAAGTGGTTGAGGCCGCTATCGAGGCCGGGGCGACCATCATTAATATTCCGGATACAGTGGGCTATATAATTCCTGCCGAATTTGGCCAGCTAATTTCCTTCCTTAAGGAAAGAGTGAAAAATATAGATAAAGTCATTCTCTCGGTGCACTGTCATAATGATTTGGGGATGGCGGTGGCTAATAGTCTCACGGCCGTAGAAAAGGGAGCTCGCCAAGTGGAATGTACCGTAAATGGGATTGGCGAACGGGCCGGCAATGCCTCCTTAGAAGAGATTGTGATGGCCCTCAAGACCAGGCGGGATTATTTCGCCTATCGAGTAGATGTGATTACTGAGCAGATCTATCCCACGAGCCGGCTGCTTTCGACGATTACTGGTATTCCTGTCCCGCCCAACAAGGCCATCGTGGGCGCGAATGCCTTCGCCCATGAGGCCGGAATCCATCAGGACGGAGTCTTGAAGGAAAAAACTACCTACGAGATCATGCGTCCTGAAGCAGTGGGTATCTCGCAATCTACTTTGGTTCTGGGTAAGCATTCGGGCCGCCATGCTTTTCGCGAAAAAATTAAGGCTCTGGGCTATGAATTAAGTGAAGCACACCTTAATTTAGCTTTTCAAAGGTTTAAAGAAGTAGCCGACAAGAAGAAACAAGTTTTCGATGAAGATATAGAAGCTATTATCGCCGATGAGATTCTCCGGATTCCTGATTTTTACAAATTAGTCAACCTCAATGTGGTCAGTGGCTCGGTCACTGTACCCACGGCCACAGTGCAGTTAGAAATAGGGGGTAAAATCTTCCAAGATGCTGGCTTTGGCGATGGGCCGGTAGATGCGGTGTATAAAACAATCTCCAAAATTACCAAAACCAAGAGTCGGCTCATCAAATTCATGGTGAATGCCATTACCAGCGGTACGGATGCGCAAGGAGAAGTCACCGTAATCTTAGAAGAGGGGGGGACCCGAGTTACGGGGCAAGGAGCCCACACCGATATAATCATGGCCGCAGCCAAAGCTTATATTAACGGGCTCAACAAATTAGAGTACCATAAAAGGATAAAGGGGGTAATTAAATGATCCGGCCGATGACGATTACAGAAAAAATCTTAGCTGAACACGCCGGTCTCCGCGAAGTTGAGCCTGGTCAGCTTATTAACGCCCGCGTAGATTTAGTGCTGGGAAACGATATTACTGCTCCCATTGGGATTGAAGAATTCTATAAGGTTGGAGCCCAAAGAGTCTTTGACCCAGAAAAGATTGTGCTTGTTCCAGATCATTTCGTGCCTAACAAAGATATTAAATCCGCCCAACAATGTCAACTCATGCGCAAGTTTGCTCAAGAACAGCAAATCACTCACTATTACGAAGTAGGAGAAATGGGGATAGAGCATGCTCTGCTGCCCGAGTTGGGTTTGGTTCTTCCAGGAGACTTGGTCATTGGGGCGGATAGTCATACATGCACTTATGGAGCCTTAGGCGCATTTTCTACTGGGGTTGGTTCTACGGACTTTGCCGCCGCGATGATTACCGGAGAAGCCTGGTTCCGCGTGCCGGAGACGATCAAAATAAATTATCATGGCAAACGGCGTCCTTGGGTAGATGGGAAAGATTTAATTCTTTATACCATTGGCCAGATTGGCGTAGACGGAGCGCTCTATAAGGCGATGGAATTTTCTGGAGAGACCATTGCCAATCTGTCTATGGATAGCCGGTTTACCATGGCCAATATGGCGATTGAGGCGGGAGGTAAGAGCGGCATTATTGCTCCGGATAAAATTACCAAAGAGTATGTCCAAGGGCGGGCCAAGCGGCCTTATAAATTTATCTATAGTGATGGAGAAGCCAAATATAGCCAGATTATAGATATTGAAGTCAGCCGTATCGAACCGCAAGTAGCTTTTCCTCACTTACCGTCCAATGTAAAACCCATTAGCGCTGTGGGCCATGTACCCATTGATCAGGTAGTCATAGGTTCTTGTACTAATGGACGTTTAGAAGATTTAAGGACGGCAGCGCGCATCCTCAAAGGTAGGAAAAGAGCACCTTATACGCGTTTAATAATTATTCCGGCAACCCAGGGAATTTACCAGCAAGCTATGAAAGAAGGCCTTTTGGAAATTTTCCTGGAGGCGAAAGCAGTCATCAGCACTCCCACCTGTGGGCCATGCTTAGGCGGTTATATGGGCGTGTTGGCCGAGGGAGAAAGGGCTGTATCAACTACCAATCGCAATTTTGTTGGCCGTATGGGTCATGCAAAGAGCGAAGTTTATTTAGCCAATCCAGCCATTGCTGCGGCCTCGGCCGTTTTAGGACGGATTGGCAGTCCAGAAGAGTTAGGTCTCCAAGCTTAATTTTTTCTGAGTGCTTAAGGAGGGTTCATGGTTTTTAAAGGAAAGGTATGGAAATTGGGCGCCAACATAGATACAGATGCCATTATTCCTGCCCGTTACTTAAATACTACTGATCCGCAGGAGATGGCCATTCATCTCTTTGAGGATATCGACCCGAATTTTTTCCCGAAGATCAAACCGGGTGATATCTTGGTGGCCATGGAAAATTTTGGTTGTGGCTCTTCCCGCGAGCACGCTCCTTTAGCGATCAAGTATGCAGGAATTTCTTGCGTGGTGGCCAAGAGTTTTGCCCGCATCTTTTACCGGAATGCCTTTAACATGGGCCTGCCGATCTTCGAAAGTGCCGAAGCTGCTGAAGAGACTGTTTCCGGCGATGAATTAATAATCGACAGCATCCAAGGTACTATCGAAAATTTGCGGACAAAGAAAATATACCGCGCTCAGCCTATTCCCCCTTTCATGCAAGAACTGATCGAGGCTGGGGGATTAATGAATTATGTCAAAAAATACAAGATGAAAGGATAAAGAGGAAGAGAGAATGACTTACCAGATAGCCGTTATTCCAGGAGATGGAACTGGTCCAGAAGTGGTCGCGGAAGGGATAAAAGTCCTGCAAGCCGTGGCCGAAAAAGAAAATTTAAAATTTAATTTTATTTCTTATGACTTAGGAGGAGAACGCTACCTGCGTACAGGCGAGACCCTTCCGGATTCAGTCCTGGAGGAGTTGCGGAAGGTGCAGGCCATTTTTTTAGGCGCCATTGGCCATCCGCAAGTGCGCCCGGGCATCTTAGAACAAGGAATACTTTTACGCATCAGGTTCAGTTTAGATCAGTATATTAATCTTCGGCCGGTAAAACTTTATCCCGGCGTGGAAACTCCTTTGAAGGATAAAGGCCCGGAACATATAAATTTTGTGATCATCCGCGAAAATACGGAGGGACTCTATACAGGCGCTGGAGGTTTTCTGAAGAAAGGCACTCCAGATGAAGTAGCCATTCAAGAATCGATTAACACCCGCAAGGGAGTAGAACGTTGTTTGCGGTATGCTTTTGAGTACTGTGCCCAAAGGAATAAAGAGCGGAAGCTTACCCTGGCCGCCAAGACTAATGTGCTTAATTATGCTTCTGACCTTTGGGCGCGAACTTTTGCCGAAGTGGCTAAAGATTACCCCCAAGTAAAAACCGATTATGTCCATGTGGATGCTTTGTGCATGTGGATGGTCAAGAATCCAGAATGGTTTGATGTGATTGTGACGGATAATCTCTTTGGCGACATAATCACCGACTTAGGAGCCATCATCCAGGGAGGTTTGGGTATCGCTGCTGGTGGGAATATCAACCCCACTCCCGGAGGCGTTTCCATGTTTGAACCTATGGGCGGATCGGCCCCCAAATATACGGGCAAAAATGTGATAAATCCAATGGCGGCCATTGCCGCCGGGCAAATGATGCTGGATTATCTGGGAGAAAAGAAAGCTGCTCAGCGAGTGGAAAAAGCCATGATCCAGGTTTTAAGCCGCCATTTGAAGAGCCTGGCTGCCGGGGAGATGGGCTATACCACCCAAGAAGTGGGGGATTTGGTCGTTAAGTATTTGTAGGCCGATTAGGGCTCAATTCCATAAGGTTCTGCTTCCTGAAAAAAGATAAGGGTGCCTTTCCTTAGCGCCGAGGGCAAAGTGAAAATTCAATTCTTAGGGGCTGCAAGAACAGTAACTGGTTCCTGTTTTATCTTGGAGGCCCAGGGTCACCGGTGGGCTGTTGATTGTGGACTACATCAAGGTGGGGGAGAGATAGAGGAGCGGAATTGGGAGATTAACCTTTACCGGCCCCCAGAAATAGAATTTGTGCTGGTGACGCATGCCCATATTGATCACTCTGGCCTGTTGCCCTGCTTGGTTAAGAAAGGTTTTCGCGGACCTATTTTTACTACGCCCCCGACGCGGGCGCTCTTAGAGATTATGCTCTTGGATAGCGCGCACATTCAGGAGGCGGAGGCGCAGTGGCGCAATAAAAAAAATCTCCGGCGGGGAGAAAAACAGATCTATCCTTTGTACACCCAACAAGATGCCCTGGCTACCTTCCCCTTTTTTGTAGAAAAACCGTACAACGAATATTTTGCCCCTTTTCCAGGATTACAAGTCCTCTTTAAAGATGCCGGCCATATTTTGGGTTCGGCTATGATCGAATTAAAGTGGACAGCAGACGGTCAGCCCCGTAAATTAGTTTTTTCAGGAGATTTAGGGCGGCCTGACCAATTGTTAGTAGAAGACGCCAGTGTGATCCAGGAATGTGATTTTCTTTTTCTGGAGTCTACCTATGGCGACCGGGACCATAAAAATGAAAAAGAAAGTTTAGATGAACTGGCTGAGGCGATTTCTTATAGCTACCAACGCGGAGAAAAAGTCATTATTCCAGCCTTCGCGGTGGAGAGAACCCAGGAGATCATATATTCTTTGTATATCCTTTACCAAGAAGGCCGTCTTCCGGCGGACCTGCCGATATATTTAGATAGTCCCTTGGCCATCCGGGCCACCCAAGTTTTTCGAGATTACCAAGATTATCTTGATCGGCCAGCCCGCCAGCTCTTAGCCAAAGGAGAAGACCCTCTTACTTTGCCTCAACTTCGGTATAGCGAAACTGTCCAGGACTCCATGGCCATAAATTATCTCTCCGGTCCCGCTATAGTTATTTCGGCCAGTGGCATGGCCGAAGCCGGAAGAATTCGCCATCATTTGCGGCATAATCTTTGGCGGGAAGGGGCGAGCATTGTATTCGTAGGCTTTCAAGCTCAGGGCACGACCGGACGGAAGATCGTGGACGGACTTAAAACAATTCGCCTCTTTCATGAAGATATTGCGGTGAAAGCCCGCATTTTTACTATTAATGGCTTCTCTGCCCATGCAGGCCAAAGCCAGATATTAGCTTGGCTGAGTAATTTACGAAAATCACCCCAGCAAGTTTTTTTGGTCCATGGCGAATTTTCCGCCCAGCAGGCGCTTGCGGAACAAATCAAGAACCGTTTTGGATTTCAGGTTTACATTCCGGATTATCTGGAAGAAATAGAATTATTAGCCCCCGAGCAGCCGGTGCGCCTGATTTCCTCCCCTAAAGTCTCGCCTCCCTTAAATTGGGAAATTATCTTAGGACAATTAGAGGCTAAAATCTCCAGCTTGCGGAGCAAACAAAAAAATCTGGAAAAGAGGACGGTGGTCGAACAAACGGAACTTAGAGAGCGGCTGCAAGAGATCGATCAGGACTTAGCCAAAATAATTGCGGAAATTTAGGCTTCTTTCTCGACCCCTATCTCCAATTCATTTTTTATGGGCCAGGGCTTCGATGATAATAGAGGCGGCAGCAGAGTAAGAAAGATATTCGGTATTAATAACCAAATCATAACCCGCCGGGTCTTCCCAATCAGCTTTAAAATACCTTTTGATAAATTCGCGATTGCTATTGTCGAAACGGTCGATCTCCCGCCGCGCACTTTCTAAGTCGAGCTGGCGAGCTTGCCTTAAGCGTTCTTCGCGGAGCTTTAGCGGAGCGACTACAAAGATATGCAAGGTGTTGGGAAATCCTTTTAAAATAAATTGGCTTCCCCGTCCATAAATCACCAGGGATTGGTTTTGGGCTAATTCTTTTATTACAGATTCCAAGGCCTGTAAATAGCGGCGGTCATCCAGAGGCATTTGCCAGGAAGGGAGGTAAGCACCTTCAAAACCTACCCCGAAATCATAACTGTGCTCCAAAGCCTTGGCTATACGCCCTAAAAAACTCCGGGGTGGCATTTCTTTAGCTATGACTTCTTGTTCTTGGCGGTGAAGCCGGGCCGCTACCTCCGCAATAATCTCACGATCTAAATAATCAAAATTAAGTCTCGTGGCCACCTCCCTACCTATCTCTGGTGCGCCACTCCCCAGTTGACCACGGATAGTTATTACGCCCATCCCTGCCTCCTAAGATTGATTATTTTGACAACCCAAGATTTATTTCGGTTTAACCCCTAATCTTCCCCTCTCTCCAAATAAAATTTTGCCTTTTTAACTGAGGAATTACCTTTCGGCTATTTTTTACTTCATATATTAACAAAATGATTATACAATAGCAATTCTCTATTTCCTTGACCGGCGATCACTTTTTCTTTTGAACCGGAACCGGGATTAATAAATCCAGGCCTGGCCCGAGCGAAATTAAGCCATTTATCAAAAAAATGAAAAATGGTAAGTTTATTTAATATTCTTTAAATATAAGAAATATAAGAGGTTGTTGCCTCTTTGGGCAAAGCATAGAAAGATAGAAATTACCGGGTATGAAAAGGCCGTTTCCTCTGCTCCTTTTGGCTTATATTGCCGGAATTTTTATTGGTAATTACGTTTTCTTTCCCCTGAAATGGATTTTTCTGCTAATTTTGTTGACAATAATTTTGCTTACCATCTCTGTTTTTGTTTCTTCTAAAAAGCCGGCCTTATTCCTCGCTCCCTTCATTTTTTTTCTTTTAGGGTTCTTATTTATTAACCGCCTGCTTCATCCTTCATTTCCTATTAATCATCTCTACCATTTTGCGGGGGAAGAAAAGTATATCCTGGAGGGAGTCCTCTATCAACCTCCAGAAGTGACCGGAGAGAAGACCAGATTTTATGTCCGCGGCGAAAGAATTTTGGGGCAGGAAGAAAGTTTAAAAATAGTGGGAAATATTTTGCTCACTGCTCCGGATAAAAATCATGATTTGCGTTATGGAGATCGAATTCGTTTTGTAGCGAAGCTTTACCTTCCACGGGGAGCAACTAATCCTGGAGCTTTTGATTATCAGAAATTCTTAGCCCGGCGGGGAATTTGGGTTACTGCCTATGTCAAATCAAGCTCAGAAATAGTAAGGGTGGATAAGCAGGCAGGCCATCCTTTCTTTCATTTTATAGAAGCAAGTAGGGAAAAGATTAGAAATTTTCTGGAAGTTAACGCACCCTGGCCTTATGGCGGGATAATAAAAGCTTTGGTCTTGGGCGAGAAAGGAGACATTGATCGCGAAACAAACGAGAAGTTTATAATTGCGGGCGTGAACCATATTCTTTCTATCTCGGGGTTGCACGTGGCCTTAGTGGCTGCTTTTTTCTTTGGGGTTGCGCGCCTCTTCATGAAACTCTTCCCTTCTTTACTTCTGCGCTGGCCCTTGAATAAAATGGCGGCCTCCATGGCCATTATCCCGGTAATATTTTATACTTTTATTGCTGGCTTGGGAGTGGCCGCCGTAAGGTCTACGATCATGATGCTTTCTCTGCTTTTAGCCTTGCTTTTAGATAGATGGCGAGATCTTTATGACGCCCTTTTCTTGGCTGCTTTTCTTATTTTAGTAGTCTCTCCTGGAGCGCTCTTCGATATCTCTTTCCAACTATCCTTTCTGGCCGTTTTGGCCATTATCTACCTCATGCCCCGCTTTGGGGAATATTTTTCTTTTTTAAAAATTTGGCCCTACCAAAGCTGGCTGGCCGAATTGCCCACTTGGAAAAGGAAGATGCTATTTTACCTTATGACCAGTCTTTTAACTACCACAGCTGCTATTTTAGGCACTGGGCCGATTGTGGGTTATTATTTTAATCGCCTCTCTTTCGCTGGTTTCTTCGCCAATTTAGTGCTTGTTCCCTTGTTGGGGTTAGGCAACACCATTTTAACTCTGCTTACTGCTTTTTTTATTTTTTGGGCAAAGCCTTTGGCGGAAGGGTTAAATTATATAAACGTTTTTTTATTAAAAATTTCTCTGGCCTTAGTTGATTTGTTTAGTTCTCTTCCTGGGGCATCGTGGCGCATCAGTACGCCCACTATCCTGGAAATAATTTTAATTTACGGGGCTATCTTATTGACCGCCAATCTTAAAAGATGGAAAAGAAGCTTTTATCTTCTCCTCACCATAATTGGTTTCTTAAGCATTCTTCAGCTTTATACTTATTATTCTCAGGCGCACAACAAGGAGATGAAGGTCACCTTCCTCGATGTAGGCCAAGGTGATGCCATAGTATTATTTTTCCCTCAGGGTAAAGTTATGGTTATAGATGGCGGAGGTTCTCCTGATGGCAGTTTCGATCCTGGAGAGAGGATTGTGGCCCCATATTTGTGGAAAGAAAAGAGAAAGACCATAAATTATTTGGTCAATACTCATCCGCATCCAGATCATTTGCTGGGACTCCTTTTTCTGCTTAAAAATTTTCAAATTGAACAGGTTTGGAGCAATGGCGAGTTCAGAGAAGGAGATGTAACTTTAGCTGAGTTTCAACAATTAGCAGGTAAAAGACTTTCCTTAAAAAGTCGGGAGGGGGAACCTTTAGATATAAACGGCGTAAAAGTTGAAATTTTGCACCCTCCTTTGGAGAATAAAGAAAAAGGTTTATTTTGGGGAAACAATGCCTCCTTAGTTATGCGCCTTACCTTTAAAGAAGTGAGTTTCTTGTTTACGGGAGATATAGAAGCAGCAGCCGAAGATGAAATAGCTGGTAAATTCGATAATCTGCAAACTTTAGTAATGAAGGTTCCTCATCATGGGAGTAAAACTTCCAGCACCTGGCCATTTATAGAAAAGGTTAAGCCCGCTTATGCTGTCTTTTCTGTCCGCTCCGGAGGGAAATATCCGCTTCCCAATCGAGAAATTTTAGAGAGATACGAAAAAATTAATGCTCAGATTTTCATGACTAAGCGTCATGGAGCCATTACTTTTATAACTGATGGCAAAAGAATACAAATAAAGACTTTTCTATCTCCTTCCACTTCCTCGCCCTGAGATGGCCATTCTTCCCCGCAGCAAGTGGGGGTCGCTTGCCATAACAAAAAGTTATGGTTACTCAATCTCGGCTTGAAGATTGCCCTATGGAGTATCAAAGCCTAATCCCCAGAGCAGGGTTGAGGGTAAAAATAAAATGGGTTCACTAAGAAATTATCCCCATGGCAAGGATGGATTAGACGGTTAGAAAATTCTGACCGTCGATCACTTTTGAAATTCGTACCTACTTCAGGCGGGAGGGGGAGAGGCTCATTAAAATGAGGCACTGGTTCTTTCATTGGTCCGGGCGGGGAATAAAAATCTCTATTTAAAAATACTGAGCATTATTCAGGTTTTTGTTTTCCAGACAAGTTTATCCCCGCCGTTCATGGCGGAGAAAAGGTGGGTAAGAAGGAAATAAGCAATTCCCGGCCGATTTTAATTTCGCCTCTCCCCCTCCCGCCTGTCTCCTGCTGGTCAGAAAAATTAAAACTGATCGACGGTCAGTAGAAAATTGGATTGATTTTTTGAGGAATGGCTGTTAATTTTTAAAAAAAAGAGGAAAAACCTGAGGCGATGAAGATCGAAGTCAAACTTTTCGCTAATTTTCGGGAGTTTCTGCCGCCGGGAAGCGATAAATATTCTTGCTTCTTAGAAGTAGAGGAAGGAATAACGATAGGTCAAATTTTAGAAAAATTAAAAATATCACCTTCTATCCCCATGATTACTTTAGTTAATGGAGTTCATCGACAACTCACCGATTCTTTAAGCCCCGGGGATGTGCTTAGTATATTTCCGCCAGTAGCAGGGGGATAATCCGTTCAGCAGATTATTAAAGCTTACCAAGAAATCTTTTGACCATCCCTTCTCTTTTCGACCGAGCCAAACTCCAAGGATTAATAAATAGATCAATGGATGGACATAATAAAATCGAATTCGCATGCGGCAAGCCAGAAGCAGGCCGGAGCGTGGCTTAGATTTTCAGTTCAAGTTTAGATCCAAATTTAAAAGTCTTCGACGGTCTTGAAAAAGTGTAGTTGACGGAAACCATTGAATTATATATATTAAAAAATAGATTAAAAAAGGGGGAAAGATTGAATTATATATTTTTACAAGTTATGGGCCAGTTCTTTACTGGCGAATTGGCAAGTGGTTTTCGAGGCAGTGTCATAGATTTAGTTCTCTATTCCGGCCCGGTGGTAAAGGGAGTTTTGGTAATTCTCCTCTTTTTCTCTGTTTTTTCTTGGGCAATTATTTTTTCGAAAATGCGTTTGATTAAACGAGCCGAAAATGAATCACGAGCTTTTCTGCGCCTCTTTTGGGAAGGGAAACAACTCGCTTCTATTTTTGCCGATTCCAAAAAGTTGCGTTTTAGTCCCACCGCCGAGATTTTTCGAGCTGGTTACGTAGAGCTAACCAAGCTTAGCCAAGCCACCCATAATCCAGAGCATCCGCGCAAGGAAGATGATCTAACTGCTTTAGGGATTGAATTGAGTGGCATTGATAATATCAGCCGGGCCATGCGTCAAGCAGCCACTTCAGAGATGACTAAACTGGAGAGAGCTTTGGGATTTTTAGCCACTACAGGCTCGACTACTCCTTTTATTGGTCTTTTTGGCACAGTGTGGGGCATAATGGATGCCTTCCGCGGGATTGGTTTACGGGGGTCGGCCACTTTGGCAGTGGTCGCCCCGGGAATTTCGGAAGCCCTAATCGCTACGGCCGCCGGATTGGCTGCGGCTATTCCGGCAGTTGTGGCTTATAATTATTATATAAACAGGATCAAAGTATTGAATGCCGAAATGGAAAATTTTTCGGCGGAATTTCTTAATATTGTCAAGCGGCATTTTTTAAAAGCATAAACAAAAAGCAAAAATTACCGGGGATTAAATTTTTTAAAATTTACGGCCGAAATTAATTATGCCCGCTCCGCAGAGTGAAAATAGAGTAATGAGCGAGATCAATGTTACTCCCTTAGTGGATGTAATCTTGGTCTTGTTAATAATCTTCATGGTCACGGCGCCCATGATGCAACAAGGGATTGATGTAGACCTGCCGCAGACTACTTCCAAACCAATTGAAGGGCAAGAGGAACGAATCGTAATAACTATAAATGCCAAACAAGAGGTTTTTATCAACCAGGAAAAGGTAGACCCTTTATTATTACGACGCAAACTGCAGCAATCCGGAGCAGCTAAATTAAATCGAGAGGTATTATTGCGGGCTGACCGCCGCGTACCTTATGGATTTGTAGTGCAGACTATGGCGGAAATTAAGAATGCGGGGATTGAAAAATTGGGCATGGTCACTGAACCTTTAGTTGAAAAAAGATGAAGACCTCTCCCAATTTATATATCCAACAACAGCTCAGCTATTCCCCAGCAATGGGAAAGATGTTCTTCGTCTCCCTATGCTTGCATGTGGTCGCCATAGGCGCCATGCTGTTCCTGCCCAATTTAGCTTCGCAAAGAACTTTCTACTCGCCCGTGTACTCTGTCCGTCTGGTAAGCCTGCCGCCCAGTCTCCCGGCCATTAAAGAACCGGCCGGAGCGAAGAGTTCGCCCCCTTCTGCTCCCGCCAAGACTCGGGAGGAGATAAAAATTAAAGAAAAAGAAAAACCCATTTCGTTAGCTCCCCCCAAGAAAGAAGAGGAAGCCCAAAAGAAAATAGAAGAAGCTATTGCCAAGATTCGCCAGCGGAAGGAAGAAAAGAGCTTAGAGACAGCTATTGAACGTCTGCGCCGCCAAAAGGAAGAAAAGAATGTAGAAGAGGCCATTGAACGAATCCGCAGCTCTAAAGAAGCAGAGCAGATAAATTCAGCAATCGAAGGGATTCGTCATCGGGTGACTATTGGCAGCAGTGGCGCCACAGAATCAAATGTAGGGGCAAGTGCGGCCTCGGCCGGAGTGATGTCTATTAAGCATAAGCTTTATTATAATTTAATATGGCAGCGGATTCGCAGTGTGTGGGTACTTCCGGAAGAGGCTTTACGGGGAAAAAAGAATTTGGAGACGATCATTGCCATTCGCATCGCCAAAGATGGCCAAATTGAAGAAATTTATTTTGAAAAAAGGTCGGGGAATCCGCACTTGGATGAATCTTGTTGGCGAGCCATCAAGAAAGCAAATCCCTTGCCGCCTTTGCCCCCCGGCATGGAAGGGGATAAATTAGATTTAGGTGTGCGCTTTTCACCAGCAGAACTTTAGGGATAAATAATGAAAAAGTTATTTATTTTGGTGGTGGGCTTTTTTATTTTCTTAACCTGGGGATTCGAAAGATCGGCAGCCAAGATTTATATTGACATACGCTCGCCTTCTTTCCGTAAATTTCCCATTGCTCTTGAACCTTTTTCGACTCCCCACCTGCCGCAGGCAGAGCTGAAATTAGGGGAGCGGGCTACTGAAATCTTAAACAGTGATTTAAATCTTTGCGGCTTTTTTAGCCTTTTAGACCTCAAGGACTTGGAGCCCCAAAGGAGGAAGTCCTCTTCTTCTCCAGAACCTGGTAACCAAAGCAAAAATTTGGAAGAAGCATACTTTCAAAAAATGGCTCAGTTAGGTGCCGAGGCCTTGATTCAAGGGGAGATTACTTACCAAAATAATACTTTAACCTTAGAAGCCCGCCTTTACGATGTGCTTAAAAAAGAACTGATTGTGGGCAAAAGATACATAGGCGAGATTGCGGATCTTTCCCGCATGGTGCATCGTTTTGCCAATGAAGTTGTTTTAGCCCTCACGGGTGAGCCGAGTTTTTTCCAGACTAAAATAGTTTTTGTTTCAACCTTAAGTGGGCACAAAGAAATACACCTCATGGATTTTGATGGCCGCAACCAACGGCAATTAACTAAACATCAATCCATTTGTTTATCTCCCCGTTTTTCTCCAGATGGCGAACGGATTGTGTTCACTTCTTATAAAATGGGTAATCCAGATCTTTATCTAAAAGATTTGCGGAATGGAGAGGAAAAACGCATCTCCTCTTTTCCGGGACTGAATATCTCTCCTTCTTGGTCTCCAGAGGGAAAACGCTTAGCCCTGACTTTGAGCAAAGATGGTAATCCAGAAATTTATGTGATGAATATTGACGGCTCAGGTTTAACCAGGTTAACTGACCACCCGGCTATTGATGTTTCTCCTTCCTGGTCCCCTGATGGGCAGAGATTAGCTTTTGTTTCTAATCGCGGAGGTACCCCGCAGATTTATCTCCTTGAGCTGGCCAGCAGAGAGGTACAAAGGCTCACATTTGAAGGCAAATATAATACTCATCCTGCTTGGTCCCCCAGGGGGGATTTAATAGCCTTTGATTCTCTGATCGACGGTAACCATAATATATGTGTCATCCGTCCTGATGGGACGGGTTTCCGCATTTTAACCGCCAACATGAATAGGTGCGAAACGCCATCTTGGTCCCCTGATGGACGCCACTTAGTTTTTAGTTCTAACCGGGAAGGGGGACCGCATTTATATCTAATAAATTTAGAAGGAACCCAAATAAAAAGGTTGACATTTTCGCGGGGAAGTGATACATATCCTAATTGGTCGCCGCGATTCAAAGATTAGATAGTCAAAGGCCTTTTTTTATTCAAAATTCTTAAAATAAGGAGGAAGAGATGAAGCGTTCAAAAGTGTGGTTAGTTATCTTGGTTTCTTTTGTGGCCATGGCGTTCATCGCCACGGGATGTGCCAAGAAGCAAGTAGTTAAAGAAGAAGCGGCTGGCTTACCGAAGGCGGAAGCTAAGAAAGAAGCGCCGGCTCCAGCCCCAGCACCACCTGCCCCGGCGCCCGCTCCAGCTGCTCCAGCACCTGCCCCGGCGCCCGCTCCGGCTGCTCCAGCACCTGCCCCTGCGCCCGCTCCAGCTCCTAAGGTAGAAGCTGCCCCTCCCAAACCTGCTGCAGAACCTATAGATTTGGCCAGTTTGCGCATTCAATTTGCCTTTGATGATTATAGCCTCTCTACTAAGGCCAAAGAAAACTTAGAGAAGCTGGCTACTTGGATGTCCAAAAATCCCAATGAAAAAATTCAGATTGAAGGGCATACCTGTGATATTGGTACTTCAGAATATAACCTGGCCTTGGGCGAGCGGCGGGCAAATAGTGCTAAAAAATATTTAGAAGGACTGGGAATTTCCCCGGCCCGCATTTCGACTATAAGTTATGGAGAGGAAAGACCGGCCGTGCCCAATACAGACGAGAATAATCGCTCCAAAAACCGTCGCGATGAATTTGTGAAAATAAAATAGCTTTTAGGAAACCAAAGGCCCTCTCTTTTTAAGAGAGGGCCAAATAAAAATTATCTATGCCCAAAAAAGAAAAATTAATTTTACTATTAATTTCTTTGTTCTTCATTTTTCAGGGATGTGCCTCGCAGAGTGATTTAGAGAACCTGCAGCGGGACACTAACAATAATACCAAAGAAATCCTAGCTCTGCAGCGCAATCTCTATGATTTCAACACAGAATTAAAAAATATTTCTAACAAACTGGATTCATTGAGTAGAAGGACAGAAGAATTACGCCGCGAAGTCACCGCTCTTTCTACGGAAACCAAAGCAAAGTTTGCTGCTATGGAAAAAGAGGTAGAGGTAGCGAGTCAGCCGATGCGTCGTTACCAAGCAGACCTCGGGGCGCGGATTGATAAATTGCAGATGGATTTGCAGAATTTAACGGGACGCTTTGAGGAGACTAAATATTTTGCCCAAAAGACTTTTGGCGAGACCAAAGAAATCCGCGATACCTACCAACGCCGATTAGAAGAATTAGAAAAGCGGGTAGAGTCTTTAAATAAAAGTTTAGAAAATTGGGAAAAGAAAGCAGCGGTACCAGAACAGGAGAGCAAAGAAGTAAAGCAGGAGGAAAAGACGCTTAGGGAACAGCCTAAAGTAGAGGAAAAAGTACCTCCTCCTAAAGAAGCAAAAGTAGAAACCCTTCCCGAAAAACCTCCGGCCACTCCCGAAGAGGCTTATAAGAGAGCTTATGATCAGTTTACCAAAGGCGACATAAGAAACGCCAAAGAAGGCTTCAAAAAATTTTTAGAAGCTTATCCCAAATCTAAATTAGCGGAAAATGCCCACTATTGGTTAGGAGAATGCTATTTTGCCGAAAAGAAATATGAAGAAGCTATTTTAGAGTTCGACGAAGTTATCAAAAAATATCCCAAAGGGAACAAAGTTCCCGATGCCTTGTATCGACAAGGACTGGCATTTTTAGAGATGAAGGATACGATTAATGCCAAGCTAATCTTGCGCGAAGTGATCAAGAGATTTCCTAAATCCGACCAAGCCAATCGGGCCCGCAAAAAACTGCAGGAAATTGGCTAGTCTTAATTTAATCTTTCCGCAATTCATTCCCAATAGATAATTTTCGCACCCCGGGGTATAGGCAAATGAAAATCATCTTTTTCCCAAGAGGGATTCAGGAAGATTTCTTTGTATTCAACTTGGACTCGGTTATTTAAAGAAACATACTGAATTTTGTGCGGAAAGGATACCTTATGGAGCTGCTGATATTCGGCAAAGGTCATTTGGTAAATTAATTCCGCAGCGTATAATTCCACCCGGTGAATAAGGAAGTCTTCGGGATCAATCCATAGAAGCTGGCGCCTGTTTGGGGAGCTATGCTGGAGCTCTAAAATCCATAAATATTCCGATTTAGATTTATAGACGGTAGCTGTGTCATGAATAATAAGTGGCGGACTTCCTAAAAATAAAGAAACTATGTCGGCCAAGCTCAGCGAGATGGGCAGCAAATTTGAAATATGCTGGGAATTAGCCGGTCCCCAATAATATTTGTTTTCTCCGGGGTGGTAAATTTTCATTTCTTCTCCGTCGGTCACTAAATAAAGTTGAGGTATACCTAAAGGACTTAGACTTTCCGCCCGCAACCATGCCGGCCGGCGCAAGAAGAGGACGTGGTCGCTGGTTAAAGATTTATCTTGCTTAGTAATCCGTACTTGCGCCAATCCCTTTAATCCGCTAATTTTATGAGCGCGAATTCTAAGTTGATCAAGAAGAAAATTAGGTTCCGGTTTTTCTGGAGGCAGAAGACGAGGAGGAACACAACTGGCTAAGGGGAAAAATAAAGCCAGGAAGAAGAAAAAAAAATTTTTCATTTATTTTTCTTTTCCTTTTGGAGATTTTTAATCTTTTCCCGGATTTCCTCTTTTTTAGGGTCTAATTTGAGCGCCCGTTCATACATTGAGATAGCTTTCTCAATTAAATTTTGGGCGGCATAAGCATCGCCAAGATGATCAGCGATAACTGGATCATCTGGAGCTAAACGGTGGGCTTTTTCCAGTTCCCTCACAGCCTTGTCGATATCTCCTTTTTTAAAATATACCCAACCCAAACTATCAGTGATATACCCATCATCAGGTTTTAGCTCTAAAGCTCGCTTGATCAAAGCTTCGGCTTCTTCCAAATGAATCCCTTTTTCCGCATACGTGTAACCTATGTAATTTAGAGCTTGGGCATGGTCGGCGTTTATTTCTAAGACCTGCCGCATTTGCCTGATGCATTCCTGCCAGTTTCCAGATTTGTCATAGAGGACACCCAAGTTAAAAATTATTTTCTCATCTCGGGGGGCAATCTTTAGAGCCTCTTGCAAAACTTTTATGCCCTCGGCAAATTGATTTTCTTTTTCATAAAAAGAAGCTAAAAACCGGTAGAGGTCAACATGGTCAGGTTTGGCTTTAATTGCGGTTTGCAAAGCAGAAATAGCTTCTTTGGTTTTGTTTTGTTTATCATAGATGAAGGCCAAATGAATCTGAGCATCAACAAATAAATTGGAGGAGAAAGAAATTTTCTGAAACTCTTTGGTGGCTAAGTCGTACTCTTTTTTTTCTTCAAAGACCGAGCCTAAATAGTAACGTACCCGATCATTTTCTGGTTGGGCAGAGAGGACAAAAATAAATTGTTCAGCAGCTTCATCCAGCCGGCCTTGCTCAAAATATATAAGCCCAATTTTGGTACGTACTTCCCAATTATTGACGGTCAATTTCTCGGCCGCATAAAATTCGTCCAGGGCTTCTTGGAGTTTATTTTGCCGGATATAAACTTGGGCTAAGCGTTCATGAGCTTCGGAATTAGCCGGATTAAAGGCCAAAACTTTTTTGTAGAGTTCAACGGCTTGATCATATTCACCTTGGATTTCATTTATTAAAGCTAAATCCATTAAAGCCGGTTCAAACTGGGGTTTAACTTCTAAAACAGTTTGGTAGTGGCGACGAGCTTCAGCGAACCTTTTAGTTTCGGCATAAATGCGGGCTAAATAATAATGACCCATTAAAGAATAAGCGTCTATTTTTAATAGAGCTTGCAGGTAATTTTCGGCTTTGCCAAACTCTTTCTCTTCAGCGTACAAAGTTCCTAAGAAGAGAAGGGCTTCTTGATTTTGGGGATCAAGTTGGATTACTTTTTCGTAAGCTTGCATGGCTTTGGCCCTTTGGTTTCCTGTAAGATAGAGGCCACCGAGGAGGAGGTGGGCAGAGACACTTTGGGGATTAATGCGCCTTGCCTCTTCCGCCTCTTTGAGAGCTTTTTCCGGCAGGCCTTTCTTAAGGTATAAAGTGGCCAAGTGGATACGCAGATAGGCCGAATTCTTTTCTTTTTCTAAAGCTTGTTCATATTGCTTAATAGCTCCGTCCAAATCACCATTTTTTAGATAAATTTGGCCAAGAAGGAAATGGTAATAAGACTCAGCTAGCGCGCCGGGCGGGTGAAAATCCTTAGCAAGAGGGGGAAGGATAGGCTTGATGGTCGCACAGGCGCTGAGGAGAATAAAAAAAAGAAGATAAAAAAACCACCTTTTCCCTAAGACCATCTCCTTCTCCCCTCTATTGGGCAATTTATCATTAATTCTATTATCTATTCGGAAGAAAGTCAATTTTTGGTTGGCGGGCCTGCTAATAATTTTAATCCTTTTTTGCGAATGAATTTCATATCCTGCTTTGCTGCTTAAAATTTTAGGATCTTCTCCAATTTAATTGTCTTGTCTTAAATATAAAATTTAAAAAATCTATTGATATTGTTAGGTTATTTTGCACGACCTTCTTCATTGAATTAGCTCAGGATTAAATGTGTCCAATGTTGAAATTCTATATGGTATCAAATATC
>JBNAWB010000017.1:0-31366 GCA_049699975.1 Thermodesulfobacteriota bacterium
TCATTTCCAAAAAATTTGACTAAGGGCGATTGGCAGCGTTTTAAAAAAACAGGATGGTAGAAATTACCTGCGGGAATTTCGGCAAAAGAAATCCATTGGCCCGTAATTTGATTTCCCTGACTTCGGCCAAGATAATGGAAGATGATTACTTCTTCCCTTGGGCCTATAGGCTCCTGGAAGGCTTGGATTTCTACTTTACCCGGAGCAAACGAAATTTGGACTTCCTGCCCCAGAAATTCCAAAGTGATGGAGGGAACTCCATCTTCCTCCATTTTAAAATGCCCCCCACTTTGCTTAGCCCGATCCTTTAAGTTCTTATTTATTAAGACCTCCAAAGCCAGTTCCCGGGCCAAGTTTAAATTTTCTTGTTTGGGTAGCATGTTTTTTACGCCACCTCACCCTTACCCTCGCTCAAAGAGAAGAAGAGAAGGGAGATAAGGGCGCTAATTTCTAATTACAATTCCAGCCAGGAATGGGAATATAAGGTTTTACCCAAGAGCACCCGCGTGGTTTTATAATACTCCAATTCTTTCGGACTTAAAGTCTTGGGGTCGGGTTCGTCGCCATCCATCACCCGATGAACCAATTGGACAATTTCGGGCATTCCTCCGCGAGCTATGGTTAAGAGCTCCTGATCGTAAGCATCCACGATCGCGGCATATAAACCATATTTCATGAGCATGATTAAATAGGTACGATTCAAAATTGGCCGCAAGTTGGTCGGCGTGCCATTGGAGATATTAGAAAGACCCACTATCGATTTAGCTTCGGGAGCGATATCTTTGAGCATGGACATAAATTCCAAACAAGAGAGCACCTGGTTTATCTCTACGCTTACTGGACTAACTATTGGATCAATCCAAATATCTTCCGTAGGAATACCCAAGCTATTGGCCTGATAAATAAAATCAACGGCCATTGCGGCTCGTTCATTAGCATCACGCGGCATTCCTTCCTTGCCCCAAAGCAGCCCAATTACATAAGCGTTATAAGTTTTGGCCATGGGTAAGACTCTTTCCAGGCGCTCGGGCTGTAAAGAAACAGAATTAATTATGGCTTTGCCCTTATGCACTTTTAATCCTGCTTCCATAGCTTCAGGATTAGTAGTGTCTAAAGATAGGGGCTTATTAACTTCGCTTTGAACCAGCTTGACTAACCAGTCCATGATCTCTTGCCCCGCTTTGCGGGAAGGGCCTATATTCAAGTCCAAATAATCAATACCAACTTTTTCTTGATATTTGGCCATCTCTATGATGGGCTCGGGACGACGTTCTTTTATGGCTGGACCGATAGTCTTGGACATAATATTAATGTTCTCGCCAACACAGATAACCATTTGCAACCTCCTCTCCTAAAAGGGGCAAAATATGACTGGCGCTAAGGATAATCCATTCTCAGATATTAAGCTTAGCGCCAGCATATACTATTCAAGGCTAATTTATTCCGGTTTCCACATCTTTAAGAAGGCCGGGATATGAGCTGCTTCGCGGGGGCCGATGAGAATCTGCCAATCTGGCAATTCCTCTTCCAGCTCCCCACTAATCACCGCCGCATATCCAGGAATTATCAACTTGCGATGCTTAACTTTATCCGCAATTCCGCATTTTTTCACAAAAGGAGCAATCACATCCGCGCCGAACTTTCCTGCTGCCCAAGCGGTCATGACTGATAGCCCTTCCGTATCTTTAACTAAGAGCCAACTGGGAATCCGGCTCCCCTCAATCTCTCCCGAAACAATGAAATAAGTAAGGGAGAAATTGGAAGTAATCAAAACTGGCGAATCCGCTCCTGGCCCACCAATTTCATATATGCCTTCCGTAGTGGCCATAGGTCTTTGTGGGTCAGTATAAATATTCATCCGTTCTAAAAGGAGCGGGAATAGAGCATGACCTTCTAAATCAGAGAGGACTATAATTCCGCCATACTTAGCTATAAAGATAGAGGCCAAAAGAGCTTCCTGCATGGGATCATTAGTCATCTCACAAGGGAAAAGAATAGTGGGAAACCCTAAGGGCCGAAATTTCTTCATCAAAGCTGCCCGGCGAATTATGATCTGATCTTCCAGAGCCTTTCCGGCAGTGCGCGCACCGGAATCGAGGACCAAATCCTTTAAACCGGCCGCTGTTAATTTCGTGGTCAGCTCAGCCAACTCATCCAGGTTATTACCTTTAACAGCTAAGGGGGCGGAAATCTCTTTCGCCAGGGCGGCCATAGCGTCCACATTTTCCTTAGTGGCCGCATAAAGCAAAGGCTTCTTGTCCGCACACGCTAAAGCTGCCCCTTTTAATACCTCAGGACTAAAACTCATTAAGATCAAACCCTGGCCATTCAATTTTTCTTTGACCTTCTTGGCCATATTTTCGAATTTAGCCGCATCACCAGAGTCACATCTTAGGGCAGCCAGATCAGCTTGCAGAGTCAAACCTACGCGCTCATACTTAAGTTCTTTAAGTTTTCTTAAACGGTCTTCAACTTCCCCATCTCCCATGTTGTCGGAAATCAGGATAGCAATCCCGGGCGGATTGACGAACCTTTTTTCATGGCGAAACATGACCGTCTCTCCCCCGATCTTCAGAGCTTTATCTCCCACACCAATAGTCACTGGCCGGATAGGAGGAGCAGAGGCCTCCTCCAGAGCGGCCTTCGCCTCTTCCGAGACGTAAGGGCAAGAGGAAAGTTCCGCCTGCCCAGCAGCCAATTTCATGGCAAAAGCCAGGCAGGTTGGTACACCACATTCCCCGCAATTTGTTTTGGGAAGCTTCTTGAAAATCTCGATTCCTGTAAGGGCCATTTTTCACTCCTTTTAAAGTAAAGAATTAGAGCCTCTAATCCGCGCCCCACCTCGATCAGAGAAGGGGCGCGAAGGTTAGAACAAGGAAGGCATCGAAAGGGCCGGATGCCCTTTTTCAGTTAAGAAAGGCAAAATCTCCTCTTCCGTGACGCCAATAGTCTCATCGGCAATCATCTCGGGGAAATCCGGAATCCCAATCTCTTCTGCTCTTTTCTTGAGCCTGTCCATAATCTCTTCCTTCAGCATCTTGGGCATCCACACCAGACGTTTTATCCCCCCTTCAGCCATAATAAACTTTTTGCTGCAAATATAATGTTTACTATGGCCCACAAAACCAGGCGTCACTGAACCGCCACCCACGGAACCAGCCAAAGTGGTAAACTTCATTCCGCACGGGGTCATGCCGGTATAGTCGCGATTGACGGTCATGATGCCATTGCACATCGGCAAAACAGCGGCAATACACTCGAAGCAGCCGCAGGAAGTCATGGGGTCAACCATGATGCTGTAAGCATTGTACTTTTCAATTTTCTGGCGAGATGCTTTATAAACGAACTCATTAACTCCTTTCCATTGGCCCAAAACCGGGTCAATTACTTCTCCTTTGGGCACCGGCTGATTTGGTCCGGTGGGATTTATCTCATAGGAAGCTTTTCCATCCAACCAGTTGTAGGCTCCGCATAGACCCGTTCGTTCCGGAGTGATAATACATACATGCGTAGGCGCAAAGGACTGGCAGAGGGTACAGGAATAGAAGATTTCCTCCGACTCATCGGTCATCCCTTCAATGCGCGCATCCCGCTTTTGGTACACGCGGCGAGCCTGCTCTAAAATTTGCCGGACTTTGTCTTGTTCGGTAAAAATTTTTACTTGCACTTTATCGAAGATAGTGCCGAAGTCCTGGTGTAATTTAGCGTGGAGAATATCGCCGATATGGCGCAAAGTGAAGCCCTTTTCCACGGCTCCTTTGCCCACCCGAATCCAGGCAATGTCTCTTTGGCCAATGTGCATTACTCCTTGGGCATAATTGATCAAATGGTGAATCTGCCGCTCCAAAATAGGCTCGAAATCTTCCTGCATTTTTCGGCCAGCTACTTCCACTAATATGGCCAGGGGCAACTGCGCCGGCGGCTTCAGATCTGGAATATCTGGACCAAAAACTTCGATCTTGCCATCTTCCACTTCGTCCATATTTTTAGAAGTAACCCATTCGACGGCAATGGTCCGCCCACCGCCGCATTCTAAGAAGATGTCTTCGCCGCGGATGCGTTCGCCTTCAAAAGCCGGACCATAAGCCACAGGTACAGGAACCTTGGTGACCGTTACTTTCAGGCCTCTCACTTCCACAGCTTTTTGCACGATTTGGTCGTGGGGCACGTTGGAAACTACATGCTCATAAGTGCAGATACCTGTGGGCAGAACCTGGGGAATTGGTGTGTCCGCGATTACGGGGAAGCCCCAGTTTATAGCTCCTGCCGCATTAGCGTACCATTCGTCCGTAACAAATCCTAAGGCCATGGCAAAGGCAAAGACCCGGTCTTTATTGTAGATAAGAATCTTCCGGAAATCGCCGGGAGCAATTCCGCCAAAAGACATAGCCGCCCTCGTCGCAAAGCCCATAGCAAAAACAGTGGCCGTATAATCTGGGCCAAAAGGAACTAAGCGCGTCGGCCAACCAATTTGGACGCCCGCTTCCACTAACTGCTCGGCAAACCTCTTCCCTTCGTGATCGGCGGCCATAAAGACATACAGGTTCTTCTCTTGAAGTTCCTGGGCAATCTTGGCGGCAATCTCTTTGGTAGGTGCTGCTCCTAAAATAGCTGCGAACCCCGGGGCAGTACCATCCACAAATTCTATCCCCCTTTTGCGCATGATTATATCATCTGCTGCCCCCAACCAAATTTTATCTGGTAAGGGGTCCTCTCCTTGGACATAAAAGTCAGGTTCTTCTAAGTAACGGATGGCTTCAATGATCTCCTCGGCAAAGAAGGTGGCCATGCCCGCGTCTAAGGCCGGCGCTAAATAAGGCAACCAAACTTTTTCTTTCACCAGAGGAGGAATGAGCAAGCGGCATCTTTCTAATACGGGCTGCATATCACCCAGAGTTTTTACAGGAATACCCAAAATGCCGTAAATAATCGGCAAGTAATAACCGGTATTCGGAAAACCTACCTCTTGCTTGGGTCCCCATTTTTCTAAAGCTTCTTGATATTTCTTCTCTGCTCTCGCTAAAATCTTGTGTGCTCCTCTTATGGCTGCGGCCGCAATAATTTTAGACACTGTTTAAACCCTCCTTCATTCATAAAGTTCAAAGTTTGGGGCCGTCTTCTAAACGGCTCCAAACTAATTTTCATGATTAAATGGCGTCTAATTCTCGACGCATGGCCATATCATAAAGGATGCGCTCCCGCGCTTTATCCAATCCCAAAGCCTTTCTCTTTTTATCGATGTGGGCGATCATTAACTTAGCTGCCTTTTCCGGGTCAGGTTCAAATGCCCATTTACCGCCGACGATATCTTCCATCTCCTCAAAGAGCAGCTTACACATCTCCTCGCTGCCGGTAATGGGGAAAGTGACGCCGAAGACGGTAAAGACTCCGGAAGCGACAAAATATTGCCCGATGGCAATTGCTTTTTCGCTCATCCACTCGGGAGCAGCACCAGCCGCGGGCAAATCACTAATATCATCCCCCAATCCGCCATCTTTAACGACGGCCGTCGCCGCCATGAGGATACGGCTATTATCTACGCAAGCACCCATATGCAAAACTGGAGGAATACCAACGGCTTCGCAGACTTCCGCTAAACCTGGACCACAGTATTGGTAAGCTGCTTCCGGGGTTAACAAACCAGCTTTGCCACAGGCCATAGCCGAACAGCCAGTGGTTAAAACGATAACATTATTTTTGATCAATTCTTTGATCATGGTCAGATGTCCGCTATCATGACCAGTACGGCAATTGTTACATCCGACCACCCCAGCTACGCCGCGGATGCGGCCATTAATTATGTTATCGTTGAGCGGCCGGTAAGAAGCCCGGAAAAGACCGCCTAAAAGGTAATTAATGGTTTCGTGGCTGAAACCAACCACCATCTCATGAGCAGCCGATGGGATCAGGACAGCTTTCTTGTTTCGGTTGGGGAAATTATCAATAGCCTCCCGCAGAATCTTCTTGGCAATTTCTGGTCCATGGTGCTCGTCAAATTCAATGTGCATGGCTCCTTGCATCTTGGCCCGCGGATTAGTAGTAATTACCTTGGTATGGTAACACTTGGCTATATCAGCCAAAGACTGCATCTCGCATTGCACATCTACCACCATGGCTTCCACCGCTCCCGTAATGATCGCTAACTCTTGTTGTAAAAAATTACCGGCTACGGGGATGCCATGCCGCATTAATACTTCGTTAGCGCTACAACACATGCCGGCCAAATTGATTCCTTTGGCCCCTTTCGATTTGGCATACGCTTGTAGCTCTGGATCTTGGGCAGCAACGACCATTAACTCGGGCAACAGCGGCTCATGGCCGTGCATGACCACATTAACTTCATCTTCTTTTAAAACGCCTAAGTTAATTTTGCCCACAATAGGTACGGGATTACCAAAGAGGATGTCCTGCAGTTCTGTAGAAATCATGGAACCTCCCCAACCATCAGCTAAGGCACAACGGGAACCCTGCAGGAGCAAATTCCGATAATCCTGATCCACGCCCATATGGGTGCGATGCATCAATTCCACTACTTCTCGGTCAATTCCTCGCGGAGCTATGCCTAACTTCCTCCAAAGCTCCTGCCGCTTCAAGGGAGCTCTTTTCAAAAAAAGAAGCTCTCCATGCTGTTTCCCGAACTCCGCCAAGCATTTTTCGCCTACCTCAATGGCAATCTCTTTAACTGGGCGATCTCCAATTTCTACGCCCAAATCTAAAGCTACTTGGTACAGCTTTTGTTCGTCTTTTATTTCATAACCGGGAACTTCTCCTTTTGCCGTCGCCAAGAAAAGTTCAGCTACGCCGCGCGCATGATCAGAGTGCGCGGATGTTCCCGCCGCAATCATCCGCACAAAGTTGCGGGCCGCTATGGTCTCGGCAGTTGCCCCACAGATACCTCGGCGTTTAGCTTTTTCAGCTTCTGTTTCTGCTTTTTTCTTAGGCGCCGGAACCCGACAAGGTCCCATAGCACAATTCTTACAACAACTCCCTTCGGCCCCAATGGGACATGGTTTCATTTCCTCGGCCCGATCAAAGACGGTACTCACTTTATCATTCTTGGCCTTCGTCAATAATTCTAAGGTAGCGCGATCAGCGCTTTTCTCTTCTGCCATAAATAATACCCTCCTTTTAAAATGCCCTTCGCAGATACTCCAGTAAATCTGCCTAAAATATGTGCCCCAGCTTTTTTATTTTTTTAACAATTCCGCAATAGTTCCTTTAACTAACTTAACTGCTTCGGGATGGCGCATGACCAAAATATTCGCTCCGGCTAAGAGCAAAATCATGGCCGTCATGGCTTCCATTAAAATTCCTCTTTGCTTAGGGTCGCCAAGCAAAGGAGCTTCCTCTTTGCTCATCTTGGCTTCTTTCGTCTTCCAAACTTCCTTAGCCAGGTTGCAGACTAAAGGGAACTGCAGCCGTTCATCTTGCTGGGTCAAAGCAGCCATCCGGTCTCTTTCCATAACCGAATAGGTATATTCGATCCCATAGCCCAAACCCCCAGTAGTCGGATCGACTAAAATCTGGCCATCAGGAACTCCCAAGTTTCCTAAGAGCACATTCAGTTGTTTAGCCAAATTTACATCAATAGGCGTCGAAGCCACGATCGTGTGTTTATAACCAATAGCTCCGGCCCCTATTTGCTTATAATTTTTTTCGCCTACTGGTCCCAAGATCAAGTTTTTACCCGCACAAAGCTCGGCCACGCGCCGCAGCGTATCCGCATCCTTTTCATCATTTCCGCAACCCCAAACGATGAGGGGAACGTCCACCGCCTCGGCCACTCTCTGGGCTATGGCCGCGGCCTCGGCTGAGGGGCGATTCAGACCATTGGGATCTGTGCTTGCTAATTGCAGGCAGATCATCTCTGCCCCATAAGTGTTGATGCATTTCTTCGCCCAAGCCACAGGATCATTAATTACATCCTGAAAAGGTTCCAAAGCGGCTTCGGGCCATTCCTCAGGGGGAGCATCGTAAACCTCCATAGCGATCCGGGGAGGATTGGGCATTTGGCCCTCAAAAAGATGAAAGGGGTACATAGTTTCTCCCCCCACAGTCAATGCTTTAGGACCCGACCCTACGGTTACTTCTTTGATCTTTCCGGTATAATTAATTTTTGGTATCTCCACTGGCCACCTCCTTTTAGTTCCTAACCCCTTATTTTATCCATTAACTTCCTTAAGCCGGAGTTTTTCTTTTTTCACTTCCATACCAATCTTTACTGAACCAGTACCGCTCCCCGCTCTGCAAATATTTGAGCATATCTTGTCGACTGAGAATTTTTTTGCGCCATTGATGGGGTTGTTCCGGAATTCCTGGTTCATACTCTGGACCAATTACTTTCACTTTTTCCCCGCTAAAAAGTTCTTTTTCTTCCAAAGCCATATTTTCTTTTTCCCTCCTTTCTTAAACTTAAAAATTTTTAAATTATTTTTGCCAGCATTTTAGCCACGGCTTGCACTGCCGGTGACTCTTCAGGTAAATCGAGCAAAGACCTCGCTTGCAACTCTTGTTCCTTAATATACGGATCTTCCGGAATCATACCTAAAAGTTCTATCCCCTGTTTGGAGACTTCGGTAGCAAAAATGCCATCTATGTTCTGCGGAGCCCGGTCAATAATCAAATATTTCTGTTTTACGGCCAGCTTTAGTTCTTCCACTAATTTCTTTATTTGGCCTACCGTGCGTATTCCTCTTAAAGAATAATCAGCTAAGAAAAAAAGATAATCCACTCCTTGGGTTGTGCGCCGACTCAGATGTTCCATCCCCGCTTCGTTATCCATAACCACAAAGGGATAGTTATGCACTAACCTGTCTAAATGGCGGCGCAGGATATTATTGGCATAGCAATAGCATCCTGGCCCCTCTGGCCGTCCCATAACTAAAAGATCGAGGCCCGGAGATTCAATCAAAACTTCGTGTAACCTCATCTCCAAGTAATTCTCTTTCGTCATCCCGGGCGGTAAATTACCCTTAATCTCAAAAAAATCTTCCCGGGCGGCGCCCAAAGTTTTATCTACTTCTAAACCTAAGGCTTCTCCTAAATTTGAACTTGGGTCAGCATCTACAGCCAGAATGGGACCCATTCCTTTTTTTTTCAAGTAGCGGATGATAAGGGCCGCCAAGGTCGTTTTCCCCGTCCCGCCTTTGCCCGCCATGGCCATAACTTTACCCAAACTTCTCCCCTCCTTAATTCAATACTCCTTGGCCCAGTCTTTCCGCCACCGTGGGGAAGGCTTTGAAATCTGTGTGGGGTAAAAATAGGGCCGCCACATAATTTTCCATAAAAGATGGGTTTTCACTCAATTCTATATTAGTCATCATTCGGGCAATTCGTTCGGCATCATCGAGCATTTCATTACAAAAAGAGACCAGCCGCGCCCCCAAAAGAGACCCATTCCCAATGAATAAAAATCGATCAAGAGGTAAATCGGGTAAGAGGCCGATGGTAATTGCCCGTTCCACATCGATGAAAGAACCAAAGGCTCCGGCGATGACGACTTGTTCCAAATCAGAAATGGAAAGCCCCACGGATTGCAAAAGAGTGACATAGCCCGCATACATAGCTGCTTTGGCGCGGATAAGGTTATCAATATCTACTTCGGTAAGCACAATATCTTCTCCCGTAGCCGTTGTTTCTTTAAAAGCGAGCACATACTCCCAACCATCTGGTCCCAAACGTATTCTTCTGGAGGGCAGATCTGGGTTAAACTTCCCTTTAGGATTTATTACTCCTGTTAACAAGAATTCGGCAATGATATTGATCAGGCCCGAGCCACAAATTCCCCGGGGCTTAACCATGCCGATTGTCATGAGCATCGGTTCCAAAGTTTGCGGATCCAGGCGAAAATCCTCTATGGCGCCCAAAGTTGCCCGCATGCCGTGTTTGATACCACCTCCTTCAAAGGCAGGTCCGGCGGAGCAAGCGGCCGTAACTAACCAATCGGAGTGGCCGATTACGATTTCCCCATTCGTCCCGATATCGATATAAAGCGTAAGGGGTTGCCGTTGGTAGATACCCGAACCCAATATTCCGGAGACAATATCCCCCCCTACGTAGGAGGCTACGGCGGGAAAAGTGTATAAGTGCACATGCTCATCCACTTCTATTCCCAACTCAGCCGCCCGCACCGGGGGGATAAAATTGGCCACGGGCGTATAGGGAGACTCGCGCAAAAATTTGGGGTTCAAGCCTAAAAGTAAATGCGTCATTACCGTATTGCCGGCAGCGGCCATGTGGGAAACACGGGAAATATTAACCCCCGCTTTACCAATGAGCTCGCGGATTAACCCATTGATCGTGCCCACGACACTCTCTTGCAGTTTTTTTAGTCCTCCTGAACGTTGGGAGAAGACAATCCGGGTAAGGACATCGTCTCCATAACGAATCTGGCTGTTGTAATCTGAAGCCTCAGCCAAAGTTTTCCGTTTTTGTAAATCAAGAAGTTGAGCCCAGATAGTGGTCGTGCCTATATCAAGGACAATAGAATAATGTTCTTTCGTGGTATCTCCTGCTTCCACATTAATTAACTTGGGCCTCCGCGAACCGCGAAGTTGATCCTCCCTCAATTGCGATTCCATCCTGGTCTGAACGATAATGGCTGTGACCCGCCAAGCACCTTCACGGAGAATAAAAGGCAATTTTTTAATGAGGCGAAAATCAACCGAGATGCTCTCCAGTCCATGCTGTTTTCTCAAAGCCCAGAGCAACCGGGCTAAATCAGAACGATTGTCTTGCGATGAAGGAGGCTCCATTTCTATATAATACTTGCGTACGGCGGGATTGAAGCACCATCCTAAGACTAAAGATTCCAATTCATGATGGGAAACTTTCCGCCCAGCCCTTACCCTTTCGCGGGTGCGACTAATTAATTTTTTATCCAACTGCGCTTTTACCGGCAGACGTACTTCTACATCGCTTAAGACTTTCGTTTGACAAGCTAAACGCACTCCTTTTTGATACTCTGCAGCCGAAATCTTTGGGCTGGGGGGGCTATCTACGTCTCCCTTTTCTATGATTACTCGGCACTGGCCACAAACTCCTTCCCCACCGCAAGAGGCTGGAATATAGACCCCGGCTTCCATTGCTGCTTTGAGCAAATTTTCCCCGCCCTTTACCCGTATCTCTTGATTATCCGGATAAAATTTTAAAGAGACTAAATTATCTGGGCCTTTGGTAGTCAATCTTTGCCCCGCTTATTGCTTCTTTCTAATCCATTTGCGGCCGGGGAAGTAAACCGGCTTTCTCCACGATCTCGTGCACTACTTCTTCCCATTCTATGGCCATCAAATGAATCCCGTGCACACCCTTTATTTCCCGCAACTTCTGAATCTGCTCCACACAGATTTTTATGCCCTCTTCCCTAACTTTATCTTTACCGACTCCTTTTAAGCGATTGATGATTTCATCCGGAATCTCCATCCCGGCTACTTTTTCCTTCATATACCGCGCCATACCCACTGATTTCAAAGGCGTTACTCCAGCCAAAATGTGTACTTTTTCATCCAGGCCGCCATCCCTGACCATCTCCATAAAACGCGCAAATTTTTCCAGGTCGTAAATACACTGGGTCTGAATAAAATCAGCGCCGGCGGCTACCTTCTTGGCCAAACGAATAACCCGGTATTCAAAGGGGTCAGCAAAGGGATTCTCCGCCGCCCCGATGAACATAGCAGGTACGCCTTCAATTTCATCCCCTCCTAAAACCTTATGTTCATCACGCAGGCGCTTGACCATTTGGATGAGTTGGATCGAATCTAAGTCAAAAACATTTTTGGCCGTGGGGTGGTTGCCAAATTTTTGATGGTCCCCAGTAAGACATAAGATGTTGCGGATGCCTAAAGCGTAGGCGCCAAAGATATCGCTCTGCATGGCAATACGATTCCGGTCCCGACAAACCATCTGCATGGTCGCCTCTAAACCCATCCGCTGCAGAATAGCCCCCACCGCCATGGAGGACATGCGCACAATAGCCGTTTGATTGTCCGTCACATTAATGGCATCCACATTGCCCCGCAAAAGATTGGCTTTTCTCTCAATTACGGACACATCGGCGCCTTTGGGCGGCCCCAGCTCGCCCGTAACGGCAAATCCTCCGCTAGTCAAAATTTTTTCTAATCTACTCCCGGCTTTCATATCCTTAAATCCTCCCGGACACGCCGGCGGGGGCCGCCATCCCGACTCTTGGACCAATCCTTGACTGGGATAATGACTTCTAACTTATCTAACTGGCCTAATTCTTTCAGCCGATCATATATTAATTGCCAGCCGCAGGCAATCTCCGAGTCTACTTCGCATTTGCCGTTTTTAGAACCTCCGCACGGCCCGTTAAGCAGACTTTTTGAGCAGCGGCTGATCGGACAGATACCTCCCGTAAGGTCTAACACGCACTGACCGCAGGCTTGGCACCTTTCCGTCCATACCCCCTGTTCTTCAGTTACACCAATGAATTGGGTGTTAACTCCTGGCAAGACAGGATGGTAGCGAAATTTTTCGGCCACAAATTGAATCCCCGCTCCACAAGCTAAAGAAAGGATGGCTTGGTATTGATCGGCGTATTCGCGCATCGGTTCTAAATATTCAGCATCGCACTGCCTTTCTAAAGTCACCTCTTTTGTCTCCAGAGATCTCCCTTGGGTATGCCGCGCTAAACGCAAAGCGGCCGCTAATATCCCCACCTCTTTTTCTCCCCCTGCCGCACAAACTGTCACACAGCCTTTACAGCCAGCTACTATTAGCTTATCGAAGGGCTCAATCATGGCCAAAATTTCTTTGATGGGTTTCCCTTCAGCAATAATCATCTTCTGCTCCTTAGTTTCTCGTTTAACCTTTTACATTTTCTCTAAAAAAAGAAGCAGGCTCAGTAGTTTACGGCTTTGTTTA
The DNA here is from genome assembly GCA_049699975.1 of Thermodesulfobacteriota bacterium. GTDB lineage: Bacteria > Desulfobacterota > SM23-61 > SM23-61 > SM23-61 > CAZAGD01. Next base: position 12,883 of record JBNAWB010000017.1, read on the forward strand.
AATCTTTATTTTCTCCCTGCGCCCGGCTCTCTTCGCGGAGCGTCTTTTTAATTGGACTCGGTCCTAATTTTCTTATCTTCTCCGTCATCTCTCGGGCTACTTCAGCAAAACGCGGCCCCATAGCCGCCGACATGTTATACATCTCCAGTCTTTCCCCTCCTAAGCCCACTTCATCGAGAAGGCGCTTAGCCAAGGCTACTCTTTTTTTGGCCCGCAGATTCCCTTTGAGAAAATGACAGTCTCCTTCCAGGCAGCCCGCCACATAAACGCCATCGGCGCCTTCTTCAAAAGCTTTGAGTAAAAAAAGGACATCCACCTTCCCTGTGCAAGGAACCCGGATAATGCGCAAATTCGGCGGGTATTGCAAACGCATTGTCCCTGCTAAGTCCGCCGCTGTGTAAGCGCAATAATGGCAACAAAAAGCAACTATGAGGGGCTCAAAATTTTCCATCACGCCGCCTCCGCTTGCCTAATCGCCTTTAGGTCCTTTTCTAAGAGAGCTTGACATTTAGCTAAAATCTGCTCATCAGTAAAATGCTGTAAAGTGATGGCTTTGCCCGGACATTCGGCCACGCAAATTCCACACCCATGACACATGGCCGGTTCAATTTCCGCCACGCCCTCGGCATTGATCACGGGAACATTATAAGGACAAACGCGCACACAAGTGAGGCAAGCTGCGCATTTTTCGGGATTGACTACAGAAACTATTCCGCCCACCAGAATCTCATCTTTAGCCAAAATAGTACAAGCTCTGGCTACGGCCCCTTTGGCTTGGGCTATACATTCATCAATCAGTTTCGGCCCATGAGCCAGACCACAGAGATAAATTCCTTCGGAGGCAAAATCTACCGGCCGTAATTTCATATGCGCTTCTAAGAAAAATCCTTCGGCTGTGCGCGGGACCTTCAACATCCTGCCTAATTCCGCAGTATCAGCCGCGATCGTAGCTGCGGAAAGGACTACATAATCAGGAGTAAACTCTATCTCCTCTTTTAAGGTGGGATTAAATACTGCGACTTTAAGCTTTCCTTCTTGGATCTTAACTTCTGGCGGGCGATCTTCTTCATAGCGCCCAAAGCGCACACCTGCTTGGCGAGCGCGCTTATAGTGACTTTCCCAAAGCCCGTACATGCGCATATCCCGGTAAAGAATGGTAACTCGAGCTTGGGGATTAAGTTCTTTGATATGCAAAGCATTCTTAACGGCCTCGGCGCAGCAAACCCGGCTACAATAGGGGCGCTCCTCATTCCGCGAACCGACACACTGAATCATTACTATTTCTTTAACTTCTTTCCACCGCCGGGAATCTTTAGCTAATAAATCTTCTAATTCTAATTGGGTAACGATACGTTCATCTTGGCCGTAAAGATATTCTTTGGGTTTATATTCTTCGCCGCCTGTGGCCACGATGGTCACCCCATGTTCAATTTCCCGGCTGAACATGCGCGGGCCCACCAAGATACTGGTTTTAAAGTTGCCTACGTACCCGGAAAAATCGGTCACTACGGCGTTAGTAAAAACTTGAATTCGCGGATGTTTCTGTACCTTTGCTTGCAATTCTTCCAGAAATTGGCCGACATCCTGGCCATTCAGAGTACGTCGCAAATGCCGCAGATTTCCCCCTAACTCCGCTTCTTTTTCAATTAAAACCGCCTCAAACCCCTGTTCGGCCAAACCTAAAGCTGCTTCCATGCCAGCCAATCCCCCGCCAATTACCAGGCCCCTCTTAATCACGTTCTTCGGTAATTCTGGCAACGGCTGCAGCAAGCGGGCATGAGCAATGGCCATGCGCACTAAAGCGCGGGCTTTCTCTGTGGCCTCTTCTTTCTGGTGCATATGGACCCAGGAACATTGATCGCGAATGTTGGCCATCTCAAAAAGGTAGCGATTCAAGCCCGCTTCTCTAATCGTCTCTTGAAAGAGTGGTTCATGGGTACGCGGAGTGCAGGAAGCTACGATAACTCTATTTAAGTTATGTTCCGCAATGGCTTTTTTTATCTTTTCCTGCGTGTCTTGGGAGCAAGTATAAAGGTTTTCATCCACTAAAACTACATTTTTAAATTTCGCCGCATATTCTTTGACCGCGGGCACATTAACCACTCCCCCAATATTGTTCCCGCAGTGGCAAATGAAGACGCCGATTCTGACTTCCTCTTCCTCCTTAATTTCTTTCAGCGGCGGGTATTCTTTGCTAACTACTAATTTGCCCCTAACTGGCGCCAAAATCTCGGAGGCAGCAGCCGCCGCCCCACTCGCTTGGGCCACGGTCTCGGGAATATCTTTGGGAGACTGAAAAGCTCCGCAAACGAAAATGCCCGGGCGCGAAGTAGCCAAGGGATTAAAGATATCAGTCTCAGCAAACCCATATTCATCAACCTCCACCCCTAATTTCTTGGCTAATTCCCGGGTAGAGGCGGAAATAACCATGCCTACGGAAAGAACTACCAAGTCAAACTCTTCCTCCTTTACTTCCCCGGAGTTATCTAAATAGGTCAGGATCAGGTTCTTGGTATGCGGGTCTTCGGCTACGCGCGAAATAGCGCACCGCACATATTTAACTCCATATTCTTTCTTGGCCCGTTCATAATAAGCATCAAAACCCTTACCGTAAGCCCGGAGGTCTATGAAAAAAATTACCGGGTTAAGGTCAGGTTCGTGTTCTTTGGCAATGATCGCTTGTTTCGTTGCATACATGCAGCAAACCGCTGAACAATAGGGATGGTTTTTATCACGACTACCCACGCACTGCAGAAAGGCAATCCGGTGCGGCACTTGCCCATCAGAAGGGCGCTGCACATGGCCCATAGTAGGTCCCGAGGCGGAAAGAAGGCGTTCAAATTGCAGCGCATTAAGGACATTGGCATATCTTCCTAATCCCAATTCCTGCGCCCCCACGGCGTCATAAACCTCAAAACCCGGAGCGAGAATCAAAGAACCAACTTGGACTGCTTCAATCTTCTCCACCATATCGTGGTCAATTGCTCCCAGACCACACTTATAAAAACAAGAAAGACACTCCGAGCAAATACCGCAGGCTAAACAACGGGCGGCCTCGGCCTGCGCCTCCTCTTCTGTGTAACCCAAATTTACTTCGGCAAAGGAACGGACCCGCTCCACCACCTCTTTGGCTTTCATAGGTACGCGCGGAGTATAACGCACTTCTCCTCTTTCTATTCTTTCTTGAATCTCTTCCTTAGTGAGTTTTACTACCGGCAGCTCGGGCTTGGCCTTAGGTTCTAAATCTTCCCCTTGCAAATATTTAATTATGCTGGCGGCCGCTTTGTGTCCGGCGGCCACTGCTTCAATAACGTAGGCCGTGCCGGTAGTCGCATCCCCGGCCGCAAAAACTCCGGGCCTAGTAGCGGCGTAAGTGTTCGGGTTTACGGCAATCGTAGCTTGTTTGGTTATGCCCACCCCGGCGCTCTCCGGAATAAACCCTAAACCTGCCCTTTGCCCAATAGCAAAGATTACTACCTGAGCCGGAAGGATATGTTCACTCTTTTCCTCGGTTTCCAAAGTAAGCCGACCTTCACTATCAAATTCCATGAAAGTAACTTTTAGAGCTTCTACTCCTGCTACATGACCGTCATTTTCCAGAATGCTTTTGAAAGACCGGCTATTATAAATCGTAATACCTTCTTCTTCCGCTTCCTGCACTTCCGTAGGATGAGCAGGCATTTTTTCTCGGCTTTCCAGACAAGCCATGTCCACCCGCGCTGCCCCTAAGCGCAAAGCTGTACGCGCACAATCTACGGCCACATTGCCTCCGCCCAAAACTAGAACATGCTTCCCGGCGATCAGGCTTTCCAGGCGCTTCTTTCCTGCGCCGCCTAAACGTACATCTCTAAGAAACTGCGTATTTATTAATACTTCGGGCAAATCTACCCCCGGGATAGGCAACTTCCGCCCTTCGTGCGCGCCCACGGCAATCAAGACCGCTTTAAATCCTTGATTAAAGATTTCATCGAGATTAGTAACCGGCGTATTTAATCTGATCTCTACGCCCAAATCTACAATCTCCTGCACCTCCCGATCTACGATGGCACTGGGCAAGCGGTATTCCGGAACCCCCACGCGCAACATTCCCCCAGCTACCGGCAAAGCTTCGAATACCGTTACTGGATAACCGGCCTGGCGGAGGTCTTTGGCCGCGGTCAACCCACAAGGTCCAGCTCCGATGATTGCGATTCTATCTTCATGGATTAAAGGAGGAGGTTGGGGAGGTTGATAAGGTTTAGCATATACTTGATCGGCGACAAATCGTTTCAAGGCGGAGATATGCAAAGGCTGATCTATTAAATTACGATTGCAGGCATCTTCACAGCGGTGATTACAAATCCGCCCACAGATTCCCGGAAAAGGATTATCTTCTTTGATGACCCGCATGGCGTCTTCGTAGCGGCCTTCACGGATAAGGGCAATGTAACCTTGCGCTCGCTGGTGCGCCGGGCAAGCATCCCGGCAGGCGGCAATCCCCCTTTTGACAATAGCAAAGGCATTCGGAACTGCCTGCGGGTAGAGTTTATAAGCCGCTCGTTGCTTGGCTAATCCTTCATCAAAACGCCCCGGAATGATCACCGGGCAGACTTGCGCACACTCACCACAACCGGTGCATTTGCTCACGTCAATATAACGTGGTTTGTGGCGTACGGTAACCCTAAAGTTCCCTGCCTCACCCTCCACCTGCACTACTTCTGTATCCATCATCAATTGGATATTCAAATGGCGGCCAGTTTCTACTAATTTGGGGCTGATCGTGCACATGGAGCAATCATTAGTGGGAAAAGTCTTGTCCAATTGGGCCATCTTGCCCCCGATGGCCGAAGACGTATCCACCAAATAAACTTTGAAACCAGAATTAGCTAAATCCAGGGCCGCCTGCATACCGCCGATGCCGCCGCCCACGACCATTACGGCCCCGATCTTTTCTGATTGAGAAATTTTTTCTTCTTTCCTTAATTCCATTTCTTTAAAGCCTCAAAGAACTGCTCTTTTTTCTATGATTTTGGCCGGATTAATGAAATGCTTCTTCCACCACTTTCTACTATCTTTATCCCCGAAAGCTAAACCGATTAATTCGGAAATATAAAAAATAGGAATTTCGTATTCTGCGCCCGCCCCTTGGGCAATCTCTTTTTGGCGCGTATCTAAATTAGCGTGGCACAAAGGACAAGCTACCGCGATGGCTTCAGCCCCAGCAGCTAAGGCCTGGGCCAATATTCTCTCCACCAAACGGAAGACAAAAGCTTTGGCGGTCAAAATTAGGCTTCCCCCACAACAATCAGTCTTATAAGACCAAGGGATTACTTCAGCTCCCATGAGCTTGAGTAAATAGTCCATTTCCTTAGGGTTCTCAAAATTTTTCGCCCCCGTAACCCGTGGCGGACGGACCAAAAGGCAACCGTAATAAGGAACAACCTTTAATCCCCTCAAAGGATTTTTGATTAGGGAAACAATTTTCTTGGTTATTTCTTCTCTATTTAATAATTCTAAGATATTTAAAATCTGGAAATCATAATTAGTTTGTCCTCGCTCGCGCTCCTCCTCTTGGGCAGTCTGCAAGCGGTTGTAACAAGCAGCGCAGGGAACCAGCAGATCCATACTTTGTCTTTCGGCCATGGCCAAATTACGGGCGGCTAAATTCTTGGCTAGCATAAAGTCCAGAGCATGGGCCGAGCTAGCCCCGCAGCAATTCCAGTCCGGAAGTTCTACCAGCTCGATTCCCAATTTCTCGGCCACGGCTTTAAGGGATTGGTCATATTCTACGGCTGTCCCCTGCAAAGAGCAGCCTGGATAGTAAGAGATGCGCACTTTTCCACCTTGGCTCGTTAATTATTATTTTTTAAGAAATAGCTCCTTAATTTCTTTTTTATTTTTTACTTGCCCCGGCCAGAACTTGAGTTTTCCTTTAGTCCATAAGTGCCATCCTAATTTTAAATCTTCAAACCAGCGTCCCGCTTTCCATTTATATTTGGCCATTAAAGAGAGTTCGTGTACGCGTCCATGGCTTTTTAGGCAACTTAAAAAGGTCTCATGGAATAAAGGAACTTCGGCGATGGCCGGTTTAATTCCTTCCTTCATTGCTGTTTGCCGCAACCAATCCATTACGCCGGCGATATCGATATCGTTTGGGCAACGGGTGCTACAAGTATAACAGGAAGCACAAATCCAGATCGTCCGGCTGGCCAGGGCCCGTTCTTTCTGGCCCAGGGCCAAGAGATGAATTATCTGATGGGGCTTTATGTCCATTTCCAGGGCTAAAGGACATCCCGCCGAACATTTTTGGCATTGGTAGCATTCCTGAACTCGCCATCTTTTTTCTTCCCACATTTCTTCTTGGTTGGTTAACAAAAGCTTTTTCCCTCCCAAATTATCCAGATGGGGCAAAATGTCCCTTTCTTCTTCCGCCGTCCTAATATCGACGGAAAATGACTAACCAGTTTGCGGCCTTATTTTTTGAGCAGTTTCTCCAGCCGCGCCAAAAGTATCTTGGGGTCAATCGGCTTATCAATATAGTCTTCGGCATCTAACTCTAAACCCATACTTTTGGCGTATCGGGTGTGGGCAAAATGCTCACTTACGGCTGTGAGAACTAAAATAGGAATATGCTTTAAAAGCGGATCTTCTTTCATTTCTTTGCAGGCCACGAACCCATCTTTAACCGGCATCATGATATCCAAGATGATCGCATCCGGTTTTTCTTTTTTAGCCTTATCTATTCCTTCTTGTCCGTTGTAAGCGGCCACTACTTGATGGTTAGCACTTTCCAAAGCTGCTTTAATCATTTCCACCATATCAGGTTCATCATCTACCACTAAAATTTTAGCCATGGATCTCTCCCTTCTTCAAGAATTCTTTTGGTCATCAACGACCTTTTTAAACTATTTAAATTCGGGCTGTATCCAAGATAGAAGGCAAAAACTTCTCCCAGCCAGCTGGGATTAAATGGATACCTTGGCAAATTCCTAACAGGCGGCGAATTAATTTGGCTGAAATTTCAATGCCCCCTTTTACCCGATCTGGCGCATTCGCCATTTCATTTATAATTTCTTCTGGTACAAAAATACCCGGCATATTCTTATTTAAAAATCTGGCCATGGAGACGGATTTTAAAGGCAAAATACTGGCTAAAACTGGTAATTTAAATTTGACCACTCTTTTCATAAAATTATCCAGGGCCCGTAAATCAAAGATAGGCTGAGTTATAAAGAACTTGGCGCCGGCCGCTGCTTTCTTCTCCATCTTGATGAGCTGCAGTTCTAAAGCGGCCTCAGTGCTGGGGAGCGGACTAACAGTCGCCCCGGGAAAGAAGGTGGGTTTCCCTTTTATAAAATTATTACCTAAATCCTGGCCTTGCGTTAAAATCTGCAAGGTCTTTAACAATTGCACAGCATCCAAGTCAAATACGGGTTTTGCTTGCGGATGATCTCCCATGGAAGCATAATCCCCGGTGACTACTAAGATATTTTGAATGCCCAAGGCGGCCGCTCCCAAGAGGTCAGCTTGCAAAGCCAAACGATTGCGATCCCGACAACTCAGGTTAAGAATGGGTTCGAACCCTCTTTCTTTTAAAAAATAGCTAAAAATAAGGGCGGACATGGTCATCACCGAGCTCTTGCTATCCGTAGCGGCTACCGCATCAACTCGCCCTTTTAAAGAATCTAACTCTTTTATTTGGTCAGCAACCTCCACTCCTTTGGGCGGATTGATTTCACAAGTCACCACAAATTTGCCACGCTCTAATTTTTCCCTTAATAGCATCTTTCTTTACTCCTTCGCGGGGAATAGAGCTTGTTAATTTTAAAGTTTACTTACCGCCAAAGCCACGGAAGTCCGCAGGCGCAATAAAGGCAGAATTTCACTGTGATCGCGCGGGCCAGCATATGTTTTCAATATCTCCAATTTATCTAATTTCCGAAGTCGTTCATAGATCAATTCCCAACCACAGGGATTTTGCCGATCTACTTCGCATCGGCCTTGATCTGCTCCTTGGCAAGGACCGTTCAATAAAGCCTTGGGGCAAAAATATAAAGGACAAAGCCCCCCGCTCAAATCCAAAAAACATTCTCCGCACAACCGACAGGGTTCTTTTTCTGTCCAAACGCCTTCGAATCCTTCTACATTTATGGTGGAGGCAGCCGGCACAATTTTCTTTCCCGAGGCTTCTAAGATCTGCTCGCCCACCTGGCAAGTCAAAGCTAAGATGAGGTCAGCCTGCCCAACTTGCCGCAACTTTTTCAACAGACTTAATTCATCCCAGCCTTTATTACAGAGGGCATCTAAGACTAAGCTGCCGGTGAAGTTCACGCCCAGCAAGGCCAATTCTTTCTTCATCTGGCGGAGCTGATCTTCTCCACCTGGATTACAGAAATTTGGCCAACCCATACAGGCGAGAATAAATACTTTCCGGCCCTTATCTACTTCCCCGAAAATTTCGGCAGCCTTTCTTATCTCTAAAAGGACCATAGTCCCTCCCTTTCTATTTCTGGCTCTGGGCGATAAGAGCCTGCACTCGCCGCAGTAATTCCTGGGGATCCACAGGCTTGGCCAAAAAATCTTCAGCTTCGATCTCTAAACCACTACTGCGGGCATACTTGGAACGGCCAAAGTATTCGCCAACTCCAGTGAGAATGAGAATAGGAATAGAGGCCGTACGGGAATCAGCTTTTAATTCCCGGCAAGCTGCAAATCCATCTTTCTCCGGCATCATTATATCTAATACTATGGCATCGGGCTTTTCATCTTGGGCCCTATGGACCCCCTCTTTCCCATTATAAGCTGTGATCACCTCAAATTCCCTATCTAAAGCCATGGAAATCATCTCCACCATGTCCGGTTCATCATCAATCACTAATACCTTTTTGCGCCCTTCCATTGTTTATACCTCCCTCGGCTGCCCTGCGCTTTGATTAGCTTCCTTTAGGGATGGTGAATAAAAAGTTCGCCCATTTGCCTTCTGCAGATTCGGCCCAAATCCTTCCTCCATGACGTTCAATAATTTCTTTGGCATTAAATAAACCCAATCCGGTCCCTCCGCGCCGACGCTCCAACTCGCCCTCTAAGCGGGTAAATTTTTCAAATACTTTGTCCAATTTATCGGCGGGAATACCTCGTCCTTCATTCTTCACATAAAAGACATATTCCTTCGGTTCCTCTTTAACTCCCACCCAAATCTTTCCCTTTTCTACTCCATACTTAAGGGCATTGCCTATTAAATTGCTGAAGACAATCCGGAGTAAGATGGGATCGGCTTCAACTTCCAGGCTCCGGAAAAATTCTTCATTTTCAATAATAATTTGCATTTGGCGGGCGTCCAGTTGCGGTTTTTCATCCTCCAAAATAGGCTGTAAAGCTTCGGCGAAGACGGGAATGCGCAACTTATTAACTTCTAATCTTCCTGACTCTATCTTTCCTAATTGCAAATATTTTTGGATCATATTGATCAGGGAATTGACATTGCGCAGCATCGTCGCTACGGCCTGTTTTTGTTTGGCCTCTTTTAAAGGCCCCAGAGCTTCATCCCTGAGCAAAATTAAGAACCCTTTGAGCACGCCCATAGGTTGGTTTAACTCATGAGTAATAAAACTTACCATCTCCAAATAATGTCGATTTAGGTCTTGCAGTTTTTGATTAACCGCGTGCAGTTCGGCCATGGTCGCTTTCAAAGTCCGTACCATGCGGTTGAAGGAAGTAGCTAACTGGCCCACTTCATCTTTGCTTTGGATGGTTACCTCGTGGGAAAAGTCTCCACCCGCAATTCCTTCAGTTGCTTTTACCAACTCGCCTATCGGTTTGGTTATGGAGCGGGTAATAAAATAAGCTAAGAAGAGCACCAAGATCAATCCTAAACCTGCTATACCAAAAAAGCTAAGCACTACATTCTGGCGCAAATCCGCATACGGTTCTTCCAAAGTTCCTACATAAAGGATGCCGATGATCTCCTGGCGCAAATTGCGAATTGGTTCATAAGCGGCAATATACCAATCGTTAACCACAAAAGCCCGATCAATCCAAGCTCGGCCATTTTCTAAGACTTGATCGTATACATCGCGGGCCAGGCGGGTGCCAATAGCGCGCAATCCATTCTTGTCTTTGACGTTGGTGGAAATCCGTAAGTCCCATTGGAAAATTGTGGCCGTCCCGGTCTCTTTTCCTTTGTAACGCTCGCCTTTGAAGACAACTTCTTTGATCTTGTCCACGATCTCATAATTGCGATTGAGGAGCGTTCCGCCATATAAAACACCCAAAACATTCCCGTTGAGATCCAAAATAGGCACGGCTGCTTTGAGCATCATTCCCGAAGTTTCTTTGGTTTCGGGTCTTTCTTTGGCCTTTGGAGTAGGTACAAACTCCATGAAGGCCTGGCGTACTAATTCGGGGCCCTCTTTGGCCAATTCTTCCTGAGGAATGATTTCTGTGGAAACAACTCTTTCTTTCTGTAAAGCGCGGCGGACCAATTCATCATTCCCTTGAAAATCTCCTGCTTGGTAAGGATACCGCGTGCGTGTAATTACTATTCCTTTTTGATTAGTGGCCGTGAGTATATCCAACTGGTAGTCCAACCTTATCTTCTCCAACTCTCTCCTAAGCAATTCAACTTGGCCTTCTTTTAAGCACCTAATAACCAAATCCCTTTTGGCCGTCAAGTCGAGAACATCTTTGATGCGCCGTAACTTCTCTTCATAAACCAACCAGGCCGAATCCAAGTCATGGCGGACTTTCTTCTGCGCTTCGGCCATGATGGTATTTCCTACCATGCGCGTACCGATTAAAGAGGAAGTTAAGCCCCCGCCCAAAACTACCAACAAGAAACTGAAAAGAAGCTTCGAACCTAAAGAGCGGAATGACCATCCTGGCCAAAATTTGCTTATTTTCCACATTTACTTCTCCGGATCTGGACGTCCGGTTTATCCAGCCTTGGCAAATTCCTCATAAATTGGCGGCATCCAGAAGAGCAGGTACTTTGCTCTCCCAGCCGATAGGCATGATATGCACCCCTTGGCACATGCCTTTTAATTCCTTAATCAATTCGGCGGCGATGGCAATGCTGGTTTTTACCCGATCTTCAGCTTTGGCCATTCTCTGAATCAAAGGCTCGGGAACAAATACTCCGGCCACGTTTTTATTCATAAAGCGCGCCATACCAGCGGATTTGAGCATAATAATTCCCGCTAACACAGGAACTTTAAAAGGCGCTACCCGCTTCATGAATTTTTCAAAAGAGGGCAAATCATAAACGGCCTGGGTCTGGAAGAAAGAGGCGCCGGCTTGAATTTTTTTCTCCATCTTAATAAGCTGGGCTTCTAAAGGATTTCCACCCGGATTAACTACCGCCCCCACAAAGAATTTAGGCGCTCCGTTTAACGGATTTCCCACCATATCAGTGCCTGCTTCCAGCTTCTTGATGACGCGGATCAAGTTGACCGAATCTAAGTCAAAGACCGGCTTAGCTTGCGGATGGTCTCCTAAAGAAGCATAGTCTCCCGTGAGGGCTAAGACATTCTTGATGCCCAAGACCGAGGCGCTGAGCAAATCGGCTTGCAAAGCTAAACGGTTCCGGTCCCGGCAGGTAATTTGGAAGATAGGTTCCAGTCCCCGCTCTTGTAACAAATGACAGACAGCCAATGATCCCAGACGCATGACCGAGCTCTGTAAATCCGTCACATTTATGGCCTCTACCCGGCCGCGGAGCAATTCAGCATCAGCCATCATCTCTTCGATATTAGTTCCCTTTGGGGGACCGACTTCTGCCGTAACGACAAATTTTCCCGAGGCTAAACTCTCCTGCAAACCCATCTTTTTCCTCCTCCTTTATTTCCTCTGCTCCAAGGCCCAATAAGTGGTACTCCGCAGGCCCTTGGCCGGCAGCATTTTGCTATGATCCTTAGGTTCTTGGATCTGGCGGAGCTTTTCCAATTTACCCAACTTCTCTAAGCGTTCATAAATCAAACGCCAGCCACAATCCATCTCCGGATCTACTTCGCATTTCCCTTCTTTAGTCGTGCCCCCGCAAGCTCCGTTAAGCAAAAACTTAGAGCAAGAAGTTAAAGGGCATATCCCGCCCGTAAGTTCTAAGACGCAATCTCCGCATTCCCGGCAGCGCTCCGCCCCAGGCCATTCCCCGCGCATTCCGCCTAAAGGCATAGTATTACAGCCTGGATGGACCATTTTATTACTCACCGCCGCTACTGCTTGCACACCAATCCCGCAAGTTAATGCCAAAATCGAATCCGCTTCGCGCACTTCTTTGCTTTTTCCTCGTAACCGGGATTGAACTAAGGCCTTTTGGCAGAGAAAATCCACCACACTGTACCCGGTAACCTTCTTTCCTGCTTTTTCCAGGGCGGCTTTCATCTCTAAGACCTGAGCTCGGCCCCCCGTACCACTGGCCTCCGCACAACCATTACAGCCTAAGATAAAGACTTTATTTTCACCCTCTAAATAACGCAAAATTTCTTCCAGAGGTTTTTGCTGTGAAAGTAACATTTCCTCTCCTCCTTTTTGTTCCTAAAAGATGCGGAAGCGTCCCAATTCGCTTCCTTTAGGAGTTAGCATATGTACCGCGCACGCCATACAAGGATCAAAGGAGCGAACTATGCGGACGATCTCGAAGGGATTTTGTTCATCTTTAACCCGGGTGCCGATTAAAGCCTGCTCAATGGGCCCAGGGGTATCGGAATCATCCCGGGGCGAGGCATTCCAAGTAGTCGGCACTACACATTGGTAATTAGCAATCTTTTTATCTTTGATCTCCATCCAGTGCCCCAGGGCGCCTCGAGCCGCATCGATAATGCCAACTCCATAAGCTTCTTCGGGAATCTCATAAGGAATAAAAGCAGGTTCGCCGGGTTTTAACTGCAAAAGCCACTCCCCCATAGAATCAGCAATGTATTTGGCGGAAAGAGCCCGGGCCGCGTGTCTTCCTAAAACTGAAAAGAGGGCCGGAGGTTCTGCTTTAAAGTGCCCTAAGACATTATCTACTAAAGCCCTTACCTGGGGATTTCCGCCGGCGTAAGTAGTTAGGATTTGGGCCAAAGGCCCTACTTCGTAAACTTGGCCCTCATACCGCGGGGCTTTTAGCCAAGAATAGCCATTCTTTTTCCCCCCAGTCGGCATTGTTTTCCCTTGACCGGGATGCAGGCCAGAAGTTTCGTCTGCGTACCAAGAATGGCGGACTTCCTCCGTAATTTTTCCTAAATCCAGGGGACGAAGTTTTAGGTCAGCCGAAACCGTACCCTGTTGGAAAAGCCGTTTCCTTTTCGTATAATCCGGATTATCGCCTTCTAAATCGTAGGCCCCGTAGGAAAGGTAATTTTTGCATCCGGCACCAATTTGGAAATAATCGCTATAAGCTTCAGCTACGGCCAGGACATCAGGAATGTAGACGTTGTCAATAAAAGAGCGCAGTTCATTGAGGCGCCAAAGAAGGGAGGCGATCTTATCTACCGTGGGCACCTCGGCCATTCCGCCAGGGACAATGGCCGCGGTATGGGGAATGCGTCCCGTAAGCATGGCCACTGCTTCATGACCTTTGCGGCGCATCTCTAAGGCCTTTACATAATGACTTACGGCGGCGCGATCGACCTCGTCAGGCAGGCGATAATCGCCTTCGTAGCGCGGTACAAAGGGACCTAATTCTCCCCGGCCGATGAAGGCCTGGATTGATTTCAAATCCGGATCGTGGCCAGCATACTTGGCCACTTTGGTGACATCAACGTAATCGAGGGCGGCTAAATGATAAAAATGAAGAATATGATCTTGCACCACATGCAAGCCGGCCGCCAGATTTCTCATAATCCGGCCGTTATCGGGAATTTTATCCGCTAAGCCAAAAGCGCTGTCTAAATTTAAAGTAGAGGCCATGGCATGGCAAAGGTTACAGACTCCGCAAATTCGCTGGGTAATAATCTGGGCATCTCGCGGGTCTCGGCCTTGCAAAATGATCTCAAAGCCACGGAAAAGCATGCCGGAACTGCGTGCCTCTTTGATCACCCCATTTTCCACTAAACATTCAATCTTTAAATGTCCTTCAATACGTGTTATTGGGTCGATAACAATTTTTCCCATATGCCTTCTCCTTCATGATTTTTTAATGAGGGGAGGTTCAATTTCTGTGGTTTTGACGTAAAAGGGAGAGACTAAATCCGGAAATTCTGGTTGGGTACAACCATGGCATCCTCCGCCCGAGCCTACGCACCAATTGACTCCTGTATTCCATAAACGAATTGGGCAATCGGCGTAGGTAATCGGTCCTTTACATCCTAATTCGTAGAGACAACCGGGGTCGCCATGTTTTTGGGCAAATTTCCCCTCATCAAAATAAGCTCGGCGCTGGCAATTTTCATGAATGAGCTTGCCATAAAAAGCTAAAGGACGTCCAAAATCATCGAGTTCTTCTGCCCCGGGCAGCCCCTGCAGAAGAATTCTGGCCACTGTGCCGACGAACCAGTCGGGATGAGGTGGGCATCCTGAAATATTAATTACTGGTTTTTCTATTCCTCTACTTTGCAAAAGCTCCTTAGTCCCTACGCAACCTGTGGGATTAGGGGCGGCAGCTGGAATCCCGCCAAAAGTGGCACAGGTGCCCAAGGCAATAATGGCCAAGGCCTCTTTCCCGAATTCTAAGACCCGCTCCACCATAGATACTGGCTGATGATTTCTTTCGCCAATGGCCCCATGAACTCCATCTTGGGCCGTTGGAATGCTCCCTTCCACCACTAAGAGATAGCCATTTTTCTGCCTTTTCATGGTATCTTCAGCCACCTCCATCGCTAAATCGCCCGCCCCAGCCATGATGGTAGCATGGAAACGCAAATTAACATGTTTTCCCGGAATGACTTCATCGATGAGCATATTCTTAATAGTTGGACTGACGGAGTTTAAGACCGAGACTGAGCAACCCGTACAGGTGGCACACTGCAACCAGATAACTGGGTATTCTTTGGTTTTGGCTTCCAATGTCCCCTCCTTTCTTGACTACCGGCCGTTAATTTTAATTTCGCTAAATTTTAATATTTTTTTTCAGTATGGCCTATGAGTTAAATCAGCAAATGCAATTTAATTTTTTATACCCGCAGCCAATTTGGCCGCCTTAACCGTATTCATCATGAGCATGGTAATAGTCATAGGCCCCACTCCCCCAGGAACTGGCGTAATCATACTGGCCTTTTCTTTTACGGCTTCAAAATCCACATCTCCACAGAGGATGGCTTTCCCCTCTTTGGTCATGCCGACCCTATTTACCCCTACATCAATCACCACGGCGCCTTCCTTTACCATATCCGCCGTAACGGCTTTAGGTTTGCCAGCGGCGACGATGAGAATATCCGCCCGGCGAGTATGAAAGGCGATGTCCCTGGTTCCGGTATGGCAAATGGTCACAGTGGCATTAGCTCCTTTTTGCTTCTGCAATAAAATATTAGCAATAGGTTTGCCCACAATATTAGAGCGCCCTAAAACTACGACCTCGGCCCCTTCAACTTTTACTCCCGAACGAATAAGCAACTGCTGAATCCCCGCTGGAGTACAGGGCAAGTAATCTGCTTCGCCGATCATTAGTTTGCCCACATTCACCGGATGAAAAGCATCCACATCTTTTTTAGGATCTATGGCGTAAAGCACTTTTGTTTCATTTATATGTTTGGGCAAAGGAAGCTGAACTAAAATGCCATGGATTTGGGGATCCTGATTATACTTAGCGATTAATTCTAAGAGCTTTTCTTCGGAAATACTTTCGGGTTGGTTGTCTTGTACAGAATAAAAACCAAGTTCTTTAGCCGTCTTCTGCTTTCCTGTCACATAACTTACCGAAGCTGGATTTTGGCCCACGAGGATAGTTACTAATCCAGGAACGACGTTATATTTTTCTTTTAAAAGCGCCACCTCTTTGGCTAACTCTTCCCGAATCTGCTTGGCTATCTCTGTACCACTGATTATTTTTGCCGCCATTTTCATCCTCCTTAATAATTGTTCACCGCAGAGCCCGCCGCGAACGCAGAGAATCTTAAATTCTAAACATTTTGCATTTATATTTGCCAAATCTCTGCGTACATTGCGTGCTTTGCGGTGAATAAATAAATCTTCTAAAAGAGCCCCTTGACCCGTCCGGTATTTACATCTACGTCGATCTTCCGGAATGCTGGATCTGAGCTTGTCCCCGGCATTAAGCTGATAGTCCCAGTACACGGACAAAGGAATTCTGCACCGGAAAAGACCAAGATATCGCGCACAGGCAAAATCCACCCTTTAGGAACTCCTTTGCGGGTGGGATCATGAGTAAGGCTAAGATGAGTTTTGACCATCATCGTCGCAAATTTCTTAAATTTGGGATCATTTTCAAATCTCTTGGCCTTTTCTTCGGCTTCGGGAGTCCAAGACACACCATCTGCTCCGTAAACATTTTTAGCAATAGTTTCTACCCGCTGCCGTAGAGGCATCTCTAAGGGATAAAGGAATTTAAAGTCAACTTTTTCATTACAGGCATCGATGACCGCATCGGCCAGCTCTAACGCTCCATCTCCTCCTTTTGCCCAATGCTCAGAAACAGCCACTCGCGCGCCAGTCGGTTCCACCAGGCGGCGAATCAAAGCGATCTCATCCTTCGTATCGGTGTGGAAAGAGTTGATGCAGACCACTGGTCTAATTCCTGCTTGTTTGACGATATTGATATGATGAATGAGATTGCCTACGCCTTTTTCCACTAGCTGCAGATTTTCTTTGGTATAGGAAGGATCTAAGGGAAGACCAGGAACTACTTTCGGCCCCCCGCCATGCATCTTCAAGGCCCGCACAGTACAGGTAACCACGGCCACATTAGGAATGAGGCCACTGAATCGGCATTTCACATTCCAAAATTTCTCAAAGCCAATGTCAGCGCCGAATCCGCTTTCGGTTACATGGTAATCGAACATCTTTAGGCCTAAGCGATCAGCAATAATGGAAGATTGGCCGACAGCAATGTTCGCAAATGGTCCGGCATGCACCATTACTGGCTGACCCTCCACGGTCTGCAATAGGGTCGGATTAATAGATTCCCTCATCCAGGCGCACATGGCCCCAGCTACTTCCAAATCAGTAGTGGTCACGGGGTTGCCTCTTTTGTCATAGGCAACCGTAATTCTACCCAACCTTTCTCGCAAATCAGCTAAATCCTTAACAATAGCCAGGATGGCCATGATTTCTGAACTCACCGCGATTTGGAATTTGGACTGCATCATGTACCCATCCATTTTCCCGCCCAGTCCCATAATAATGTTCCGTAACCCTTGGGCGCAGAAGTCTATGACCCAGCCCATTTCTACATTCCGAGGGTCTATATCTAACCTTTTTAAGCCCCGCTTAGCTAATTGCTCGTCAGTATAATTCGCTTCATGCTGCATGCGGGCATTAAGGGCCACCATGGCTAAATTGTGCGCATTCATCACGTTATTAATATCCCCTGTCAAACCCATAGAGAATTCCGTCAAAGGAATAGCCTGGGCATTGCCGCCGCCCGCAGCGCTTCCCTTAATGTTCATTGTAGGTCCGCCTGAAGGTTGGCGAATAGCTCCACCCACATTTTTCCCCCTTTTGGCTAACCCCTCAATAAGCCCCATCGTGGTCGTGGTTTTACCTTCCCCCAAAGGAGTTGGGGTTATAGCCGTTACATCAATATATTTGCCATTTGGCCTTCCTTCTAATCTTTTAATTATCTTCAAAAAGTCGAGTCGCCCGATACGCCCATATGGAATAACTTCATCTTTTTCCAACCCCAACTCTTTCTGAAAGTCCCAAATAGACTTCATATGTTCTTCAGCAGCTTCCGAAATCTGCCAATCAGCCATTTTTACGGCATCATAAGGCATAAAATTAACCCTCCCTTTTCTAAGAATTGTTTAATTTTTAATTTTTAATATTTCTGGCGCGGCTAATTTTACTTCAAAATTTTTTCAAAATTTTTTTAGTATGGCTTCACCCCCCTTCTGAACATCTTTCTTCCCCTTTCTTGCTCGCCAATTTAAAAAGAGAAAAACGAAGGGGAAAAATGGAAATCAAGGAATGCTTCTTTACCGGGAAAAAATAAAAGAGCTTAATATTATTAGATTTTTCAGAAATCGCCACCTACCGAATTAACTGCTCCCCTTGCTCTACCAAAAAATGAATGAGTATTCGTTCATTGCATTTAGCATAATGCCTAATATTTTGTCAAGTTTTTTTGGCAAAAACCCATAAAAATATTTACCCGGCGGGATATATGAGGGCAGAAACTTTGTTTTCCGGAGAAAAATTTTTTTAACCAAGAGGAAGGCCATGAGCTTAATTAATGATAAGGGAACACTAATGCCTGACTATCGATTAGTTTTTTCCCGAAATAGATTAATATGGTTAAGGTGAAGGTAGGGGGGCGAAATTAAAAAAGAGGCCAGAATTTGAAAAGTGATCGGCAGTCAGCTGACCGTCGATCAGTTTTAATTTTTCTCACCAGCAGGAGACAGGCGGGAGG
>JBNAWB010000018.1:0-31060 GCA_049699975.1 Thermodesulfobacteriota bacterium
AACAAAATGCTTTGAAACTAATTCAGGGGTTGCTAAAATAATTATTTAAAAAAGTTTGTAAAAGGGAGATGTTAGGTTTAAAAGGAAATAGAGTACTATAAAATAGCCTATTCTTAGAGGGGGGTGGAATATGGCTTTTTGAAGGCTTTGCCAAAAGCCCTTCAGGAAATCTTTAGAGAGCGGGGAGATTTTTCATTCTTGGCGGAAAAAATTATTTAGAGAAGTGTGGAAGGGGAAGAAAAAAGGAGAGGATATGGGCAAAAATTGGTATGAAATAATGCTCACTAACCGCGGCGAATCATGGTGCTCCTTGGAAGAAAGAGTAGAAACAATAATAAGGAGGGGACGATGAGATATGCCCAAGAATCTGGGGCATCCCATTTTAACTCGGCGATGATTGTTGGAGGAGGTATTGCGGGGATACAGGCAGCTCTTGACTTGGCTCAGGCTGGTTTTCAAGTTTACCTCGTGGAGAAGTCAGCCGGGATTGGTGGGGCCATGGCCCAACTGGACAAGACTTTTCCTACTAACGAGTGCTCCACATGAATTCTTTCCCCTAAGCTGGTCGAGGTCGGCCGCCATAAAAATATAGAGATTTTGACCTTAACCCAGATTGAAAAGATTACTGGAGAACCGGGGAACTTTTCTGTTCATATTCGTCAACATCCCCGCTATGTGGATCTAAATCGGTGTATGGCCTGTGGGCTATGTGCTGAAAAATGCCCGCGCAAAGTAAAAAATGAATTTAATGCAGGTCTCGATTACCGCAAAGCCATATATATAAAGTATCCCCAGACAGTGCCGCTTAAATATGCTATTGACTCGGCCAATTGTTTATATTTTCAAAAAGGGAGATGTCGGGTTTGTGAAAAGATTTGCCCGGCCAAAGCAATTAATTTCCAAGAAGAGACCAGAGAGAGAAATTTGCCAGTAGGCGCTTTAATTCTTACTCCTGGCTATGAAGCTTTTAACCCTGCTCCAATAGACATATTTGGTTATGGGAAATATCCCAACATAATCACTAGCTTAGAATTAGAACGGCTTCTCTCGGCATCGGGTCCTTTCCTTGGCCATTTAGTCCGGCCTTCCGACCAACAGCCGCCTCAAAAAATAGCATTTTTGCAATGTGTAGGCTCCCGAGATATAAATCGGGCGGAAAGGAGTTACTGTTCAGCAATATGTTGTATGTCCGCTATTAAAGAAGCCTTGGTTTGCCAGGAACATTCTTCTTTTCCCTTAGAAATAACAATTTTTTATATAGATATTCGGGCCTATGGGAAGGAATTTGAAAAATATTTTTGGCAGGCAGAAAAAAAAGGAATTCGCTTCGTGAGATGTCGAGTACATAGCGTTTATGCTAAACCTGGGCAAACAGACCTTTCTATCCGCTATCTGGAGGAAAGTGGTGTAGTCAAAGAAGAAAGTTATGATTTAGTGGTCCTTTCCGTGGGTTTACAGACTTCAGAAGAAACGAGAAATCTGGCCGCCAAAATGGGCTGGGAATTGGATAAACACAATTTTATTAAAACGAGCGGTCTACACCCGATAAATACTACGCAACCAGGCATTTTGGTGGCCGGTTGCAGTGCTGGTCCCAAGGATATTCCGCAGACAGTTACCGAAGCAAGCGCGGCCGCAGCGCTGGCCATGAGCAGTTTAAAGAAAAAGGAAAAAGTCGCGCCGACCACTGAACTTTATCCAGAAGAAAAAGATGTGCGTGCTGAAGATCCCCGTTTGGGAGTTTTTATTTGCAACTGTGGGATTAACATTGGGGGAGTAGTGAAAGTTCCCGAAGTAGTGGAATACGCCCGTACTTTGCCCAGTGTAGTTTGGGCGCAAGAGAATTTATTTTCTTGTTCCCAGGATGCACAGGAAAAATTAAGAGAAGTAATTCAAAAGGAAAACCTGAACCGGGTAGTGATCGCCGCCTGTTCTCCCCGGACGCATGAGCCTCTTTTCCAAGAGACTCTGCGCCGGAGTGGGCTAAATAAGTATCTTTTAGAAATGGCCAATATTCGTGACCAATGCTCCTGGGTACATCAACATTTGCCGCAAGAAGCTACGCAAAAAGCCAAAGATCTGGTGCGCATGGCCGTGGCCAAAGCGCGGCGGATATATCCACTCCCGGAAAATGTGGTTCCCGTAACCCCCGCCGCTTTAGTTATCGGCGGAGGAATTGCCGGCATGACCGCTGCTTTGAATTTAGCGCGCCAAGGATATGAGGTCCATTTGGTAGAGAAGGAGGCGCATTTGGGTGGCCAGGCTTGCCTCATCTACAAAACTTGGTTAGGAGAAGATGTTCAAAGTTTCCTAAGGGGACTGATTAGCGAAATTGAGGCCGAAAAAAAGATTCAAGTTCATTTAAAGAGCGAAGTGGTGGCCACGGAAGGATTTGTAGGCAATTTTAAAACTTTGCTTTCGACGGAAGAAGTGATTCAACATGGAGTAACGATTTTAGCTACGGGAGGTCAAGCCAGTATTCCTAACGAATATTTATACGGACAGGATTCGCGAATTACCTTAGGGCATGAACTGGATGAAATTATCTACAAGAATCCTGAGCAAGTGGCTAATTGGCAGAGAGCAGTTTTTATTCTCTGTGTTGGTTCCCGCCTTCCCGAACGTCCTTACTGCAGCCGGATTTGTTGTACTTCCACCATAATGCGCGCTAAAGAGCTGAAAAAAATTAACCCCGCCATAGAAATTTTCGTTCTTTACCGAGATATCCGCACTTATGGCCAAAGAGAAGAGTTATACCGCGAAGCCCGCGGGGAGGACATTTTATTTATCCGTTACGATCTGGAAAATAAACCAAAAGTGGAACTGACCAATGGGCAGTTGCGGCTAACTATTAGAGATCCCATCGCGGATTTAACTGTGGAAATCGAGCCCGATATAATTAATTTAGCCTCCGCTATTGTTCCCCATGATAACGAAAAGCTGGCTCGCTTATTTAAAGTTGCCCGCAACAGTGAAAATTTCTTTGCCGAAGTCCATGCTAAGCTTCGGCCTGTGGAGGCCGCTACTGACGGAATCTTTCTGTGTGGAATAGCTCATTATCCTAAACCGATTGATGAAAGTATTTCTCAAAGTTTGGCGGCGGCCGCCAGAGCCGCAACCATTTTAGCCCAAAAGGAGCTGCGGACCAGTGGACAGGTGGCCAGCATTAATTCCCAAACCTGTATTGGTTGCCAAAGATGTGTAAGTGTCTGCGCTTACGAAGCGATAAACTATGACCCCTCAACGCAGACCTGCGTGGTTAATGCCGCACTTTGCAAAGGGTGCGGAGCATGCGCCGCCACTTGCCCATCGCAAAGTGTTCAGCTCATGGGCTTTGAAACTCGCCAACTTTACGCGATGATAGATCAAGCTTTGGAATTGGCGGAGGGAGAAAAAGAAGCTGGAGGAAGATCATGAAAGCAGATCATTTTGAGCCGCGCATATTAGCTTTTCTTTGCAATTGGTGCGCCTATGCGGCTGCCGATCTTACCGGCGTGAGCCGAATTCAGTATCCACCCCAACTGCGCGTTATTAGAGTAATGTGTTCGGCATCTGTTTCCTTTCATCATGTTCTAAAAGCTTTTCAGAGAGGGGCTGATGGCGTCTTTATTGGGGGGTGACATATAGGAGATTGTCATTACCTGGAAGGTAATACGCTAACCCAAAAAAGAGTATCTTTTTTAAAAGAATTTTTAAGATTTATGGGTTTGCATCCAGACCGATTGCAGTTAACGTGGGTTTCCTCGTCTGAAGCCAGGCAATTCGCGGAAGCGATAATCAATTTTACCAAAAAAATCCAAGAAATCGGGCCTTCTCCTTTGCGCCCAAAGAAAACGTGGGCCTTCTCTGCTTTGGCCGCGGAAAAGGAGAAGTCATGAATAGTATCTTAGAAATTGTGGAAACATTACTTTTGTCTAAAAAGATAGATGGCTTCTTGGGCTATCGGGTTATAAATGGGCACCCCTTACCTTATCTTTTTCGCTCAGAAAATATTGCCGAATTGCCGAATCTCGTTACGGATGAAAAGCTACCCCGTTATCCTTTAACCAAAATTCTGGTGGAGATAACCAAAGCTCATCCTCAGGTTAGAATTGGGGTAATCTTCAAAGATTGCGAACAACGTGCTTTAAATGAACTTATAAAATTAAATCAGATAAATCCTGAAAGAATTTTGATTATTCCCCAGAATTGTTGTCCTTCTTTTTTAAAAGAAGAAGGAACGTGTTCGTACCTCCAACCTTCTGCGGCGGCAGAAGAAAGAGCGCTTAGTGCTCAAATATTTGCTGACGATGCATGTTTAGATGAGAGGTTTCAATATTGGCAAAGAGAGTTTCAGAAATGTTTGAAATGTTATGGCTGCCGGAATGTATGCCCCCTTTATGTGTGTAAAGAATGTAGTCTCGAGGATGAGGATCTTATTCCTAAGGGCATGATTCCTCCGGACATTTCTTTTCACCTAATTCGGGCCATCCATATGGCTGGATTCTGTATCGATTGTGGTCTGTGCGCTGAAGCTTGTCCGGCCCAAATTCCGCTGCGCCAATTTTATCGAGGTCCTAATCAAATAATGGAAAAACTTTTTAATTTCCAGCCGGGCAAGATCGAAGACAAATCTCCTTTGCAATTTACCGGCCTGTTAGAGGAGCGTAAAAACAATGAATTATAAAGTTATACCTTCTATATGTCCTTATTGCGGCTGTGGCTGCGGTATCGCTCTGGAGGTTTTAGACGATAAAATTATCAATACTTTACCTCTCAAAACTTCTCCGGTAAATGAAGGTAAACTTTGCCTTAAAGGATATAGTGTCCATGAATTCGTTAACAGCCCGCAACGCCTGACTACTCCTCGGCTAAGAGACTCGTCGGGATGGAAAGAGGTTTCCTGGGAAGAAGCTTTAGCACGCCTTGTTAGCCGCTTGCAGGAAATAAAGAAGAAACATGGCCCGGAGGCCATAGCATTTTTAACTTCCGCCAAGTGCACCAATGAAGAAAACTATTTGCTCCAAAAGTTCAGTCGGGCGGTGATAGGTACTAATAATATAGATCATTGCGCCCGCCTTTGACATTCTTCCACGGTGGCCGGGTTGGCCGCCTCTTTGGGCAGTGGAGCGATGACCAATTCCTTGGAAGAGCTGGAGAAAACCGACTGTATCTTCCTCATCGGTTCCAATCCGACGGAAAATCATCCTTTGGTGGCCACCCGCATATACCGGGCCAAAGAAAGAGGGGCAAAATTATTGATAGCCGATCCGCGCCTCATTCAGCTTTCTCCTTTGGCTGACTTGCAGGTACGCCAAAGGTTGGGTACAGATATAGCGCTTTTAAATGGGATGATGTATGTAATTCTCCAGAGAGGGTGGCATGATGCTCAGTTTATTGAAAAGCGCACCGAAAACTTTGCCGAATTCCAAAAAGTTATAAATGAATATCCGCCAGAAAGGGTAGCTCAAATAACCGGGGTAGCAAGGAAAGATATCGAAAAATTGGCTGAGTTTTATGCTTGCTCCCCTACGGCAGCAATTGTCTATGCCATGGGTATTACGCAACATACTACGGGTGTAGGTAATGTTCTTTCTCTGGCTAACCTGGCTATGCTCACTGGGAATATTGGCCGGGAAAACACGGGTATCTATCCTCTCCGGGGGCAGAATAATGTGCAAGGGGCCTGTGACATGGGCGGATTACCAAATTTTTACCCCGGTTACCAGCCCGTTACTAAGGAAGAAAATAGAAAAAAATTTGAGGAAGCTTGGCAGGTTTCTTTACCGGCCCAAGAAGGGTTGACAGTCTCCGAGATTTTTTCAGCCATCAATGCGGGAAGAATCAAAGCTTTAATTATCATGGGCGAAAATCCTGTAATAAGTGATCCAGACAGCCAGCACATAGAGGCAGCTTTAAAAGCTATTCCTTTCCTGGCAGTAATCGATATATTTATGAGTCACACGGCCGAATTTGCGGAAGTAATCTTGCCCGGCGCGGCTTTTGCCGAGAAAGATGGCACCTTTACGAATACTGAGAGAAGAGTTCAGAGATTAATGAAGGCCGTTGAACCACCGGGAAAAGCGAAACCAGAATGGCAAATTATTCAAGACCTGGCCAACCTTTTTGGGTATAAAATGAATTATTCTTCTCCCCAGGAAATTATGGAAGAAATCGCTCGCCTTACCCCTGCTTATAAAGGAATTTCCTACGAGCGGCTGGCTGGATCAGGAATATTTTGGCCTTGTCCTGATGCTCAACATCCCGGCACAAGAATTCTGCATCGCCAGCAGTTTACGCGGGGTAAAGGACGTTTCCATGCCGTGGAATATCAACCGGCCGCCGAGTTACCCGATGCTGAATATCCCTTTTCCCTGACCACCGGGCGAATATTTGCCCAATTCCATACGGGAACTATGTCCCGCATATCTCCTTCTTTACAAAAAGAGATTAATGAGTGCTTGGTAGAAATCAATCCGACCGATGCTCAGGCCTTAAAAATAAGCCAAGGTGAAATGGTCTATGTCCAGTCCCGCAGAGGAGCTGTAAAAACAAGAGTATTGATCAGCGAACGAGTGGGACCAGGGATTGTTTTCATGCCTTTCCACTTTTATGAAAGCCGCGCTAATATCTTAACTAACCCGGTTTATGATCCGGTGGCTAAAATTCCTGAATACAAGGTATGCGCGGTGAGATTGTCAAAAATTGAAGGGCCGGATGAAAATTAAAAAAATGAAAGCGTGAGGATAAAATGGAGTCTAATTTAATTAGCAGAGGAGAGGGAAAAAAATTTATCCGCCAGTTAGTAAAGGAGATTATACCCGAAGGAGGAAATTTAAATCTTTGCCTCACCTGTGGAGCATGTGCGGCTGGTTGTCCAGCTACGGGCTTAGAAGGGATGGACCCGCGAAAATTTCTACGCCTGGTGGCCCTGGGTAGAGAAGAGGAGATTCTCCAAACTCCTTGGGTCTGGATGTGTACCATGTGCCAGCGCTGTATTTATAGCTGTCCCATGAAAGTTAATATACCTGAATTGATTTATCAGATCAGAAAAACATGGCCCCGCGAGAAACGTCCGAAAGGTATCTTAGGTTCTTGTGACTTTGCTTTGCGGACAGAGAGTGGTAGTGCTATGGGCACACCTGTGGAAGACTGGAAGTTTGTGGTGGAAGATGTTCTGGCTGAAGTGCGGCAAAATCAGCCAGGTTGGGAAGCCCTGCAGGCGCCCATAGATAAGGAAGGAGCCTTTTTCTTCTTGAATCAGAATTCGCGCGAACCGGTTACGGAACCAGAAGAAATGGTTCCCCTTTGGAAAATTCTCCATTTAGTGGGGGCAGATTGGACTTATTCTTCCACTGCCTGGGCCGCCGAAAATTACTGCATGTTCTTGGCGGATGATGCTTCATGGGAACGTCTGGTTAGGGCTACTGCCGAGCAAGTAGATAGATTAGGCTGTCAGGTGCTTTTAAATACGGAGTGAGGGCATGTCTTCTATGCAATCCGGGTCGGGTTGCAAAAATTTAAAATTCCGCACAAATTTCAGTTGCACTCAATAATCACTTATTATGCCCAGTGGATCCGCGAAGGTAAGCTAAAGGTCAATTCTGCCTGGAATAAAAAGAAGATAAAGTTTACAGTCCAAGACCCATGTCAGATGGTCAGAAAATCGCTCGGTGATCCTTTGGCTGCTGATTTGCGCTTGGTCGTTAAAAGTATAGTGGGCGAGGAAAACTTTATCGACATGGCCCCCAATTATTCTAATAATTTTTGCTGTGGTGGCGGAGGGGGATCATTGCAAACTCCTTTTACGGAAGCCAGAAGAACATTTGGCAGAATAAAATTTGAGCAGATTGTAGCGACAGGTGCGGATTATTGCATTACTCCGTGCCATAACTGCCACAGCCAAATCCATGATTTGGCCCTCCATTATTCGGGCAAGTATCACGCCATTCATCTTTGGACATTAATTTGCCTCTCCTTGGGCGTCTTGGCCGAAAATGAGCGCCGCTACCTTGGGGAAGATTTAAAAGATTGTAATCTTCCTGGCGCGGGCATCAACATGAAGGAATCTTAGCTTATTAAATTTATAATAAAGGACTTAAATAAGCTACCATCCATCATGGGCCATGGTAAACAAAGGGAGGCCATCTCCCGTGATGGCCACATGGCTAGAGGGGTTTCGCCCCAAATAATTTTCAAGGTTGGTTACTAATGATCTTGAGCCAACAGAAAAACAGTTGCCGGCAGGTTTTTGTTTTGCTATAAAATACATTGCTGCCCCAAAAATTAATAATTTAGAGGCAGAAGGGATGAGTATCCTAAAGATCATCGCAGATATTGATAAAGCCACCCAGAAAATTGATAAGGCAACTCAGGCTATCGATAAAATATCGAACCTCTTCGAATCTAAATCGGCGCCAGCAAAGAAAGTTCTGACTATGGAAGAGAGGGAAAAATTAGTCAAGGCCAGGATCAAAGAAAAAGGGCTCCAATCATTGTTCCGTGACATTTATCCTGATCTGTAAGCCTTTTGGCCTCTGCTTTATAGGCGGTAGCGAACAAGGGAAAGCTCTATCCGCAAATGAAAAGAGGGAATTCATGTATTAATTAGACAGCCACGCCCTGCAGGCTCGCCATGACCACTTTTCAGAGAAAATAAGCAAAATATTTATGGCGCTCCTTAATAATTATGAAAGCCAAAGATAATTTTCCGGTCGATATTCTCCTCTCCCCCACGAGGAGAGGCCAGGGTGAGGGGGAAAAGGTAACGTTCTCCTTAACTCCTTCTCCGCCATTTGCGCTAAATTTTACCGTCTGGATTTTACGCCGGCGCCCGCATAATTCCTGGGATCTATGGGATGGAAAAGTTTATCGACGCTTGCTTTCCCTTGATGGCCAACCGGTGGAAGTCTCCGTAAGCCAAGAAGGCTCGCTTAATAAACCAAAGCTCAAAGTATCAGCGTTGGTTAGAAAAATTAACTCCTCCATAATAGCTGCTCTTAAATCTTCTTTGAAGCAGATTTTAGGTCTAGAAATTGATTTATCCCAATTTTATGAAATGGCCCAAAATGATCCCTTCCTCAGGCCGCTCGTTATCAAATTTTGGGGTTTCAAGCCTACTCGTTATCCTACAGTATTTGAGGCTTTAGTTAACGCCATTACCTGTCAACAGTTTACCCTTGAGGCGGGGATTAGTCTTTTGGGAAGGTTAGTCGCCAAATGGGGCATACCTCTTCATGAGCATGGTCCGCGCGGCTTCCCTCTCGCTCATGATTTAGCTTCTCTGGCTATCGAGGATTTGCGCACATTGGGTTTCAGTCAACAAAAAGCACGCGCCCTAATCGAGTTAGCTCGCCTCGTAGACCAAGGTCTGGATTTGGAAAGTTGGCAATTTCTTGCGGATGAGGAAGCTTTAAAAAAACTCCAGCAACTGCGCGGAGTGGGGCGCTGGACAGCAGAGTATGTGCTGTTGCGCGGTTTAGGCAGGATACATATTTTTCCGGGAGACGACTTGGGTATACGCAGTAAATTAGTGAGTTGGTTGGGAATTAAAGAATCCTTGGATTATGAAGGAGTTATGAATATTTTAAAGAAATGGCACCCCTTTGGGGGCCTCGTTTATTTTCTACTCCTGCTCAAAGGTCTGGAAGAGAAAGGACAAATATTCCCTTTGGGAAATAAGTAAATTTCTCTCAAAGCCATCTTTCGCGGATCATTTGCCATTCTTGATCGCGGTGCTCCTGAATCAACTTGATTTGTTCGGCGGTTAAATGCCGAAACCTTCTTTGTTTCTTTAAATATTCCTCCACAGGTTTAAAAGCCTTAGGAACTAAATTCATCTTAACTTTTCCGTTTTCATATTCGGCTAAATACCAAAGGCCAGTTTCCACGGCTAATTTACCTATTTCCACCGTAAGATGAGAAGGAAATCCCCAGCCAGTTGGACAGGGGCACATTACATGAAGGAATTTGGGGCCTTTAATAATCTTCGTTTTGGCCATCTTATTCAGGAAGTCAAAAGGATAAGCGGAGCTGGCTGTAGCCGCATAAGGAATGCGATGGGCGATCATTATTGCAAACAAATTCTTTTTAGGTCGGCTTTCTCCGAATGAGGCTGGCCCTGGAGGAGAATTAGTCGTGGAGGCGCCCAAAGGAGTTAAGCTGCTGCGCTGGACGCCCGTGTTCATATACGCTTCGTTATCATAACAAATATAGATAAAATCATCTCCCCGTTCTACGGCCCCGGAAAGGGCCTGTAATCCTATATCCGCTGTTCCACCATCGCCAGCAATTCCCAAAACATAGGCATCGGTGATGCCTTGGGCTTTCAGTCCGGCAGACATGCCGCTAAGCACCGCCCCTGTGCCCGCAAAGGCCATAGTGAATGAGGGCACAGTATAGTTCATCTGTGGGTATTGGGTGGTTACCGTGGACATACAACTGGCTGGCAAGGCCACAATAGTTTTTTCACCCAGAATTTTTAAAGCCAATCTGCCGATAGTGCCCAATCCGCATCCAGGGCAGGCTTTATGCCCATAAAGAAATTCACGCTCGGGAAGGTCTTTTACTTTAACCATTAGGCCACCTCAAACCAATAAATTGTAAGTCTTCCTCCGGTTTTCCGGCACGCAGATTAAAAAGTTTAGCTAACATCTCGGCAATATGTTCTTTGGTAATATCTCGGCCCGCAATACCGGCGATAAAATTTATCACCGGCGGACATTTTCCAGTGCTGGCCATAGCTGATTTGATCTCCGACGCTAAAGCGCCTTCATAGCCAAAAGATATATCGCGATCGATTATGCCGACGGCTTTTAGGCGGCCGCTCAATTCGCGGAAATATTCTTTGGGAAATGGGCGCAGAAATCTTAATTTTACTAACCCCACTTTTTGGCCCCGGTTACGCCATTGATCAATAACGATGCGAGCCGTACCGATCACGCTGCCCATGGCGATTAAGACCACTTCGGCATCATCCACTTTAATCTCTTCAACTAAACCGCCATAATATCGGCCGAATTTATCTCCGAATTTCTTATCCACTTCGGCAATCACTTGTTTAGATCTTTCTATAGCCTGTTGCTGCTGCCAGCGGAATTCCATGTTCCAATCTGTGGGGGCGGTAATGCAAAAACTTCGCGGACGGGCAAAGTTAATAGCATTTTGGGAGCGGAAAGGCGGTAGAAATTCATCCACTAAAGCTTGATCAGGAATATGCACAAGCTCGTAAGTATGCGTAACCACATAACCATCTAAGTTAACCATGACCGGAGTATAAACGCGTTCATCTTCGGCAATAGCATAAGCTTGGATGATCATATCTAAAGCTTCTTGGCCATTTTCTACGTAAACTTGTATCCATCCGGTATCTCGCTGCGCTATGGAATCCCGCTGGTCTGCAAAAATATTCCAAGGAGCGGCCAACGTACGATTGGCATTCATCATCACCACCGGAAATCTGCTACCACTCACATAATGCAACATTTCATGCATATAAGCCAGGCCTTGGGAAGAAGTAGCGGTAAAGACGCGAGCTCCCACCATAGATGCTCCCATAGCCGCGCACATGGCACTATGCTCGCTCTCCACATGGATATATGCACAGGTCATTTTTTTATGGGCCACAAATTCCGCAATTTTTTCTACTACTAAAGTCTGGGGAGTAATCGGGTAAACAGGTATAACTTGGGGCCGGCATAGTTTGGCCCCAAAAGCTACAGCTTCATCGCCGTTTAAAAAATCTAATTCACCAGCCGCCAAATCATGTTTCATCTTCTTCACCTTCCTGCACCATGGTGATAGCTCCCTTGGGACACTCATGGGCACACAACCCACAACCTTTACAAAAGTTCAAATCTATTTCCAAAATTTCCTGCTCTTTATCAATTACTCCCTCAGGGCACAAAACCCAGCATAACAAACAGCGGGAACATTTAGTATGATCTAACACAGGTCTTTGCACTCGCCAACCGGCATTGGGCTCAGTAAGAATACCTGCTTCAGCACTCGGTCCTAAAGGAAGTTCGGCTAACGACTCTGGGAATTTAAATTTAACAATTTTAGGCTTACCCATTCTTTTCCCCTTTCAGCATCAAAGAGTAGGTCCGCTCGATTACTTTTTTGTTTTTTTCGCGCAGCTCCGCGGGCATCCCCTTATCTACAGCCTGCAGAAGGCAGTTAAGATTAATTAAATCAGTGGCTGCGGCTAACGCTCCTAACATGGCTGTGTTGGCTATTGGAGAACCTAATTCTTCGCGGGCAATCTTCGAAGCATCTATGGTTAAGACACGGAAATTTCCGGAGAATTTAAAGTCGGCCGGGCTCTTCTTGGTATTAATGATGATAGTGCCTCCATCCTTCAATCCTTTTGTCACCTCTACTGTTTCCATTAAAGTTTCATCGAGGACTAATACATAATCACAGCTATAGACTTGGCTGTGATCGGTGATGGGCTTGTGGTCAATTCGGGTAAAACCTAGAACAGGCGCACCTCTCCGCTCTGGACCAAAAGAAGGAAAAGCCTGGGCATAATGGCCGCCAAATACAGATGCCGCCAAGCCTAATAATCTGGCCGCCGTAAATCCTCCTTGCCCCCCACGAGCATGCCATCTTATTTCAATCAATTCTTACCTCCTTCGTTCTTCTCCATCTGCAGATTTTAAAAAGGTAATCTTATTTTGTCAAACTAAAACGCATAATGTCTTCTTTATTTTTTCTCCACGCTTTAATCCGCTTTTTCCTGCTCTAATGAATATTATATGAGCGGACCTAAAAAGTATTCATTACCAAAATGTTAAGCTTTAAGGAAGAGGCCTTTGTTAATTAATAATGATGTAGGGCAAGGGTTTAACCCTTGCCGGATTGGCAATCCACAAGGGGTAACCCTCCAGATACGCAAATCCGGCCTCCCAAGCTCCCCGGCATCAATGGCGAGCTCGCTCGCCATGAGGAAAAAGGGATGGTTACACAGTCTCAACGGGGAGAGGAGAAAAGTGAGGGGTTACGTTAGATTTTTTTTGATTCTTAAAGTAAAATAAAGTAAGATCAGATCATGAAGGTTCAGGTATATGAAACCCATTTTAATTATTGAAGATGAGAAAGATATTGTCGATCTCCTAGCCTATCATTTAAAGCAAAATAACTTCCCCGTAATATTTGCTCTCGATGGACCTTCTGGGTTAGAAAAAGCTCAAAAGGAACTTCCCGCCCTCATTATTTTAGATCTAATGCTCCCCGGTATGGATGGAAAAGACATTTGTCGCGCTCTGAAAAATAACCCTTCAACGCAATCAATTCCCATCTTGATGCTAACGGCCAAAACCGAGGAAGTAGATAGAGTAGTCGGCTTTGAGTTAGGCGCGGATGACTACGTTACGAAACCTTTCAGTTTTAAAGAATTAGTCTTGCGAGTTAAAGCTATTCTGCGCCGGACCGAAAAACCACCCGCGGATCGCAAGGCGCTTAAGATTGGAGATCTTTTTATTGATGCCGAGCGCTATTATGTTTCTTTTAAAAAAAATCCTATAAAATTAACTTCTACTGAATTCAAGCTGCTATTTGAGCTGGCCACTAATAAGGGAAGAGTGCTCAATCGCGATCAGCTTTTGGATAAAGTGTGGGATTATACGTATGAAGGCTATAGCAGAACAATAGACACGCATATCCGCCGACTAAGAGAAAAACTTGGTTTAGCTGGAGACTATATAGAGACTATCAGGGGCATTGGCTATCGACTTCGTGATGAATAAATAGATATTGAAAAATGAATAATATTAAAGTCTGGAAAGGGTTCGGCCTGCTTATTTTACTCCTTTTTTTTGGGGGAGGTATCCAGGGGTACCTAATTTATTATGGGCAAAAGTCATTTTTGATTTCCTTTTTTTTAAGTCTCCTTATAGTCAGCCCATTAGCTTTTTTGTTTATATGGTACTTTATTCAGCCCATTAAGGAAATGATTATAGCCATTAAAAGGTTAATCGTCAGCCAGTTGCACGAATACCCTAAGATTTTTGGGCCTGATGAATTTGGAAAACAGATGCGGGAAATTTTCAATATGGTTAGCGAGCAAAAAAAGCAGACAGCTGAGATTGCTAAAGAGAAGAAATACTTGGAAGCTGTCTTGAATGGGATAGGAGAGGGTGTTTTAGTTGCCGACGCCAGTGGCCATATACTTAGAATTAATGCAGCCCTGCGGCAACTTCTTTCTCTACCCGCCAATGCCCAAGCGCAGATACCTTTGGAAATTATTAGGCATGTGGAGCTTGAAGAGGCGATTAAAAGAACTATTCAGGATGGGCAGAATAGATCTTTTGAATTTACACCACCGTTGGGCCAACGAACTTTTAGAGTCAATGTGGTGGGATTTTACCCTTCATCAACAGAGGAAAAAGAAGAGGAAGAACAAAATAGAGGAGCAATAGCTATTTTTCATGATATCACCCGTTTGAAAGAATTAGAAAGGATTCGGCAAGATTTTGTGGCCAATGTTTCTCATGAATTACGCACTCCGCTTACCACTATTAAAGGCTATGCCGAAACCCTACTAGATGGATCTATAAAAGAGGAAGTAGCTGAGCAGTTTGTGCAGGTTATTAAGAAACATACTGACCGCTTAATAAAGATTGCGGAAGACTTGCTTACTCTGTCCAAGGTAGAATCTAAGGAGTTCCAATTGCAGACGGAAGAAATTCTCCTGCTTGAGTTCATAGAGGAAGTGTTAGTTTTAGTCAAAGAAATGGGCGAAAAGAAAAAAATTAAGTTCTGGAGGCAAGACCTTAGGCCTTCATTGTCCGTAGTCGCTGATCGCTATTACTTGGAATTAGTTTTTCTCAATCTCTTGGACAATGCCATTAAGTATAGTCCAGAAGGAGGGGTGATAAGGATTATCACTAAAGTCCAAGATGAAGAGTATGCGCAAGTTACCATTCAGGATGAGGGAGTAGGTATCCCTCCCGAGGATCTTTCCCGAATTTTTGAACGTTTTTACCGCGTGGAAAAAGGAAGATCAAAAGAATACGAAGGAACGGGACTTGGTTTGTCCATCGTCAAGCATATCATTCAAGCTCATCATGGCAAAGTTTGGGCGGAGAGTGAACTTGGGAAAGGCTCTGCTTTTCATTTCACCCTGCCTCTGAAATTATGGGCTGTTAATTTTAAAAAATTAGTTTAAAAATTTCTATCCGAATTTTCCACAGAGATATTCCTCTGTTCTCTTATCCTTAGGGGAGGTGAACATTTTTGCACTTGCTCCGAACTCGATGAGCTCTCCTAAATAAAGAAAAGCCACAAAGTCGGATACGCGAGCTGCTTGCGCAATATTATGGGTAACTAAGATAATTGTCACCACGCTTTTTAACTGGGTGATCAATTCTTCTATATGGGAAGTTGCCTTAGGATCTAAAGCCGAAGTTGGCTCATCGAGCAAAAGGATTGAAGGCTGCATGGCAAGCGCCCTGGCAATGCATAAGCGTTGTTGTTGACCACCCGAAAGGAATGTTCCCTTTTTGTGCAGAGCATCTTTAACTTCCTCCCAGAGAGCTGCCTTACGCAAAGATTCTTCTACAATTTTTTCTTGTTCGCCTTTAGTTAATTTTAGGCCATTCAAGATGTACCCGGCAATAACGTTGTCATAAATGCTCATCGTAGGAAACGGATTCGGTTTTTGAAAAACCATGCCGATCTTGCGCCGAATGATGATGGGATCTATGGCATAAATATCCTCGCCTTCCAGAAAAATCTTGCCTGATACCTTGGCCTCAGGACTTAACTCGTGC
Organism: Thermodesulfobacteriota bacterium; assembly: GCA_049699975.1. GTDB lineage: Bacteria > Desulfobacterota > SM23-61 > SM23-61 > SM23-61 > CAZAGD01. Next base: position 15,753 of record JBNAWB010000018.1, read on the forward strand.
ATGCGGTTGATGCTCCTTATGAGAGTCGTCTTGCCGCAGCCTGATGGACCCATAATCGCGGTAATTTTTTTAGGAGATATGGTCAGGTTTATATCCCTTAAAACTTGATTTTCGCCAAAAAAAGCATTGAAATTCTCAATTTTTAGAATTGGACTTTCCATCGCCTGGTAACAACTTTCGTGATAAGATTTAAGCTTAGAATTAGGACAATTAACACAAAAGAGGCTCCCCAAGCCAGTTTGTGCCATTCTGGATAGGGGCTGGAGGCATAATTGAAGATCATCAGGGGTAGACTATTGATAGGTTTGAAAATATTAAAATTCATAAACGGGTTGCCGAAGGCTGTGAAAAGAAGAGGAGCTGTCTCCCCAGCAATTCGGGCTATGCCCAACAGGATGCCCGTTATAATACCGCTGAATCCGGCCGGAAGGATTACCTTCAAAACAGTGCGTGGATAAGAAACTCCTAAAGCCAAAGAAGCTTCTCTTATACTATCAGGTATCAACTTCAAAGTTTCTTCTGTAGCCATGATGATTACTGGAAGCATCATTAGAGCCAGAGCAACTCCTCCGGAGAGAGCCGAAAAGGAGCCCAGGGGAATCACCAGCCAAATGTAAGCAATAATGCCAATGACAATGGAAGGGATTCCCTGAAGTATTTCTATGCCCAACCTGGTTAAGGAAGCTAATTTTCCTTTTCTATTTTCGGTCAAAAAGATACCCACGAAAACTCCAAAAGGAATGGATATGATGCAGGCTATGGCTACCAAAATTAAAGTACCAAAGAGAGCGTTAGAGATCCCGCCGCCCAATTCTCCAACGGGCTTAGGAAGTTGAGTGAAAAAATCCCAATTGATGACCGAGATCCCTTTGCTGGTAATGAAAAAAAGGATAAAGAATAAAGGAAGAACGGAGCAGAACGTTAGAAGGACGATGATGGCCTTAAACAACTTATCATAGAAAATTCTTTTCTTAATGGAATATCTTTCCATATTATCTTTTTACCCCCATCTTCCGGATGACCCACTTGCCCAGGATGTTGAGCAATGTGGTAACCAAGAAGAGAACAAGAGCCAGTTCCACCAGACTGGCCAAGTAAAGACTTCCCGTGGCCTCTGCAAATTCATTGGCAATTACACTGGCCAATGTGTTTGCCGGACTAAAAATACTATTAGGGATGGAATTTCGATTACCGATTACCATGGTTACCGCCATGGTTTCTCCCAAAGCTCTTCCCAGAGATAATATTATACCTGCAGCTATACCCGATCCAGCATAAGGGAGGATAATCTTCCGCATCACTTCGAAGCGGGTTGCCCCCAAAGAAAAAGCTGCTTCTTTGAGATCAGCAGGAACAAGACTAATCACTTCTCTACCTAGAGAAGCTGAGTAAGGAATGATCATAATAGCTAAAACAAGAGCCGCAGTAAATATGCCTACACCCAGAGGAGGTACACCAAGGTTTAGCTCTAATTTTCTCACTAAGGGCGCCAGGACGAACAACCCCCAAAATCCATAAATAACAGAGGGAACTCCCGCCAGCAGTTCGATGACGCTTTTGATGAAAGTAGCTTTTGTTCCTTGGGTAAAATATTCCCCCAAGAAAATAGAAATGGGTAAAGAAAAGATGGTAGAAATGGCTAAAGCCAGAAAAGAGGTAGCTAAGGTACCTATCAAGAAGGGGAGGGCGCCAAACTCATTCTTTACCGGATCCCAAGTTGCCCCAGAAAAAAAATAAATACCGAAATTTCGAATGGCTGGAAGAGAAGCAAAAAATAAAGAAAAAAAGATGCCCATGAGGGTCAGCAATATAAGAATTGCGCAAATAGAAAGGATTTGCCGAAAGAATTTCTCGGTCATAGCTGATTTAAAAAAACCTCTAATTGCCTATTATTCTGGAAAAAGAAAAAGCGAGCTGGTTTTGATTCCAGCTCGCATGGCCCATCAAAAATCCATCACTTCATGATGGGGGTTCCTTTATATGAGATAGATTTTATTAATTTTTCAGCTTTTTCTACTGTTTTTTTAGAAAGTGGGGCATAGTGGAGCGGTTCAGCATAGCTTTGCCCCTCATGGGTCATCCACCAAAGGAGTTTAACTAATTCTTGCGCTTTCCCTAAAGTCCGGCCAGCATAATCTTGTTCTTGGTAGACAAGTATCCAGGTGAATCCGCTGATTGGATAACCATCAGGTGAATCAGTATCCGTAAGGCTTACTTTCATGTCGTCGGGAAGCGCTATATTTGCCGCAAGGCTTGTAGATTTAAGGCTGGCTTGGATAAAATTCCCTTTCTTATTCTTTACCAATCCGTGGGGCATATTGTTCTGTAAGGCATAAATTAATTCCACGTAACCGATGCTTCCCGGAGTTTGTTGGACTAGCCCAGCAACTCCCGGATTACCCTTCCCTCCTATTCCTGTAGGCCATTTCAAAGCCGTGCCCTTGCCTACTTTTTCTCGCCATTCGTGGCTTACCTTACTTAGGTAGTCGCTGAAGATAAAAGTTGTCCCGCTCCCGTCAGACCTGTGGGCCACGGTAATATTCAGGTCGGGGAGTTTCGCTCCGGGATTAATTTCTAATAGGCGGCGATCATTCCATTTACTTATTTTCCCCAGAAATATGTCCGCGATGATGTCCGCAGTAAATTTTAATTGCGGACTTTCGGGAATATTGTAAGTAACCACAACCGCTCCTGCGCATGTAGGAATATGGAAGATAGGACCGCCTGCCTCAGCTTGATCTTTTTCGCTCATTATTGCGTCGGAACCACCAAAGTCCACTGTTTTATTTATCAACTGCCGGATACCACCTCCGGAGCCAATAGCCTGATAATTTACCTTTACTGCAAATTGTTTGTGAAAAACATCAAACATCTTGGAGTAAAGAGGGTAGGGGAAAGTGGCACCCGCTCCCAGAAGCTCTTTTTCGGCAGTAAGACCGGTTTGGCAAATGCCAAATAATAGAGAAAGAATTATGATAATCTTGAACGCCTTTTGCATTTTGGCCTCCTTCATATTAGTTATTTTTTGTGACATTCTTGTTACAAGAAATTTAAATTTTTGTTAAATTATTTTTTCTCCTCTTTAATTACTTTCACCTCCTTTGCCGTATTTTCTATGATCCAGTAAACTTGGCGCCGATGCGTAAGAATCAACTCCCAGGCGAATAATGGTAGTGCTGATTTACCACCTTTTCTTTCTTCTTGCTTTTTTCTACTCTCTCTTGGCCATCGGGCTATTTAGAATTTTCTGAAGATTAAATATACTTGGGGAAAGCAACAGGATGATGTCGAAAATGTTAAATTTTTATGACAAAAAATTAGAAAATTAGGGGCATAAAAGGTTAGGAAAAAAGGAGGATAGTGAAGAAAAAAATAGGCTATTTGGCTAACAGGGCCGCGCCTAAAGCGCCGATAATTTGGGGTTCGGGGGGGACAAAGATCTTTACTTGCAATCTGTCTTCTAAGGCCTGGACTACGCCTGTGTTCTTGGCCACACCACCAGTGAGCATTACTTTTTCTTTAATACCGATGCGGGAAATTAATCCCAGCAGACGATCAGCTATAGCTTCGTGTAAGCCGCGGATAATTACTTCTACGGGTTCATTCTGAGCAATCAAGGAGATGACCTCTGATTCGGCAAAGACCGTGCAGGTGCTGGAAATTTTTATTGACCGGGGAGCTGCTTGGGATATTCTGCCCATCTCCTCTAATTTTAGGCCTAAAGCCTGAGCCATCACTTCTAAAAAGCGACCCGTGCCTGCCGCACACTTATCGTTCATCTGAAAATCTATATTCCGGCCTTGGTCATCAAGGCGAATGACTTTGCTATCCTGTCCGCCAATATCGATCACCGTGCGCGTTAGAGGGTTTAAAAAGAAAGCTCCGCGGGCATGGCAGGTAATTTCCGTGATCCTTTTGGTAGCTCCGGGAAAAGAAATCCGGCCGTACCCCGTGGTTACAATTGCTGCTAAATCTGCTCTTTTAAGGCCCGCTTCGGCCAAGGCCTTAGTTAGCGAAAGCTCGGCAGCTTGGATACTATTAGCCCCGGTTGGCAAAATAGAAAAGGTTAAAATTTGCTGGTCTTGCATGATGACAGTTTCCGTGGATATAGATCCAATATCAATTCCCGCCACGATCATGATTATTCCTCTTGAGTAAAAATATTTATTGCAGTATATTACGCTGCAGATTAATTATAGCATAGGCCATGAATAAGTATACCGGGGCCAATCCAAGTAGGGGTTGCCTATTCTGGCAAGGGGTAAACCCTGGCCCTACTGTTTTAATTATTAAAAATCAGAGTTTGGGCAATGAATAATGTTTAAAGGATACTAATATAATGTTTTGAAAAGAGGAGTAGGGAAAAGACCATGAATTTTTACCTGACGGAAGAACACCAGATGGTGCAGAAGTTAGCTCGGGATTTTGCCGAAAAAGAGCTAAGACCCCGGGCCGCTGAAATCGATATTACCGGCAAATATCCTTTAGAAATTCTCCGGGCCATGGCCCAATTAGGCATGATGGGCATGAATATTCCCGCCCCATATGGCGGAGCTCAAGCCGGCGCGATCAGCTTATGTTTGGCCCTCATGGAAATTGCCAAAGTTTGCGCGGCCACCGCAGTCACCATGTCGGTGACTAACATGGTGGCCGAGGTAATTACCGCCTTTGGCGATGAAGAAATTAAAGCGCAGCATGTACCTAAGATTTGCCAAGGTGATTATTTGAGTGGAGCTTTTGCTTTAACCGAACCTACAGCAGGCTCAGATCCCGCTTCTATGAAATCCACAGCTCGCCCCGAAGGTGATTATTATGTGCTCAACGGGACAAAAATTTTTATTACCAATGCGGCCATTGCGGGCGTCTTGGTGGTTTGGGCCAAGACAAATTTGGCGGCCGGTTCGCGAGGCATCAGCGCTTTTCTGGTGGAAAAAGGCCAGGCCGGAATGACTATAGGAAAGAATGAAGGGAAGATGGGGCAACGCGGTTCTTGCACCAATGAAATTCTCTTGGAAAATTGTCTGGTGCCCCGCAAAAATTTGCTGGGCCGCGAGGGGGATGGCTTCAAAATTGCCATGATGGCTTTGGATGGCGGTAGAATCGGCATAGGCTCTTTAGCTATTGGTTTGGGATTTGCTGCTATAGAGTATGCTACTAATTATGCCCAAACCCGCATCCAGTTTGGCCGACCGATTTCTTCTTTCCAAGCCATCCAGTGGATGATTGCTGATAGTTTTACGGAACTGGAAGCAGCTCGTTGGTTAGTTTTAAGGGCAGCGTTTTTAAAAGAAAAGGGGCGGCGGTTCACTAAAGAAGCTTCGATGGGAAAACTCTTGGCTACTGAAGTAGCCAATCGGGTCTGTTATAAAGCCTTACAAATCTTGGGCGGCTATGGCTATATGCAGGAATATCCGCTGGAGCGTTATGCCCGTGACTGTCGCGTAACCACTATCTACGAAGGAACTTCAGAAATACAGCGCTTGGTCATTTCCCGGGAAATTTTAGGCGCCGAATTTATTTAATCATCAAGAAAATATGGGAATGGGTTAGTAAAGTTTAGAGGACGTCTCCTATTTCTTTTTTCATCTTAAACCAGCCTTTAGCTTTAGCTTCTTCCAGCCGTTCTTCTAACCAGGCGGACAAAATCATTTCTTGTTTTTCGCGGAGCAGAGCTTGGCGAAAATTCTCCTTATGTTCTTGGAATTGCTTCTGGTCCACCTCTTTTACTTCTTTTAAGCGCAATATTACATATTGGTCATTAAGCAAGATAGGAGCTGCGGCATAGGGATTTTGCGGAAGGAGGGTGAAGATGGCTTTACGCAATTCTTCCGAAAACTCCATCTTGGGCGGGGCGCCAGCTCGCTCGAAAAAGCCGGTCTCCTCGATTTTTAACTTCTCTTGAGCTGCCAGAGCCTTCCCCTCCGCTCCCTTTTTAATCTTTTCTAAGATATCTTTGGCCTTAGCCAGAGCCTTTTCTTTTTGCTTTTCCTTTTTTAAAGCTTGGACTACTTTATCTTCCACTTCCTGCAGTTCAGGATTTCTGGCTTCTTCCTTCTGGACTACTTGCAAGATAGCCAGAGTATCTCCCAAACGAAGCACAGGACTAATATCTCCAGGATTTAAAGCCAGAGCAGAATCAATTAACTTGGGATTAAGATCAATTTTGTCCTGGGCCGAGAAAAGCCCCGTCTCCTTGAGACGCAAGTTTTTTTCTTGGGCAAAACTATCCAATTTTCCATCTTTCATCCCGCGGGCATAGGCCTCATCTGCCTGGTCATATGCTAATTCGCGAGCTTTCCGTTCTTTGAGCATAGTTTGAATCTTTTCCTGCACCTTTTCGAGCGGCTCCACTTTCTGTTCTTGAATTTCATCTACTTTAGCTATGTGGTAGCCATAGGGAGTTTGGATTACTTTGCTAATCTCCCCAGCTTTCAGGGAGAAGATAGCGGCCTCAAATTCCGGAATGACTTGTCCTCGGGAAATGTATCCCAAATCTCCTCCCTGGTTTTTTGTGCCCTGGTCGTCTGAATATTTCTTGGCCAGCTCCGCAAAATCTTTCCCTTTTAGCGCTTCTTCGCGTATAGACTCTGCTTTTTGGCGGTCTTTAGCCGATACCTCTGGATCTTTGAAGTCAGTTTTAATCAAGATGTGGCGTACTTTGAGACGACGAGGTTGAGTAAACTTTTCCAGGTTATTTTGGTAGTAATTTTCGATTTCTGAGGGGGTGATTTGCACATCCTTCTGATAGTCTTTGGGATCAAAGAGGAGATAACGGATTTTCACCCGCGCAGGTATCTTGAAATCATCTTTATGCTTGGTGAAATATTCTTGTACTTCGGCCGTGGTAAAAGAAATATCTTTAAAATCCTCAGGATTGACAAAAATTACTTCTAAATTTATCTTTTCAAAGTTGTGCCGATAATTATCCCATACTTCTTTGTCGGCCACCTTTGCTCCGGCGGTGATTAAATTATGGATTTTAGAAATGAGGAGCATTTGGGCCTGATTGCTCTCAAATTCTTTGGCCGTCAGACGCATCCTCTGTAAAGTGCGCAAATAAGTGGCTTTATCAAAATGCCCATCTTTCTGGAAGGCCGGGTAGCTCTCAATGGCTGTCTGGATTTCTTCCGCCGTGACCGTTAAACCTAAGCGGCGGGCTTCTTGGAGCAAGAGGGCTTTATTAATCAAATCTTTTATAGCCCTTTCTTTGAGGCCTAATTTCTTGGCCATCTCTTCATTAAATTGACTCCCATAAAGTGAACGGTATTGGTCCACCAAATTTTGGTAATAATTTCGAGCTTCAGCCACCGTTAGGGAATAATTGCCAATTATAGCTAACTCTCTTTCTCTTTCGCCCCGGGGAGTCCAGATGCCCCAAAAAATAAAGACTACTACTACGGCTCCCAAAGCGGCTTTAATCATCCAGGATTGGGCATGGCGCCTCATAAAATCCAGCATAGTTGTTTTCCTCTCCGCCCCAAATTTTGTTTTTCTTTCTTCAATACTAATTAGCCCAGCCTAAAAAGGCAAGGGCTTTTTCAACTGCCCTTCTAAGAGTTTTAATTTTCCCCACCCAAGGTAATGCCTCACTGAAGGGTGGGTTTATTAAACCAGCGAAGTTGGGTCGTAAGGTCATCGCGAGGGAGCGTAGCGACCGCGGCGATCTCGTAACGTATTGAAAATAAAGAAATGGCTACGATCCCCCGTATTAAGTGCGGGGTCGCTCGCCATGAGGAAAAAGGGACTTTTAGCCAATCTCAGCGTGGAGAAAGGATTGTAAGGGTAAAAACAAAATTGGCTCACTAAGAAACCATGCCCTGGTCAGTGATGCATTACAGCCCAATCTTTAATTTTCTTGCGCCCTTTATAAAACTTTGCTAATATAATCAATAAATTTTCTTCTAAGAATTTGCTGGTAATATCCAGAAAGGAGCCGGCCGATGATTTTTGACTCCCTCCTAGGTTTATTTTCCAATGACTTAGCCATCGACTTAGGTACGGCCACCACTTTAGTCTATGTCAAAGGAAAAGGTATCGTTCTTTGTGAGCCTTCAGTGGTTGCTGTACGTAAGGATTCGCGGGGTGGAAAGAAAATTTTGGCTGTGGGCAAAGAAGCTAAGAAAATGCTCGGGCGAACTCCTGGGAACATAGTAGCTATTCGGCCGATGAAAGATGGGGTCATTGCTGATTTTGAGATTACAGAATCAATGTTGCGTTATTTTATATCTCAAGTACATAAAGGGCGAACTTTAGTCAGGCCAAGAATCATTGTTTCTGTTCCCTCAGGGATAACCGAGGTTGAAAAAAGAGCGGTGCGCGAATCGGCCCAATCCGCAGGAGCGCGGGAAGTATATTTAATAGAAGAACCTATGGCGGCCGCCATTGGGGCGGGATTGCCGGTAAGCGAACCTTCCGGGAATATGATTGTAGATATCGGAGGAGGCACTTCTGAAGTAGCCGTTATCTCTCTTTCGGGAATCGTCTATAGTCAATCAGTACGCGTGGGTGGAGATAAGATGGATGAAGCCGTAGCCCAATTCATTAAAAGGAAGTACAATCTGCTCATTGGGGAACGGACGGCGGAGATGATCAAAATTCAAATTGGCACCGCTTATCCGGAGGAAGAAGTACGCACTATGGAGATTAAAGGGCGAGATTTAGTAGCGGGAACGCCCAAAGTGATCCAGATAAACTCAGAAGAGATTCGAGAAGCTTTGACGGAGCCCGTGAATGCCATAGTGGAAGCAGTTAAAACCACCTTGGAGCGCACCCCCCCGGAATTGGCGGCGGATATTGTCGATAAAGGAATTATTTTAGCCGGCGGGGGGGCCTTGTTGCGCAACCTGGATGTCCTTCTCCGCGAAGAAACCAGTCTGCCCATTACGATCACGGATGACCCATTATCTGCGGTAGTCCTGGGCTCAGGGAAAGCCCTGGATGAACTTGATCTGCTAAAAGAAGTGATGATCAAATCATAAGCACTTTTCAGACGAAAAACATTTTTACAGCCTGAAACATAATAGGGGATAATGTTCAACTGGTGGAAGCGCTATTCTCTTTTATTCACCATTCCTCTTTTTCTTTTTATTTCCCTTTTTCTTCTTTCCCGCTATGACCAGTATAAAGGGGAAACAAATTTTTTAGAGAAGACTTTGCGTCTTCTCGCTTATCCCTTGCAAAAAAATGTCCAAAGAGTCGTTGCCTGGGTGAAAGAGATCGGGGAGAGTTATATTTTTCTGGTCGGAGTGCAAGAAGAAAACAAAACTTTACGAAGGGAGATTAACGAACTTCGCCAAGAAAATACCCGCCTGCGCGAAATCATTCTTACGGAGGAAAGGTTAAAAAAACTTTATGCTCACTATCCTAAAGTGGGAATTGTCGCTCAAATTATCGGGCGGGACCCATCCAGTTGGTTTAAAAGCTTATTGGTAGATAAAGGGCAGTTGGCCGGGGTGAAAAAAGATATGGTGGCTATAGGATCTGGTGGGGTAGTAGGGAGGGTGATCGATGTTTCTGCCCAAACCGCCAAAATTTTGCTCATCAACGATCCGAACAGCGCCGTCGATGTCTTGATCCAGCGTTCCCGGGCTCAAGGAATTTTAGAGGGAAATGTGGAAGATTACTGTGTCCTTAAATACGTGCCTAAGGCAGAAGATATTCAAGTTGGCGATACGGTGCTCACTTCCGGGATTGGAGGAATTTTCCCCAAGGGCCTAATGATTGGCACAGTTCGCCGCGTGGATAAAAAAAGAGCAGGTATTTTCCAATACGTGGAGGTTAGCCCAGCCGTTGATTTTGCTAAATTAGAAGAATTGCTGATAATTCATGGGGAGCCATGAAGATTCGTCCTATTGCGGAAAAAGATTGGACGACGCTTAAGAATATTGTCCAGGCCCAAGAACATTTTCGCCCGGCGGAAATCCGCGTCGCCTTAGAAATCATTGACTATGCCTTAAAACAACAGCGGGAAGAAGATTATATAATCCGATTGGTGGAAGGGGAAGACCATGAAGTTTTGGGCTATGTTTGCTATGGTAAAGCTCCGCTGACCGATGCTGTTTATGATCTGTATTGGATAATAGTCCATCCTGCTTATCAGAATCAAGGAGCAGGTTCGTTTCTGCTTAATTATGCGCAACAGGATTTAAGACGCCGTCAAGCCCGGCTTTTGCTTATTGAGACTTCATCTCTGCCCGCCTATGCTAAACCACGAGCTTTCTATGCCAAACATGGTTTTCAAGAAATAGCCCGGATAAAAGATTACTATGAACAAGGGGATGATAAAATAATTTTTGGCAAAGTCCTCAATTCTCAATAGTCTTCTTATTTACCCTTTTACCATGAGAAAAAGCCTCCTTTGAGCAGTCCGCTAACAACCCCCTGGGCCCAGTATAAGTTTTTCAGCTAACTTTAGCTGGAAATTTTAAGGGTGTTTTCCTCTTTGACAGAGGTAAAAATCAGCGTATAATTTTATTAAATCATGGAGATAAATTGAATTAGCGTCATTTCTCCCTGAACTTTTTCCTCTTCCCAAAGTAAGAGTGACGCAATGGTGAGCAAGGGCCAAAAATAGGCCCGAGGCAGGCCGGAGGCAGGCCAGAGGCAGGCATGAATGGAGAAGCATCGGCGGCAGAAGAAGTTATTTAAAATTCACCAACGCTTTTCCGCAAAGGGCAGGCGGATCTTTAAACTAAGCAGAATGCTTAAGCTTCTGAATCCGCCCGCACCTATGGAAAATCCATCGCCTCATGATTCTGAATGAATGCCCGCCTCTGGCCTCTTCACCAAAATAAACTAATTATGACCCATTCTCAATAGGGAGAGGGTGAAGGGGAAAGCTAAATTTTTAATGCCTATGCTCTCCTTTCTTAAAAAGAAAATAGAAAATATTAAAAAAGGAGAATCCCCTTTTCGGCAAAGACCTTTGGGTTTACAGACCAGAATTACCATTTTAGTAGCCCTCATCGTCGTCAGCGTCTTGGTCATTTTTTCCTATTTGGAATTCCGCCTCACCGAGCATGCTCATCGGGAACTTTTGCGGGAAAGGGCTATTTACGTTATTCGCGAAATTGATTCCAAAATATATAGTGTTAAAGATTTAGAAAATAAATCCTTTTTGGAAGAAGAAATTGCGGGGTGGTTATATACCCGCCCTTCTATAAAGAGTATTGATATTTTTGTTTTTCATAAAAATAGCTATAAGGTGCAGGCTTCCAGTGCCGAGAGAGTAGACATAGGTATTACTCATCGAGACTTGGAATCAATAAAACTCGATCGGGTTATATCCGCCTTAAAAAATAACGGTGAAGAAAGCTATTGGGAAATTTTGGCCCCTTTGCATGTAGGCCGCAAAATAGTCGGTGGTCTGAAGGTGATCGTCTCTTTAGAAGAAGCGCAAGAATTCTTGGGTAAGAAGAAGACCAGGACCATTGTCTTCACTTTAGCGAGCGTAGCCATTTTAATCTTGATCTTAACTTTATTTTTTAGCCGAGCCATAAATCGACCTATCCAGCGCTTAGTTCAAGCTATGTCCCAAGCGGAAGAAGGCAAATTAAAAGTGGCGGTACCCATTAATTCTCGGGATGAACTGGGCCTTTTATCTGACCATTTTAATCGGATGCTGGCGCGCATCAACCAGTTTAACGAAGAATTAACTCGGCGGATAGAGGAGGCTACTAAAGAATTAGCCCAACGAAATGAGGAATTGAGAATAGCCAACGAATCTCTTTTCCAAGCGCAAAGAAAATTAGTGCAAGCAGAAAAATTATCTGCTTTAGGACATATGGCGGCTACTATGGCGCATGAAATTGGCACCCCTTTAAATTCCATTTCGGGATATATCCAGCTTATGCTCATGGAAGGAAACCATTCAGAAGTAATGACCCGCCGCCTAAAAATTATTGAATCCCAGCTAGATCGTTTAACCCAGACCATCCGCAATTTGTTAAACTCTACTCGTCAACCTGCTCCCAAACTGGAACCGTTAGATATAAACCAAGTGCTTGAGGAAGTTATTAATTTAACGCAACCCGGCATGTCAAGCCGCGGAATTCTATTGGTGCGGGAAATGACCCCGGGCCTCCCGAATATCCAGGGAGATCCCATGCTTTTGCAGCAAGTTTTTTTAAATCTTATAAATAACGCCCTAGATGCCATGAACACCGGGGGAACTTTAACCATTGGAACCAAATTGTCATCTCTTTCCGGAGAAGCTCCCTATATTGAAGTGGCCGTAGCTGATACAGGAGTGGGCATGTCTGAGGAAGTTAAGAAAAAAGCTACGGAACCTTTCTTCACCACAAAGGAACCGGGTAAAGGGGCGGGTTTGGGGTTGGCTATTTGCGATGAAATTATACGCAGTCATGGCGGGAAGCTTTTAGTAGAGAGTGCCTTGGGAAAGGGTTCGACTATGCGGGTAATGCTTCCTATTACGGCAACGGAGGAAGTTTAAGATTATGACCCCTATTCACGTATTAGTTGTAGATGATGATGTGATAACTTGTAATCTCTTGGAAGAAGTTTTGGCCAAAGAAGGTTATCTGGTAGATAAAGCCCTATCTGGCCAGGAAGCAATTCAGAAAGGGGAAAGCCAGTTGTTCGACGTGGTGCTTTCTGATATCCGGATGGCGGAAGTAGATGGCATGGCCGTGCTAAAAGCTTTTAAACAAAGAAGCCCGGATACGATCGTCATCATGATGACGGCTTTTGGTTCGATCGAGACAGCCATTCAAGCCATCAAAGAAGGAGCTTTTGATTATGTGAGCAAACCTTTCAAGTTAGACGAAATTAAATTGACTATCCAGCGCGCTCTGGAGCAGAGAAAATTATTTAAAGAAAATGCCCTTTATCGACAAGAATTAATTACCAAATATAAATTGGAGAATATTGTCGGGCGCAGCCCACAGATGCTCAAGATTTATAAAACCATAGCGCGCGTGGCGGATAGTAAATCAACCGTGCTCATTACTGGAGAAAGTGGCACGGGTAAAGAATTAATTGCCCGGGCCATTCATTATAATAGTTCGCGGGCCAGCCGGCCATTTATAGCGATTGATTGTAGTTCTCTCGCCGAAAACCTTCTGGAAAGTGAACTTTTTGGGCATGTGCGGGGAGCTTTTACTGGGGCCATTGCTAATAAGCGAGGTCTTTTCGAGGAAGCCAACAATGGCACTTGTTTTCTGGATGAAATAGGCGATATAAGCTTGGCCATGCAGGCCAAGCTTTTAAGAGTATTGCAGGAGCATGAGATAAAGCGGGTAGGCGGAACAGAGACCATAAAGATTGATGTGCGCATCATTGCGGCTACCAATAAAAACCTGGAAGCATTAGTGGCGGAAAAGAAGTTTCGGGAAGATCTTTTTTATCGCCTAAATGTAGTGACCATTCACCTTCCTCCTTTGCGGGAGCGTCTTGAAGATATTGAACTTCTGGCCGAACATTTTTTAAATAAATTTGCCACAGAAAACAATAAGCCTGTCCCGCATCTTTCTAAAGAGGCCTTGGAACTTTTGAAGCGCTATAATTGGCCCGGCAATGTGCGCGAATTAGAAAATGTAATCGAGCGAGCTGTTACTCTTGCCCAACGCCCTTTAATTCTTCCTGAAGATTTGCCACGCCGTATCCGCCAGGAACAGGCGTCTCCTGCGACGGTCGGATTTTTGCCTTCCAAAATTCCTTTATCAGAGTTAGAAAAAATATATATTAAAAAAGTTTTAGAAGAGACCGGCGGCAATAAGAAAAAAGCTGCCGAAATTTTGGGAATTGATCGCCGTACACTTTATCGCATGGCCGCCCGCTATGGGTTAAATTTTAAAAAATAGGGGCATTTTGCCTCACATAGCGGAAGTGTCTCAAATTTGAAACATATTGTAATTTTTTAATTTTTTTAAAAAAAGAGATTAGTGAGGCAATTTTCCTCATTTTAAAGTTTTCATTTCGGCAAAATATTTCTTCCCTTCCTCCCCTCAATTTTTAACTAATTAAAATCATTGGAAAATTTATTCAATTCTTTTTCTGCAGAGATAAAAAAGATGGTATTTTTTTTGCTAAAAAATAAATAGATTACGAATATTTTAGAAAAATGAAGTTAAATAAAGAGATAATACTGGGCCTAATCATTTTAAGTTGGGGTATTTTATCTGTTTCAGGTATTTCAGGGTGTAGCGATATAAAAAATGAAAATGAAAGGCTGAAACAAGAAATAGCTAATTTGACTGCCGAAAATGAGAAATTAAGGAAGGAACTGAGTACTTTACGCGATGAAAATTCCAAAATGCATATTCATTTGGCCCAACTGAACCTGCAGATTGCTTCTTTACAAAATGAAATCCAATTATTGCAAAAAGATATTGATAAATTCAGAACCCAGTTGAAAGGGGAAGAGAAAAAGAATAAAAAACCTTAGCCCCTTTCAGATTTTATATCGCATCAGAAAAGGAGGTGAATAAAAAATGAAGAAACTAATTGCTTTATTAGTTGCCTTGGCTTTTGCCACGACCATGATGGTTGCTGCCTGCGCTAAGAAAGAAGAGCCAGCTAAACCAGCCGAGCCAGCTAAAGCAGCAGAACCGGCCAAAGCTCCTGAGCCCGAAAAGAAAGCTGAAGAAGCAAAGCCTGCGGAAGCTGCTAAACCGGCTGAACCAGCTAAAGCTCCTGAGCCTGCTAAAGAACCAGAAAAGAAGTAATACTCTGCTGATTGAGTTAAAAAAGACGTGATTTAGAGAAGAAACACTTTTCGTAAGATTGGATAATAACTTATTGAAAGGAGGTGAAAAAAATGAAGAAAGCTCTGGCCATTTTGGTCGCCATTATGGCATTGGTGGCTTTTACTGGCGGATTAATGGCGCAGGAGAAGAAAGAAGCTCCGGCTCCGGCAGCCGAAAAGCCCAAAGCTCCTAAAATCCTGAAAGCCACAGGAACAGTAGTGGCTTATGAAGCTGGAAAGATGTTAAAGATTAAAGTTAAAGATAAAGAGATGGCTTTTGATATCGCTGCCGATGCTAAGGTAAAAGGCGAAGTAAAAGAAGGAGCTAAGGCTACCGTGTCCTACAAGAAAGAAGGAGATAAGATGGTAGCCACGGCTATTACTGTAGCCGCTCCTAAGAAACCAGCTGAGCCCAAGCCAGCGGAAAAGAAATAAGAATTTTAAAGTTGATCAAAAAGGCATAACCGAAAGAAGGTTATGCCTTTTTTTTTGAAAAATATAAGGATTCTATTTTAAGAAATAGAATTAAGAAGCAAATAATTGAGCGTCGATCACTTTTTAAATTTCAGCTTAATTCAGGCGGGAGGGGGAGAGGCTCATTAAA
>JBNAWB010000019.1:0-5936 GCA_049699975.1 Thermodesulfobacteriota bacterium
TTCTTAATCCCTCACCTCGGTACGAGTCGATTCCGACCTAACCCTCTCCCCACGCTTGGGGAGGGCAGAGGGTGAGGGGAATAAGTGTAAATATTTAAGCGCTCCGAGTAATAACATAATTTTTCTTTAATTTTTGTCTTTTTTTAAGGTCTTACCTCGCGCCGCTTCCAGCCCATCCCTCGGGAAGTCTCTTTTCGGAGATGATGAGCAACGGCACTCTTGGCCACCCCATCAGCCCACTCCGGGCAGCCGGCCACATGAAGATGGGAAAACATACCTAATACATTATTATAACAAAATCCATCCATTTGACCATCTATCCCCATTCCTCTTTTCACCTGACAAGCTAAGTAAGCAGGCCTTTCTTTAAACCAGAGCACCCGCGAGTAATGAAATTCATGACCATGCAAGTGCAGACCGATGGGAAAAAAAGGATTTTTCTGGCTAACTTTTAAAATAGTATAACCGTGCCCTTGAGGCTGTCGCTCCATGGCAAAAGCGATGGGTAATGCTCCTACCATGGGATATTTTTTTGTTCCCATAGTAAGACTTTCTCCCAAAAACATCAATCCACCGCATTCCGCATAAATGGGCAAACCATCTTCTACCGCTTGGCGTACTGAATTTCGGAAAGAAAGATTATTAGCTAAATACTCGGCGTTAGTTTCGGGGAATCCTCCGCCGATATAAAGCGCATCAACTGCCGGCAAAGAGTTTTCTTTAATAGCGCTTATTTCCAAAATGGTCGCTCCCCTTTTCTCCAAAGCCTGCAAATTTTCTGGATAATAAAATTGAAAAGCAGAATCTTTTATTACGCCAACAGTAAACTTTTTATAACTTGGCCGCCTTACTGCGCCGGTTTCCATCTCCTCTATTTCGGTTAATATATCCTGCCTAAGAGGAGAGGCCCTTTGGGCAATTTCCCAAACTTGCTCAAGATTAACATTGTTTACTACCAATTCTTCAGCTCGGCGCAGCACATCACTCACCAAGTTGTGTTCCCATGGCGGAATTAATCCCAAGTGACGTTCCGGAAAGGGAAAGTTCATACAACGGGGAATAGCTCCCAATACGGGAAGGTTACAAGCATCCTCAATCGCCTTCCGCATCACCTTTTCATGCCTTGGGCGAGCTACTTTATTCAAAATAACTCCTTTAATGTCAACTTGCGCATCCATTCGCTGACAACCCAAGACTAATGCTGCCGCAGTCCGCGTAATTTTGTCACCATCTACAATTAAAATAACCGGCGTCTCAATTAGTTTTGCTAATTCCGCTGTACTCTGACTTCCTGTAGCATCCAAACCATCGTACAGCCCCCGATTTCCTTCCACTATGGAAAGATCAGCATTTAAGGTATGCTCCCAAAAAGAATACGGCACCGCTTCCCGCTTCATCAAAAAAAGGTCCAAATTATGGCACGGATTTTGGGCCGCAAGGGTAAGCCAAGCAGCATCTATATAATCAGGCCCTTTTTTGAAAGGAGCAATTTTTTTCCCCTGCTTTTTAAAAGCACCTATGAGGCCGAGGGAGAGCAGGGTTTTCCCCGCTCCCCCTCGCAGCGCAGCTATTAAAATCCGCGGAGGGGAAAGGTAACTCATCCCATGGTCTATTCCTTCGGAAAATATTCAGCCAGCATCAAGTAAGTAGTACTGCCGCTTGACCAGTACTTAAGAGTCCCCTCATCAAGAAGCTCTTTTACCGCCTCCTGAATAGCATGCCGGTCTTCATTGGGTAGCCCTTTGATGACATCTTTGATATAGAATTTTTTCTTGTCCCCTTTGGATTTTTCCCGAAAGAATTCTAAAACTTTTTCTTTTATTTCCGCACTCATTTATCACCCCCATTTAAACTGGGTGGTCGTCCGATAAGTGTCCGGAGCCAGAGTGAAGTCATCAATATGCTTATCGGTAAATTCAATTCCGGTGAGCGTAAAGAAGCGCTCCCAGCCGATTCGGTTAATCCACTCCCCTACCCGCTCGTGAGGACGAGCATGTTTGGCATAAGTATCAACTATATTCTTTACCGCCGCCACGACCTCCGGCCAGCGCGGGGGATTATTGGGCAGATAGGGAATGACTAATTTGGAAAACATGGGCGCGCTGCGGGCATTAGAGACTTTTCCCCCCACCCAGATAGAAACGCCATCGTTCTCCGGATCGGCCAAAGGCATTGCCGGACAAACTGTGTAACAGTTGCCGCAATACATGCACTTTTCTTCATTTATGATAACTGTCTTGGTTTTGGGGTCCGGTCTAATTGCGCCAGTAGGACAGGAAGCCACCGTGGTAGGAATCTCACAAACATTGGGTAAGCGCGCATGATCTATCTTGGGAACTGTCCGGTGAATTCCTAAGATGGCAATATCTGAACAATGGACGGCCCCACACATATTTAAGCAGCAGGCCAAAGCTATGCGCACTTGGGCAGGCAATTTCATGGTAATGAAGTATTCATAAAGCTCATCCATGACGGCCTTCACGGGGCCTGAAGCATCAGTTGCCGGGGTATGACAATGGACCCATCCCTGCGTGTGCACAATGCTGGTTACAGAATGACCTGTTCCGCCCACCGGGTAATTTTTCTGTTTTAGTTCGGCCAAAAGAGGCTCTATCTTACTTTTATCGCTAAGCAGAAACTCTACGTTATGGCGGCTGGTAAAGCGCAGGTAACCATCACAATATTTATCAGCAATTTCACAAATTTCGCGGATATGATCCGTGCTCAATAGCCGGCCCGAGCCAGCCCGGACTGTATAAAGTTCATCACCTGATTCCGCCACGTGCTTCAAAACTCCCGGTCTCAGTATCTCATGATACTTCCATTTTCCATAATTCTTCTGAATTATAGGGGGCAGAAACTTTTTATAATCTGGAGGACCAATATCAGTCTTTGCCATTTTTATTTCCCTCCTTTTTTAATTTCTTCTGGCCAGAAGAAAACATAGGGATTAGATCGGGGAGCCTTCACCATTTGGGGTACGGGTTTAAGGCCCACGGCTTTCAGGAATGTTCTCATACCCAAGCGGTTGATTAACTCACCTATTCTCTCTCGGCTCTTACCATTTTCATCCCACCAGTCCATGATTCTCTCCGCCAAATCTTTAAATTCTTCATAAGGCGGCTCCATCTTCATAAAAGGCACAATCACCCAAGAAAGCAAAGCTCCCTGGAGAATCGGCGCTTTGCCGCCAATTAAAATGGTCGCTCCCTTTTCTTTGCCAGGGCGGAGCGCCTTAGGCATCAAATTGATACAGTGCATGCACCGAGTACAATCACCGTCATTTATCTTTAATTCTTTTTTATTTTCATCCCAAGACATGCATTTGGTAGGACAGAGGTCGACCACTTCCTCTCTTATTTTGAGGCCTCCATTGGCATAAGCTTTTACTTCCTGGGCATCTATTTGGATTCGGCCTTTCCAAGTGCCAATTACGGCCAAGTCAGCCCGAGCAATAGAAGCCACGCAATCGTTGGCGCAGGCGGAAATTTTAATCTTAAATTTATAGGGGAACATGGGCCGATGGATTTTATCTTGAAAATGCATAGTCACGTTATAACAGATATCCAGACTGTCAATGCAGGCCCACTCACAACGGGCTGGGCCGATGCAGGCACTGGGAGTACGCAAAGCAGACCCAGAACCGCCCAAATCAAAACCGGCCTCAGACAGATCATCAAAGCAAGGTTGGAGATTCTCCGTTTTTGTTCCCAAGAGAATTATATCTCCGGTAGAACCATGCATATTGGTTAAGCCGCTGCCGTGCTTATCCCACACATCACACAAAGCCCGCAAGGCCTTGGTGGTGTAGAACCATCCCGTGGGGTGGTTAACTCGCAAGGTATGAAAATGTTCGACCCCTGGGAATAAATCCGGGCGGTCAGAGTAACGACCAATTACCCCG
Source organism: Thermodesulfobacteriota bacterium (assembly GCA_049699975.1). Lineage (GTDB taxonomy): Bacteria > Desulfobacterota > SM23-61 > SM23-61 > SM23-61 > CAZAGD01. Next base: position 3,905 of record JBNAWB010000019.1, read on the forward strand.
CCACCATACCCTTTAACCCCCACAATTCCTCCGTGCTTCCAGTGCCCTATTTTTTCTTTATAGGATAATTCTAACTGGCGCAGGAGATCGCGGGCCATTGGTTTTTTCTGCGCAGCCTGCTTCATATCTTTAACGAAGCTCGGCCACGGTCCTTTTTCCAACTCATCCAAAAGGGGAGTTTCCGACTTCGACATTTTCGCCTCCTTTTTTACTTTTTCTTTTTCAGTAATTTCTGATTAGTAAATTAAAAGCTCTCCCACCTCCTTTTTTAGAGTGAGAATTTTTACTTTTTTATTATCTAATTCAAAATTTTGTGCCGTCAAGATTCTTATGCTGACCATTCGTTAGGCCTCTTATCTTGGTTTATTCAGCCACTTCTGGGGAATTTACGGCGATCGTTTCTTGTTTGGAAATTTTCCATTTAATGTACAACTTAGCTACCAGGATCACGCCCCCGGCCCCAAGCACTTCAACGGCGTATTTAAGCATAAGGCTTGGTTGTAGCCATTGGACGATGAAGGGATCGGTCATGATCATCTCTCCACCTACTCTACCTAAGACAGCCGCGCCAATATAGACGATAATCGGATAGCGATCCATCAGCATAGAGAGAAGAGAACTTGTAAAAACCACAAAGGGGATGCTCAAGGCCAAACCAAAGAGAAGGAGGAAAAGATTCCCTTTGCAGGCTCCAGCTACGGCGAGAATGTTATCTGTACTCATGATTATATCAGCGATCATTATAATGCGGATAGCTTGCCAGAAAGTAGTAGCTTCTTTCTGAAATTTCTCCTCTGGCGCCCCTTCTACAAATAGCTTGACCGCAATCCATAAAACCAGCGCTCCACCGGCTAATTTTATAAAGCTAATGGTCAATAACTGAGCAACACAAAATGTTACCGCCACCCGCAATATTACTGCTGCCCCAGCGCCAAAAATAATTCCTTTTTTGCGTTGCTTAAGTGGTAAATTTTTTACGGCCAGGGCAATGACTACTGCATTGTCACCGGCTAAAACAAGATCGATAAGGACAATGCTTAAAAAAGCAATGACGAATTCCCACGTAAACTCAATTTTCCCTATAGAACCCAGATCAAATCCGCTCGCCCAGGCCTGATTACATATAAATATTGGCCAAAGAGCTAAAAAAACTTGCCAAATTCTAATTCCTTTCAACCTTTTGTTATTCATAGTTAATTAAATCTCCCTGGCAAAAATTACCATCTGGCTGGTGATATATCCTATCTTTTATTTCTCAAAAAATCAAATTAATTTTCAAAACCTCGGCCAAGCTGCAACCAAAAATTTATTTCTCGCAGAGCCCGCAAAGAACACAGAGGAAAATAATTTTTTTTATAAAAATATTATACAATCCTTTCTCTGGGCACTCAGCGAGCTCTGGGAGAGTTGCTCTTTTTTAATAAAATTTAAAGAGTCTGCAATTATGTAGTATAGAGATTTTTATAATTCAAAAATTTTTGACTTACCTTATTTTCTGCGTAAATTCGGCACTGTATCACTTCCCTACCGCAGCACTTCTTTTCGATTTTCGCTCTGCCCTATGCGCTTTCCTTTTTCCCCTTCCGCGCTCACGCCTTGCGCCTGCCGATAAATAATTTCACTCCTTGCTCCCTGCTCCGCGCTCCCTGCTTTTTCCATCTGCCTTCATCTGCGTCCCCTATTTTCCATACATTACGAGATCGCCACGCTCCCCCGCATCAAGTGCGGGGTCACTCGCGATGACCCTACGCCACAACTCGCTGTTTTAATAAACCCACCCTTCTGTGAGGCATTACAATTTTTAACAGCCATTTTAGAAAGGCTTCTCTTTTGAATATGTTATGATAAAATAAAAATTGCTCATGCCTTTTTTAAATATACCGAATGGATCTATTTTTTATGAAATTCATGGCCAAGGTCCCCCTATAGTCTTCATTCATGGAGCCTGGTCTTCCCATAAATGGTGGAAATATCAGACATCCGACTTCTCTCAGAAATATCGCCTCTTAATTTACGATCTGCGGGGGCATGG
>JBNAWB010000019.1:5946-31038 GCA_049699975.1 Thermodesulfobacteriota bacterium
CATGGTCAATCTCTTTCTTCCATTGACGAATTTAGCGTTCATTCCTTCGCCGATGACTTAAATCTTATCCTAAAAAATATTGGTATTGAGGAAACCATTCTCGTTGGCTGGTCTTTAGGAGGCATGATCTCTATCGAATACTTCCTCCAACATCCCCAGAGGACTAAAGCTTTAATTTTAATTTCTATGCGCACCCAACGCCAACCTATATGGAAGCGAAAAATATGGGTAGCATATCTTCGAGCTCGTCTAAACCTGATGATGAACCTTTCCGCCCCGCGTAAATTTAACCTCCCCGAGGCAACTTTTCCGGATGAAAAGTTGCATAGGGAAGAAGAGATTAAAAAAATGTTTTCGACAACAATTAGCCCGGAAATTGATGCCTGGATTAAGGATGATCTCAAAAATTTTTCTTTTCATAATTTCTGGCAAATTGCTAAAAATCTTTGGGATTGGGAAATTAGCGATGAAAAATTAGCCAAAATTCATATTCCCGCTTTAATCCTGGTGGGAGAAAAAGATCAAATAACGCCTCCTTCTTTGGCGCACTCTCTCCAGCAGGCAATTCCCCATTCCCAGTTATTAATCATCAAAGAAGCTGGCCATCTTCTTCCTATAGAACAGCCCCAAATTGTAAATAGTCATATCGCTGAATTTCTTAAAAGCATTAATTACTGATCTTGGCTAAATTCATTTGGGGGAAAAATCTTATCCGCATCTATTCTCCTAATTTTATAAGTAGCTTCTTCCATTTGCTTGGCCACTTCCTTGGCGGAGGTTGATTTAACTGTCTGCATGGCGGCCAAATAGACTTCTTTTTCTAACTTCTCGAGTCTTTCCAGAAAGGCTAAATAAGCTTCGCGCTGCAAATATGCTTTTTTTAACATGGCGGCATAATCTTTCCCCTCGGCCGCAAAAAGACGCAGATAATGTTCAATAAGGAATTCCATCTCTTGGATTTGCTTCTGCCTAATCTTTGCCGAATAAATTCCTTTTTTATCCGCGGCCAAAATATTCCCCGTCTTTTCTTTCAGCTGCTCTTTTACTTCTCCTATATTTTTCTCTTTATCAACAATATTGAAGGCCGCCTCCAGAGCTAACTTTTTGGTGAATAAAAAATTAAGGGCCATCGTTTCCCTGGCCCTTTTCAGTCTGAAAAAGTTAATGAAAAAAAGGGGGGGAACAGTTATCTCCCACACCGTCAAAGGTGGAGAAGGAATAACTACGGTAGCCACTCTCTTAGCCAAAGACCTTTCTTGAGTTAAAATATTTTCGAACTTAGTATCTATTAGGCGGGGAATAAATCTCGGCATAATTTTATAATTGGGCAGGGAAAATCTTTTGCATCTCTTTTTTTCGCAATTCAGCTACCTGTTCCCTTTCCGCCTCCAGACGTTTTCTTATTTCTTCCGTATTCCCCAAATGTCGGGCAATGGCCATGTCAATGCAGTTTTCTGCTGCGGTTAATTTCTCCATAAAATTTTCGTAATTAGTTCTATTCCCATAGGTATTCTTTATCAAAAGGCCATACTCATCTCCATCTGCCTTTAGAAGCTTTAAATAATGCTCCATCAAAATGCTTATCTGCTCCATATGCCGGTCTTTAATTTCTGCAGAATACATTTTAAAAGAGCCTAACCATTCTTTGATATTTTTCCCAGCCTGACGGAAAATTTCTTGTTTATCTGCCCCACTCATGGCCTCCACGCTTAGGTCCAAAGCAAGTTTGCGGGGAAATAAAAACGTGGCGCTATAATTCTTGACCGCAGCGGAGCGCCGTAAATAATCAAAAATAAACATACCCGGCAAAAGATAATGCCAGGGAGATATAGGCCTTTTTATCCATAATCCTAAGGCTACGCGGCGAGCAAAATTTTCTTCATTTTGTAAAATCAACTTATATTTGGGCATCCATTTCATTTATTATTATTAGATCTGACTTCGAAAATTCATAAAAAGAGGGGCTTTAAGCCCCTCTTTTATCTTTAATTTTAATCAGGCAAAATGGGTGGAGTGAAGAAAGTTCCAGACCATAAGAACCAAACTACGATTAAGGTCCAAATCATATTAAAGAACTGGGCAATAAAATAAGCGATGGCTGGCCTTCCTCCGCCCACGGAAACTAATTCTTTGATCCTCGTTTCCAGACCGATACATACGAAGCAAAAGGCAAAGAACCAAGTCCGATAAGCATCGGCTGCTCCCCCAATACTTTTGGCCGCTTTCTCGCCCCAGGCTGGTTCTATTAAAAAAGAAATGATCAACGAAGACACCACAAAACCCACAATGAACTTGGGGAATCTGTACCAAACTTCAGCTAAAGAAGGTCTTTCACCGGTCTCTTTCCGTTCTAAAGATAAAGTTGCCCAAAGAGCCAAGAGGAAAGCCGCAAAGCCGATGAGCACATTTTGAGCCATCTTCACTAAAGCCGCCGCCTCCAAGGCCGATTTCTTACCTAAAACTTCTCCGGCGGCTACTACCGCACCTGTATTATCGATAACTCCCCCGACCCAGGCTCCGGCCATATTGCTGGGCAAGTTCATCCATTTGGCTAAGGGGGGCATAATGACAATTAAGATCACAGCACAAACCATCAACCAAGCCACAATATAGCTAACCTCTTTGGGATCTCCTTGCACAGCGCCACCAGCAGCTATAGAAGCAGAAACACCGCAAATAGAATTGCCCGTGGCGATAATACTGGAAAAACGTTCAGATAAACCAAATTTCCGGCAAATCCAATAAGTAGCAAACCAAACTACAACAACCACTATCACAGCTTGGGCCAAACCTACCGCCCCAGCTTTAATAACTATGGAAAACATAATTCCCGCGCCCATGCAGACTAAGCCAATCTTTATAAAATATTCGGTCATTACTCCTGCTTTTAACCATTCCGGTACTCCCAAGACATTGCTGATGAAAAGCCCGATAAACAATGCCCAGAGGACATATTCAAATCCATAATATTTAATTCCTTTTTGGGCTCCGATTATGAGAGCTATATAGCCAATTAGAAAAATGACCAAATATGAAGGCAGGTAACGTTTAATATCCCGTTTCATAGCCGCCGCCCCGATCATGGTCAAAACTGCGGTAAGGATGAAAAGTACAACTAATTTCCCCACCGTGGCCCAACCCGCGGGAAATGCCTTGGCTAAAGAATCAGACCATGTGCCCACTTTGGGTGGAGCAGGCAAAATTCCGGCAATAGATAAAAGCAAAATAAACCACCCAATCCAGCAAGCCCACCAGTCTTCTTTTTTCCATAAAGAAGACCAATCAATACCTTTGCTCTGATTTGCCATATTCCATTTCCTCCTTTCTTATTGTAATCCCAACTTATTCTCCTTTTTCCTGGCAGCTTCTATTTACCACAATATATTTCTTAAATCAAGGGAAAAAATTTTACAATTTATTGGGGAAATTGACCAGCACCGCAATTCGCCTCTCCCTGCCAAACTCCAGGCAGATTTCTCTATAGAAGGGCTGTTTCGCCATAATTTTCTTTTTTCTTGACTTACCTTGGTCTTATGATAAAAAAGTATTTAAGGATCTTTTCAATTAAATTCCTGAATTAGCAATTAAAATCGAGGAGAAAATGGACTACAAAGATACGCTCAATTTGCCCAAAACTACTTTCCCCATGAAGGCTAACTTGCCCCAGCGCGAGCCAGAAATCTTAAAAAAATGGGAAGAAAGCAATCTCTATCTACAGATTCGAAATATATCTAAAGATAGACCAAAATATATTCTCCATGATGGTCCTCCTTATGCTAATGGTCACATCCATATCGGTACGGCTTTGAATAAAATATTAAAAGATCTCATCGTTAAATCTAAAAACATGTCTGGCTTCAATGCCGAATATGTCCCCGGGTGGGATTGTCATGGCCTGCCCATCGAACATGAAGTGGATAAAAATCTCGGAACTAACAAGTCTACTTATTCCGTCTCTGAAAAAAGAAAACTTTGCCGAGAATTTGCTACTAAATTTTTAAATATTCAGCGCGAAGAGTTTAAAAGGCTGGGTGTATTGGGGGAATGGGACAATCCTTATTTAACCATGAGCTTTGACTATGAAGCCACAATTGCCCGGGAATTCGGAAAATTTGTGGGTAATGGTTCCGTTTACCGAGGAAAGAAACCCGTGTACTGGTGTGCCACTTGTGAGACGGCGTTAGCCGAGGCAGAAGTGGAATATGAAGATCACGAATCTCCTTCTATTACTGTGAAATTTCCCGCCCTTTCTGACTTTGGAGAAAAATTCCCTTCGCTGAAGAATAAACGCGTATATGTCTTGATCTGGACGACTACCCCCTGGACTATTCCGGCCAACTTGGCCATAGCCTTTCATCCGGATTATACCTACGTAGCTGCGGAAACAGACGGCGAAGTTTGGATTTTGGCGGAGAGCCTGCTTGCCCAAGTAATGAGCCAAGCAGGGAAGAAAAATTACTCTGTTCTGGAAAAATTTCCCGGGAAGGAAGTTGCCGGTTTAAAATGCCGCCATCCTTTCTTAAATAGGGAATCTCTGCTCATCCTGGCCAATTACATTACCTTGGATACAGGCACAGGTTGCGTCCATACCGCTCCTGGCCACGGCCAAGAAGATTATGAATCTGGATTAGAATACAATATTCCCATCTATTCCCCAGTGGATGATCAGGGAAGATTTACTCCCGATGTGGAATTTTTTGCTGGCCAGTACGTTTTTGCCGCTAATGACGGGGTAATCAAAAAGTTGGCCGAAGTGGGTAGCTTGGTGCATGCGGAAAAATACCGCCATCAATATCCCAATTGCTGGCGTTGTAAAAATCCCATTATCTTCCGGGCCACTGAACAGTGGTTTATTTCCATGGATAAAAATGGCTTGCGTAAAAAGGCTTTGGAAGCAATCGATCAAGTTATCTGGATTCCCCGCTGGGGAAGGGATCGCATTTATGGAATGATTCAAAACCGCCCTGATTGGTGCATCTCCCGGCAACGCGCCTGGGGAGTACCGATTATTGCCTTCACTTGTGAGCAATGCGGACATGTCTTAGTGGAAGAATCTTTGATCAATTATGTTTCTAATTTTTTTGAAAAAGAGGGGGCCGATGTCTGGTTTATCCGGCCGGTGGAAGATCTAATCCCTCCAGGCACCGAATGCCCGCAATGTCAAGGAAAGAAATTCCGCAAAGAAACAGACATTCTTGATGTTTGGTTTGATTCCGGAGTTAGCTATGCGGCTGTATGCGAGAAAAGGCCCAATCTTCATTCCCCCGCAGATATGTACTTGGAAGGAAGTGATCAACATCGGGGATGGTTCCATAGTTCTCTTTTAGCTGCCGTGGGCACCCGCGGCCATGCTCCTTATCGATCGGTGCTCACCCATGGGTTTGTGGTGGATGGGGAAGGAAGAAAAATGTCCAAATCCTTGGGCAATGTTATCGCTCCGGATGAAGTGATTAATCGCTATGGAGCTGAAATCCTTCGGCTCTGGGTCGCCGCCGAGGATTATCGCGACGATATTCGCATTTCGGAAGAGATCCTCTCCCGCCTCTCGGAAGCCTACCGCCGTATTCGCAATACTTGCCGGTTCCTCTTAGGTAACCTTTATGATTTTGATCCGGCTCAAGACGCGGTAGGCCAAGAACAAATGCTGGAGATCGACCGCTGGATAATGTTACGTTTGCAGAAATTAATCAGCCGGGTCCGCGAAGCTTATGCTAACTTTGAGTTTCATATTGTCTTTCACGCCCTACACAATTTTTGCATCGTGGACCTCAGCGCCCTTTATCTGGACATCCTGAAAGACAGGCTTTATGTCTCGGCGCCATCTTCTGTTCCCCGCCGAGCTGCTCAGACTGCTATATACAAAATTTTGGATGCTTTGGTGCGGATGATGGCCCCTATCCTCTCTTTTACAGCCGAGGAGGTCTGGCAGCTTTTACCCGATGCCCAAGCCCGAGCGGAAAGTGTCCATCTTACTACTTTGCCAGAGGTAGAGGATATATATCTTGATCAAGACTTGGAAAAAAGATGGCATCTTCTTTTGCAGGTACGGGGAGAAGTATCTAAAGCCTTAGAAATTGCCCGAAAAAATAAGCTTATCGGCAATTCCCTGGAAGCTGCCGTTACTCTGCACGCGCCCGCTGATCTCCTTACCTTCTTGAAAGGGCATGCCTCTCAACTCAAGGATCTTTTTATTGTCTCCCAAGTGGCCATTAGTGATCCTCCCATATCAGGGACTTTTGTAAGCCAAGAGATAGCCGGATTAAATATATTAGTGGAAAAAGCTGCGGGGAAGAAATGCGAACGCTGCTGGGTCTATGATCCGGATACCGGGAAAGGGCCTAAATTCGCTTCTGTCTGCCCGCGTTGTCATGCCATTTTGGAAATTATTTCCGGATCTGGTAAATGAAGAACAAATATTTCTTAGCCATATTAATTAGCGGGGCCGTGATAATTTTAGACCAGATAACTAAATTCTTGGTCCACATTAATATGGCCCTCCATCAGTCCATAGAAGTTATCCCCAATTTTTTTCATTTAATATATATAAGAAATACTGGCGCGGCTTTTGGCTTTTTGGCCGGAGGTCGTTCCTTGAGCCGCCTTATCTTCTTTACCATCTTCTCCCTTATGGCCATAGGTTGTCTTCTTTATATTTTAAAAAACCTCCGCTCAGGACATAAAATGGCTATTTTATCTTTGTCCTTAATCTTAGGCGGCGCCATCGGTAACCTGATCGACCGTCTGCGCTATGGGGAAGTGATTGACTTCCTTGATGTGCATTGGTATGACTGGCATTGGCCAGCTTTTAACATAGCCGACTCCTCTATTACCATGGGCGTAATTTTGCTCTTTTACCAAATAATGCGCAAAAAGAGTATAACTATACTTCTATAGAAAAGGTTCTTTTGATGTATCCTGTTCTCTTAAAAATTGGAAGTTTCACCCTGCATACTTATGGAGTGCTTTTGGCGATCGGCTTTCTTTTGGCTGTACTCGTAGCCTTAAAAGAAGCGCGGCGCGTGAATATTGACCCTAACATCGTCATGGATCTTGCTTTTTATATTCTTATCTCGGCCCTGATTGGTTCGCGCTTGTTCTATGTCTTGACCAACTGGGATGAGTTCCGTGATGAACCAATAAGCATTTTTCTTTTTTGGCGGGGAGGCTTAGTATTTTACGGTGGCCTAATCTTTGCCTTCATAGTGGGCTTTTGGTATGTTAAAAAGAAGCGTTTAAAGTTTACTCCTTTGGCTGATTTAGTTGCTCCTTCTATTCCCCTAGGCCAAGCAATTGGGAGGTTGGGTTGCTTTTCCGCCGGATGTTGTTATGGAAAACCAGCGGAAATTCCCTGGGCCGTTACTTTTAGAGATCCCCAAACTTTGGCTCCCCGGGGCATTCCTATTCATCCTACCCAGCTTTATGAATCATTGGCCACTTTTAGCATTTTTTTAATTTTAATAATAATGCGCCGCCGAGACCACTTCCAAGGAAAGCTTTTCTGGTATTATTTGCTTTTTTACGCCACAGCCCGCTTCATTATAGAATTTTTTCGGGGTGACCCGCGCGGTTGGGTTATCCCCCAAATTTTATCCCCCGCGCAAGCTTTAAGCATTTTAGCTGCCGCATTTGCTCTTTTTATGTTAAGCCGAAAACAAGCTCCTTCTGCCCGAACTAAAATATAAATTTCGACGATAAGACCTTTGGGGGATATGTATTCGGAAGATAAAGAAAATATCCAAATAATCACTCAGCGCCTATTGGCCAATTTTCCCCAAGAGCGGAGCAGTTTGATTCCTATTCTGCAAGCGGGTCAAAAAACTTTTGGTTATTTGCCCCGCGAATTTATGGAGCAAGTAGCTGCTTATTTAAAAATCCCGGCCAGCGAAGTTTATGGGGTAGCCAGTTTTTACGGCCAATTTCGCTTCCATCCCCCGGGAAAACATCCCATTAAAGTTTGTATGGGCACAGCCTGTCATATCAAGGGGGCCAGTATTATCTTGGAATCTTGGGAAAGGCGTCTGCAGATAAAAGTAAATGAGACTACTCCCGATCGAGAATTTAGTCTTGAACGAGTAGCTTGCGTAGGTTGTTGCGCCCTGGCACCAGTGACCGTAGTAGGCGAAAAGGTTCATGGCCATATGGCTCCTACGAAAGTTGATGGAATTTTGCTTTCTTTTCAGTTAGCCAAAGATGGGAAAAAAGAAAATGCCGGATAAAGAAAAGATCAAAAATCATTTTTATAAATTGCAAGCCCAGGCGCAAGAGAAATTAACTTCTTTAAAGAATGAACCAGCTATTTTTGTCGGTTTAGCCACCTGCGGCCGGGCCGCAGGAGCTTTAGAAGTCTGGAAAACTTTCGCTACTGAAATTGAAAAATCAGGAATAAAGGCTAACTTAATTTCCGTAGGTTGTTTAGGGCATTGTTATGCTGAGCCTTTGGTTATAATTTCTCATCCTCCATTTCCGGCTTTAGCTTATGCGCGCGTGAATCAAGTGGTCGCCGCGCTTTTGGTCCGTTCCTTTTTCCTCGAAGGTTCGCCCCCCGCAGAATTTCTTTTAGGGGCCTTAGCAGAAAATGACCTTTTTCCGCCAGTCACGGAATTCCCCCGTTTTGGCTTAGAAAAGAGAATTCTGCTTAGACGCTGTGGGCTTATTGATCCAGAAGATATTTATCACTATCTTGCTTATGGCGGTTATGCCGGCCTCTATCAGGCCTTACAAAAAGAACCGTTAGAGATTATCCAAATAGTCAAAGAGTCGCACCTGCGCGGTCGGGGCGGAGCAGGATTCCCCACGGGGATCAAGTGGGAACTATGCGCTCGAGCTAAGAATTATCCCAAGTATGTAATTGTCAACGCTGATGAAGGTGATCCCGGGGCTTACATGGACCGTAGCCTCTTAGAAAGCGATCCCCACCAGCTTCTGGAAGGCTTGCTTATCGCCGGCTATGCCGTGGGAGCTAAGGAAGGGATAATTTACGTAAGAGCCGAATATCCATTGGCCATTGAGCGCGTGCAAAAGGCCATCCACCAGGCTTATGACTTGGGCCTCCTGGGAAAAGAAATTTTAAGTAGTCCGTTTAGTATGCAGGTGAAAGTCTTCCAAGGCTCGGGCGCCTTTGTCTGCGGGGAAGAGACTGCTTTGATTAAGTCTTTGGAAGGGCAGCGGGGTATGCCTTACCCTCGCCCGCCCTACCCCACTGAAAAAGGCCTGTTTGCTCAACCAACGCTCATTAATAACGTCAAGACCTTATCTTTTATTCCCCATATAATGAGCAACGGTAGGGCTTCTTTTTCTTCTTTAGGCACAGAAAAAAGTAAAGGGACTATGGTCTTTTCTTTGGTAGGCAAGATAAATAACGCTGGCTTAGTGGAAGTCCCTATGGGTATGACTTTACACCAATTAATCTTTGACCTTAGTGGTGGTATTCCTAAGGGGAAAAAGTTCAAAGCTGTGCAAATTGGCGGCCCATCCGGAGGATGTTTGCCCACCGAAAAACTGCACCTACCTGTAGATTATGAGTCTCTGCAAGAGGCCGGAGCTATGATGGGTTCGGGGGGCTTAGTGGTCATGGATGAGGATGATTGTTTAGTGGAAGTGGCCCGCTATTTTTTAGAATTTACGCAGAAAGAATCTTGCGGCAAATGCACCTTCTGTCGTTTAGGCACCAGGCAGATGTTACAAATTCTGGAAGAAATTACTCAAGGTCAGGGAACAATGGAGGATCTTCTTCTGTTGCAAGAGCTGGCTGAAGATATTCAGCACGGGGCTCTTTGTAATTTAGGCCGCACCGCTCCCAATCCAATTTTAACGACCATCCGTTATTTTTATGATGAGTATAGAGCTCACATTTTGGAAAAAAAATGCCCAGCGCGTATGTGTCGGGCCCTAACGGCCTTTTATATTCTGCCGGAAAGATGTGAACGCTCTTGTGATGCTTGCGTCGGCAGTTGTCCTGTGGAAGCTATAAAAACCGGGCGGGGAATGAAGAAGGTAATTGATCAAGAAAAATGCGTTAAGTGTGGCTCTTGTTTAGAAGCTTGTCCACCCCAGTATAAAGCAGTGGTGAAAATTTCTCCCCTAAGTGAGGTGCCCCAAATTGGCTGAAATTATCTCGCTAACTATTGACGGAAAGAAAGTCACCGCTCAACCAGGAGAAAAGTTACTCTGGGTAGCCTTGCGCCATGGTATTTATATTCCTAACCTGTGCGCTTTGAAAGATAAAAATCCTCCCGCCGCTTCCTGCCGCCTCTGTTTTGTAGAAATTGAGGGAAAAAAAAATCCTTGTCCTTCCTGCACCCAAGAAGTCTATGCGGGCATGATCGTAAGCACGAATACTCCCCCAGTTTTACGCCTTCAACGGCAAGCTATGAATTTAATTTTAGCCTCGCACCAGATTGATTGCCCGCGCTGCAGAAAAAACCGGGATTGCGAATTGCAGAGAATAGTTCATCATTTAAAGATGAAACTGCGCCCCGAAAAGCTTCGGCGCTTGCCTCATAATTTCCCTGTTGATCAAAGTCATCCGGCCTTGATCTTCAATCCCAATAAATGTGTCCTCTGTGGTCGTTGCGTTTGGGCTTGTCGCGAACAGGGGCAGGGCGTCCTCTACTTTGCCCAGCGGGGCTTTGCTACGCGGATCTCTACTTTTTTGGATTTACCCTTGGCCCAAACTGCCTGTACAGGGTGTTTAGCCTGTGAGCGCGTCTGCCCGGTTGGCGCCCTTTTGCCTAATCTTCCACCCGTTCAATCTTAAAGAATACGGGGCGGGCGCCATCGCTGCAACAAGAGTAAATCATCCCCTCCTTTTTCATCCAGGGATAATTTCCTCCAAATCTGAGGCCGGTTACGGCCGGGTAAATGTCATGCCAGGCCCAGGTGCAAAAACCTGCCGGCATGGCCCCGGACTCATCCACCCTAAATACCTGGCCCACTTCCAAGCGATCACAATAGGGAGCCATTTCTTCCGAGACTTCGGGCAAATTCTGTCCATAAACTTCGCGGGAACTCAACTTTTTAATGACCGTAATTTTCAGCGGGTGTCTTTTGGCCATCTCTACCTCCTGCTCCAAATTGTATTTAGCCTTCTCTATCCAATAATTTTAAAATCAAACAGCTATTTGCCTGCCTACTTTTAACCTTCTTCTTAAAATAGCTTTAATAATTTCCATGGAAATAAATACGAGCACACCAAATACAAATATAATTTCCAAGTCGGTAGCGGTGGGATGAATTATGCCGAAAGCTTCCCGCACGGAAGGAATTTCGATCAAGATAACGGTAAGTACTACTTGCGATAAAACAGCTAAGATCAACCATTTATGCGGCGGAACTTTAAAGACGCTGTAGCGCATCGAACGGAAGTTTAAGGCGATGATTAATTCAATGAAAATAAACAAGAAGAAGATCTCGGTGCGCGCATGTTTTATATCCCCAAGCTCATGGAAGAAAATAAAGAAAAAGAAGGGGATTTCAATTACCAAGGCCAAAAGAATAAATGCTTTTACCTCCCCAGAAAAAACACTTTCTTGGGGATCGCGAGGCGGCCTCTGCATGATATCAGGATCAGGAGGAGAAATGCCCAGAGCCAAGGCTGGAAGACCATCTGTAACTAAGTTGATGAACAAAATGGCGGCTGGAACCAAGGGAAGGTACTCGGGTCCCATCATCAAAACCACTCCGCCAATAACTACTACTTCGGTTATATTGCAACGCAAAAGGAAAGTCAGGTATTTTTTAATATTATCATAAATCCATCTTCCCCGCTCAATGGCGCTAACGATGGTAGCGAAGTTATCATCATTCAAAACCATATCTGCTGCTTCTTTGGTTACCTCGCTTCCCGTAATACCCATGGCCACCCCAATATCGGCATGTTTAAGAGCCGGAGCATCGTTTACGCCGTCGCCAGTCATAGCGACTACTTCCCCTTTACTTTTCCAGGCCCGAACGATTTTCAATTTATCCATCGGCGAGACCCGCGCATAAACAGTGACCTGATCAACAATCTGGCTAAACTCTTCGGCAGACATTTTCTCTAATTCATCTCCAGTCAGCACGCGATCTCCATCTTGGTAAATGCCCACTTCCTGGGCAATAGCCACGGCGGTCAATTTGTGGTCTCCCGTAATCATAATGGGCTTAATCTGAACTTGCCGGCAAATCTTGACTGCCTCGATCGCTTCTTCTCGCGGTGGATCCATCATGCCCACTAACCCCAGAAAAATTAAATCATGTTCAACAGCATCTTCTACACAAACTAAATCCTCCGAAATTTCTCGGTAGGAGATCCCTAAAACACGCAATGCTCCTTGAGCCATTTGCTCATTCACGCGCAAAATCTCTTCTTTTTTTTCCATTGTTAAAGGAGAAAGGCCTTGATGGTCTTGGATATAAGCACATTTCTCCAGCACAATTTCAGGGGCCCCCTTCATAAAAGCTAATTTTTTTCCATCAGGCCAGCGGTGAATGGTAGTCATTCTTTTCCTTTCCGAACTAAAGGGAATCTCCTCCAATCTGGGTGCCTCCAGCCTCAATTCAGCCTGATTAATTCCCGCTTTAGCGGCCGCGACGACCAAGGCTCCTTCCGTAGGGTCACCTTTAATGGACCATTTTCCTTCTTTTTCCTCCAAGATGGCGTCACTGGCTAACAACCCAGCTTGCAGTAGGAATCTTAATGTCTTATTCGTCTGGGGATCAAACGAATTACGCGCTTTAAATTCGCCTACTGGCCTATATCCGGCTCCCGTAACTTCAATAAAGGAGTCATCGACAAAAATTTGGCGCACCGTCATCTCGCCCTTAGTTAGAGTTCCGGTTTTATCGGAGCAGATGACGGTGGTACATCCTAAAGTCTCTACAGCCGGCATCTTCCTGATCAAAGCATTTTTTTTGGCCATTTGGTGCATGCCTATGGCCAATGAACCGGTAACGATAGCGGCCAAAGCTTCGGGAACCGCGGCCACTGCTAAGGCTACCGCGAACATGACCATGGTAATCACAAATTCCAAATTAATGGTGCCTACAAAATATTCTCTGATAATACTTAGGCCAGCTACTCCGCCGCATATGCCCAGGGCAATGATCCCCAGCCATTTGCCAATTTCTTCGGTCCTCTTTTCTAAGGGCGTCTTTTCGGTCTCCACTGCCATAACTTGTTCAGCAATTTTCCCGAACTCGGTTTGCATTCCTGTAGTGGTCACCACTGCTTTACCTCTGCCGTAAGTAACTGTTGTTCCGGTGAAAACCATATTTCTCTGGTCGCTTACTCGGGTATCTGGGCTTAAAGGCTGGATGTGCTTGCCTATGGGTACCGATTCTCCGGTGAGGGGAGCCTCATCACATCTTAAAGAATGGACCTCGATTAAGCGGGCATCAGCAGGAACCTTGTCGCCCGCTTCTAAGATTAAAATATCACCCGGAACTAACTCTTTAGAAAGGACTTCTTGTTCTTTTTCATCTCTGATAGCTGTGATGGTGGGGGACAACATTTTTTTTAAAGCTTCCAGTGCTCTCTCGGCCCGATATTCTTGAATGAATCCCAAAAGAGCACAGAAGATGACAATAACTAAGATAAGCCCGGCATCGAATATTTCGCCAACTAAGGCCGAAAGCAAAGTGGCTATCAAAAGGATAACAATTAAAACATTTTTAAATTGGTTGAAAAAAATGGTTAGGGGAGAAACTCTTTCTTCTTTTTTAAATTCATTAAACCCATAAATCTCCAAGCGTTTTCTTACTTCTTCAGCAGTTAAGCCTTTTCTTTGATCGGTGTTTAGCTTTTGTAATACTTCAAAGATTTCAAAGGTGTGCCATAATTCTCTTTCCATTTTTCGCCTGCCCTCTAATTTTAAGAAAAGAAATTTTATTAAATCTCATCTTAAATGTCAAATTTTACTGCCCCATAAGGTAATTCATCACTAAAGGTTGGGATTACCATTGAATTTTTAATGGACCCCTCACTCTGCCCTGGATTAAATACTTGTAAGCTCTTTAAATTTTGTTAAGAGAAAGAGCAACTCTCCCAGAGCTCGCCGAGTGCCCAGAGAAAGGGCTATAAAAGATTTTTAAAAAATTATATGCCCTGGATGGCTGTGCCAGGTTGATTGTTGATTATTGTTGATTAAGGATAAAACGTAGGGCAAGCCTTTAAGGCTTGCCGAAGATGAAGCCAGGGATGAACCCTTGCCTTACAATTTTAGGTCTTTACGACACAGTCTCTAGGGGAAGAGTCGCCAAAATTCGACCAAAAGAGAAAGTCAGAATCTACTAATACCAAGGTGAGGAATAAATCTAATGGGCTAATCATGGAAGTTCCCCTTTTACAGTAAGGCATTACCCCCTAAGATAAAAGACGGGGCCGCTCCCTCCTGCCTAAATTAGACTGAAATTTAAAAAGTGTTCGCCGGGCAGGTTAAAAGTCTGACCGTCGATCAGTTTTAATTTTTCTCACCAGCAGGAGACAGGCGGGAGGGGGAGAGGCGAAATTAAAATCGGCCGGGAATTGCTTATTTCCTTCTTACCCACCTTTTCTCCGCCATGAACGGCGGGGATAAACTTGTCTGGAAAACAAAAACCTGAATAATGCTCAGTATTTTTAAATAGAGATTTTTATTCCCCGCCCGGACCAATGAAAGAACCAGTGCCTCATTTTAATGAGCCTCTCCCCCTCCCGCCTGAAGTAGGTACGAATTTCAAAAGTGATCGACGGTCAGGTTAAAAGTTCCTTGACACAAATAGAAATTTGCCTTAAAAACAAAATAAAAAGGAGAAAACAATTATGCCCGAAAATATTTTGACTTATACAGATTTCCAAGAGATCCCTTTAATCCACAGGGGAAAAGTGCGGGATATCTATGATTTGGGGGAAAATCTTTTGATTGTGGCCACCGACCGCATCTCGGCCTTTGATGTAGTTCTTCCTAACGGTATTCCTTACAAAGGTATAGTGCTCAATCAATTATCTGCTTATTGGTTTAACACTTTGGCGGATATAATCCCCCACCATATGGTCACTATTAATTTACAGGAAACTTATGGTGTCCCGGCAGCATTAATAAGCATCATGGCCGGTAGGGCCATGATCGTTAAAAAAGCTAAACCTTTGCCGGTTGAATGCGTAGTCAGAGGATACCTTTCTGGATCGGCCTGGAATGAGTACCAAGAAAATGGGGCGGTTTGCGGAATTCCTTTGCCCCCTGGTCTTAAAGAATCATCAAAATTAGAACAGCCTATTTTTACTCCGGCCACTAAAGCTGAAATAGGTAGCCACGATGAGAATATTGATTTCGCAAAGGTAATAGAAATTTTAGGCGCCGAATTAGCAGAGAGAGTTCGCCAAACCAGCCTCCAGCTTTACCAAAAAGCTGCTTCTTTAGCCGAGCAGAAGGGAATAATAATTGCGGATACAAAATTTGAATTTGGCTTAGATGAAAAAGGGGAACTGCTGCTTATTGATGAAGCTTTGACTCCTGATTCCTCGCGCTTCTGGCCTAAAGAAGAATATGCTCCGGGTAAACCGCAAAAAAGCTTTGACAAGCAATTTGTCCGCGATTACCTTCTTTCCCTCAACTGGAATAAGAAGCCCCCTGCTCCCTACTTACCCGCAGAAGTAATTAAGAAAACTTCAGAGAAATACTTAGAAGCTTATGCACGTCTCACAGGGCAGAAATTAGTTAGCTAAAAAGAAAGGAGTGCTAAGTGACCTACACGGGAATTGTGCGGGATGATCGTTATCTGGAACATGTGGCTAATGGTTACCACCCCGAGTCGCCGGAAAGATTACGCATTATTTATAAGATGCTTCAAGATGAAGACATGCAAGAAAAATTTTTAGTCTTCCCTCCCCGCTCGGCCACTATGGAAGAATTGGCCTGGGTGCATACCTCGCGCCATATCCAAACTGTAGCTGCCACCGCTGGTCATCGAATGACTATGTTGGATCCCGATACCTACGCCTGTGCTCAATCATTTGAAATTGCCAAGCTGGCGGCCGGGGGGGTATTGGTGGCTGTAGATAAAGTGCTGGCTGGCGAAGTCCAAAATGCTTTTGCCTTTATCCGTCCTCCTGGCCATCATGCCGAAGCTAATCGAGCGATGGGCTTTTGCCTTTTTAACAATGTCGCCATTGCTGCCAACTATTGTATTAAAATTCATAAACTGGAAAGAATTTTGATCATTGACTGGGATCTGCACCACGGAAATGGAACGCAGCATTCTTTTTATGAACGGCGAGATGTCCTTTATTTTTCAACTCATCAGTATCCCTATTACCCGGGAACTGGACATATAAGTGAAGTGGGCAGCGGTGAAGGAAAGGGATTTACAGTAAATGTGCCCCTTCCTGTCGGGCCGGGAGATGGTGAGTATTTTCTTATTTTTGAAGAAATTTTAGAACCCATTGCCCGAGAATACAAGCCCGATATAGTTTTTGTCTCCGCCGGTTTTGATATTTATTATCAAGATCCTCTAGGGGGGATGCAGGTTACTCCGGCGGGATTTGCCAATCTTTGCCGGATCATCCTTGATTTTGCTCAAGATACATGCCACGGACGGGTTATTTTTGTTTTGGAAGGGGGATATCATTTGCAAGGGCTTCGTGACGCAACCAAAGCCGTATTAAAAACCATGCGCGGCGAAATGCTTGCCGAAGGTCGGGATGAACAAATGCGGCAGAACATCGATCATCGGTTAATAGATCCAATTATTAAAAAAGTGCAAGAAGCTCATAAGCCTTTTTGGAAAAATATTTGAAAGGAGATAAATATTGAAATTAGCAACCTACCAGATTGACGGTGAAATTTCCTTGGGAGTTGTTTGGCAAGAGAAGATTATCGATTTACCCACCGGGGCCAAAATTATTGGAGAAAAAAAGCCCGCGCCAGAAATAAAACAGGGCCTTTCCGATATGCGCAATTTTCTGGCCCAAGGTAATCAAGCTTTAGCTTTGGCTAAGCAGGTGCTTACTTGGGGCAAAAAGAGAATAAAGGAGAATTTACCCGCCCGTTTGCCCAAATGGGTAAAAGATATCTCGCAAGTAAAATTATTACCCCCGATTTTAAACCCGCCCAAGATTATGTGCTTGGCCAGGAATTATGTGAGCCATGTAAAGGAAGTAATCGGCGATGGCCCTTTGCCTGTTGATTTACTTGTTTTTATGAAACCTTCTACAGCTCTCATCGGCCAAGGCCAAGCCATTGTTATTCCGCCCACATGTCGGGAATTGGATCATGAGATAGAATTAGCAGTAGTCATTGGCAAAAAAGGAAGGTATATCCCAGAAGAAAAGGCTATGGACCATGTGGCTGGCTATACGATCTTGAATGACATTTCCGATCGGGAATATGTGGGCAAGAATGATCCGAACCGGAGAGTGAATTGGTTCTTCATGAAAGCTCAGGACACCTTCGCTCCTTTGGGTCCTTACCTCGTTACTAAAGATGAAATTAAAGATCCTCATAATTTACGACTCCGCCTTTGGGTGAACGGAGAGCTGCGCCAGGATAGTCAGGGGGAAGAAATGATTTTTAAGATCCCCTATATCATTTCTCGCATTTCTCGTTTTGTTACTTTAGAGCCAGGAGATATTATTTCTACTGGCACCCCCACGGGGACCTCCTTTAGCACCCACCGGTATCTGAAAGACGGTGACGTGCTTGAATGCGAAATTGAAGGAATAGGCCGATTAAAAAATTTTGTAAAAGTGGAGAAGGCCGTTTACCGGCGAGGATAAAGACCAAAATCACTCCATCGGCCATTGCCAACTAAACGGAAAAGCCCCTTTTTCCCGGAAACGTGGAAATGGGGCTTTTTTTAATGGGGATCAAGATGCGCAAAATCAAATTTTTGGGCGCGGGAGATGCCCAATTCACCCACCGTACTCGGCTTCTGTTCTTGGCCGCCCCTACCGCGCTGAAGGATAGGACCACGGCAGCTATGGAAAATTTTTTCCCCGGTTTGGCCCAAACTAAACAAAAATTCCCTGTAGAATTCATAGAATTTTCTAATGCGAAAGAAGAACTAGGGAAAGGGCTCAAAATTATACCTTATGAAGTCGTCGAGGCGAGTGGAGCACCCGCTTATGCCCAGAGGATAGAGGGGGAAGGAAATGCATTCAAATTTTTGACTACATCATAATAAATTTTGCCTAATTTTTGGCCGCCTACCTGGTGAGTAGTACTATTGTCCAAAAAATTATTAATAAAATCAATTTGTTAAGTATTTCAAAAAATTTTCGTATTCGGCATATTTATTGCAAAAAAATTATAAAAACCAAGGAATTTCCTTAATATGTTGGCCAAAATGAATCGCGAAGAAAAAACATTGGGACAGATTTTATTAGAGAAAAATCTAATCAATAAAGCCCAATTAGCATTAGCCCTGCAATTGCAGAAAAAGGAACCTGGAAAATATCTGGGGCAAATTTTGCAAGAGATGGGTGTTCCCCAAGACGAAATAAATAAAGCTTTAGATTATGCCCGGAAAAGAAAACCCTTGGGAGAAATTCTGATCGATTCCGGAGTAATCAACCACGAGCAATTATCCATTGCTCTGGAGAAGCAGAGAAAATTAAAGCAAGCAGGGGTGTCCAAGCCATTGGGTATTCTTTTGGTGGAAATGGGGTTTACGAATTACCACGAGTATTTAAAGGCTCTTTCCAAACACTTTAATATGCCCATTGTAAATTTAAAAGGATTTACTATCTCCCCTCTTCTGCAAATGGCCATTGGGGAAAAATACGCCCAAAAGCATCGGATATTAGTTTTAGAAGATAAGAATGATAAAATTAAAATTGCTCTGGCCGAGCCGAATTTATTCATTATGGAGGAGATTAGAAGGAGTGTTTTCCCCAGAAGAATGGTGGAATTTTATTTAGCCAGCCCTTCAGATATAGAAAATTGTTTTAAGGCTCAATATGATCCTTTTGCCTTGAATCTATATAGATAATTAACAAACTATCTTCCTCCCTCCATAAAAATTATAAATTTCAATAGTTTTCTATGTATTTTTTAAATCTTTTGTATAACCTTTTTATATGTTCTCGAGGTTGCTCGTAGAACTCTTCTGGTTTAATATCAAGCCAATCATTATTGACTTGCCCGGGGCCTTCCTCAAAAGCCATTTGTTGAAATATCTTAGCCACGCCCTTGGGTTGACCATCCCAGCGGAATAACCCAAAGAATCTTTCATGCACCCGTTCATCTAAGGGCGGTTTTTCCCATAAGCTGGGATCATAATCAGCAAAACACCAGGCTAAGGCGGCTTTTATTCCCCATTTGGGTAAAAGCTTTAAGATTTTCTCAAAATAAATTTCCGCTTCATGTGGGGGTATCAGCTTTATTGAGCCAAGTTTATCCTTTTCTGCAGTACTTAATTTTAGAGGATACGGATCCATAGGAAGGCCAAATTCTTCGAGAATAACTTCTTTGCCGCCTAACCACTGGGTAAGTTTCAAAAGGAATAAGGTAAATTTTTCATCTACCAGACCATCGCTCCAGTCAGCGTATCCTGGATAAGCATGCATGGAGAGAACTTCACAATAACTGGCTGCTTCTTTGGGAGTTAAAAGATTATTATTTTCAAGATCTTCTTGGTGCAAACCTAAAGTAATAGGTAAAGTTTCATCATAGCGTTTCAGTTCGGTAACCATTTCTTCTAACCATCCTTTAGCCGCATCTTTGGTCGGTGGTAAAACAAGATTGGATGGCTCATTGCCCAAGTCCCATCCCCAGATCCCTTTATGTCCCTGCAAGGCATTTATTGTTTCATGGATAAGCAGCTTTTGGGCCTTTTGAACTTCCCTATCTACATACATATTCCTAATTTTTCCTTTTCTCACTGAGCCCATAGAATATAAAGGATATTTCCCTTCTTCTTTTCCAGAAGCTACCATCCAGTAAGGAACCCAGTTTAGGCCACTCATATGGCCACAAAAAAATGTGGGCAAAATTCTCATTTTTAGATCATAGGCGATGTCGGCCACTTTTACTAAGGACGAAAGAGTTTTGGCCGGAATGCTCTTCATTTCTGGTTGGAAATCTTCCCAAAGCAAAAAAATTCTGATCAGCTTAAAGTTATATTCAGCCAACAGGGAAAAATCCCTTTTGACCAGGGTATGGTCAAATTTTTTCCACCAATACATGGCCGATTCCCTGGGCCAATAGTTAAGGCCCAGGGTAAATCCCTGATCTAAGGAGGGACTTTGATGGTTCCTAAAATTATCTTTCGGCAAATTATCCTTCACTATTTCTCTCCCTTAGAATGAGCATTGGGGCGGTTCAGGACAACTCATTACAAAATCGAGGAGCTCTTGCAAATCTGCCGTAGCCAAGCCAATGCAAGTATCCGCTGCTCCATAATAGAGCCTTACTTCTCCTGTCTTCTTGTCCAATATCCAGCCACAGGGGAATACCACATCCCCCACATCTCCAATCCTTTCATAAGGAGCTTCAGGTCCAAAAACCCAGGTATCACTCCGCCTAAGCACCCGCCGGGGGTCCTCCAGATCAAGAAGGGCCAAGCCAAGCCTATAAATGCACCCGGCTGCTGTCTGTTTAACTCCATGATATAAGATTAACCAACCTTTTTCTGTTTCTAAGGGAGGAGGGCTTAACCCAATTTTGTTGGCGTCCCACCAGCCGCCTTCTCGGGATTCAATTAAGATTTGGTGATCTCCCCAGTGCTTTAGATCTGGGGAAAAAGAGATCCATATATGCACTCTCCCCTGGAAAAAAGCAGTGCTCGGCCGATGAATCATAGCCCAACGTCCGCCGAAGCGGCGCGGAAAAAGAGCGGCATCTTTGTCTTCTGGCGGCATTACGGGGCCCATACGCTGGAAATTTTTAAAGTCTTTGGTTAAGGCTAAAGAAACTAAGGGCCCGCCTCGGGAATAGGCTACATACGTAATGGCCCATTCTTCTCTTTCTTCCAGCCAAATAATTCGCGGATCTTCAATGCCCCAGATTTCCTCTGGGTATTCTTGAGGATTTGGCAAGAGAGTGGGATGACGATCAATTTGCCAGTTGGTAATCCCGTCCTCACTTCGGGCTACAGTTAAGTGCGATATTCCGCGACAGTCTTCTACGCGAACTAAAAGGAGAGTTTCATCACCGACCAGCGTCGCCCCCGCATTAAAGACCGAATTAGCGGGGTAAGGCCAGGCTTTAGCATTTAGAATAGGGTTACTCGGGTGGCGTTGGAATAATTGATGGGGTTGTAAGACCTTCTTTTCCATGCTAACTTTTTGCGCTCCTTTCCTCCTCTCTCTTTTTTTCAAATATATCGCCCTCTTTCCTTGCTCAATCATATTTTAAAATAAGAATTCCTCAAATTTTTGTCAACTTATTGGTTTTTTTAGCAATTCTTGAGGCAATTGTTACCCCTAACTAACCATTGTTTATTTCCTGATAAATAATATGTCCATCTCCTCGCGCATTGAAACACTCATTGGTGATGATTAATTTAAAACCAGAAATTTTTATCTTTGTCTTCATTCTTTAGCTATTTGCCTAAAGAAGGGGTGGCCAAAAATGGAAGAATTAAAACCGAGAAAAGATTCTTCAATCATTACTAAAGAGGAAATAAATAGTATTTTAGCCCTTCCTGGGAAAAACAGAATAGAAAAAATTTTGGATTCTCCGCACCCAGCTGCCTTGGTTGCTAAAATTCCCGAAATTGAAATTTTCCTAACGATTAAAGAGGTGGGCGAGCAAGATGCGCTTGATTTAATCTCCCTTACTACTCCCGAGCAATTAACTTATCTTCTCGACCTCGATCTCTGGGATAAAGATCAAATCTTGCCTGACCGATTTCTTTTCTGGCTGGAAATCTTAGAACAATGTGGGACAAATAAGCTGCGCCAATTTTTCCGTACTGCCGATATAGAATTTTTAGGATCTGCCTTCCGCAAGGTACTGCGCGTGCATCAAAGTCCCTATCCCGAAGAAGCGCCTGAAGAAAAAAAGGGGGCTCCCCTTTTTTCTTTAGATCAAATTTATTACTTAGAATTTCTCGAAGAAAAGAATGCTCCTTTGCTCATGCGCCTTTTTCATTTTCTATACGCTTCCTTGCCTGATGTTTACCAAGCCCTCATGGAACAAATTTTCTGGGGCATTCCTGCCGAAGATGAGGAATTAGCTCTGCGCTGGCGAAACGGGCGCTTGGCTGACCAAGGTTTCCCTAATTTTGATGAGGCCTTGGAAATTTATAGTTACTTTCCTCCAGAAAAAATTAAAAGAAGTCGCTTTTTCGTCCTGCCTAAGCTCGAAGAATCTTTTCACCCGCCTATGTATTTAGAGGTCGCCAGCAAAGGAACCTTTTTGGGCCTTACCCTCCAAAACGATCTACCAGAAGAAACCAAAGAGCGCATAAAGTGGGAGCTGACCGGCCTCATAAACCGTGTCCTTATCGCCGATGGATCCCATTTAGGAGATGTAGAAGCCCTCTATCAATCGGCCCGCAAAGCTTTACAAACCCTGGACCTCGGCTTGAAGTATTTGAGCCAAGAGAACCCTGCCGAAGCCCGCCAACTTTTAGAAAAAATCCCCCTTACCAGAATTTTTCAAGCTGGATTCAGTTTAACTCTGGACCTCAAAAGGAAAGCTCAAGAGCTTATGCAAAAAGGATGGTTAGCCAATATCCCCCGCCGTGCAGACATCCTCGACTCACCCTTAAAAGAAACGATCAAAGGGCTGCTGCGGAAAAGGCCTCTTTTCTTTAATGAAAATACTGGAAATTTTACTCCTTTTGCTGCGCTGACGGAGATCTCACTAACTGCCGATCGCTTAGATAAAATTTCCTGCTTAGGAGAAATTATCTTGGAACTTTTTGGTATCTCGGTAGATGAACTAAGCAATATAGAAAAAGAGCCTTGCTTTTTCACCGACCCGCCCTTGAGCACTATTTGTTTGACATTTTTAGCCCAAGGATTTCTGCACGGATCCTCTAAATTAGCGCCCTTAACTATTCTGGAATTGAACAAAATTTATGAGAAACTAAACCAAAATGGTCTTTTAACTGCCCAAACTTTGGGGGAAGAACTGATTAAAAAAAATATGGCTCTCTCTCTTCTGAAATTAGAAGGGCGGAAAAAAGAAGTACTCTTTTGGTGGTTAGAATTCTTGCAAAACAAACTTCATTCCTCCCTTGGCCAAATTCGCTCTGGAGATATGCTTGATCCGCGAGCCATAGATGTTTTCCTCGTCTATTGCCCAAGCTAAAACTTTAAGATCCCTTTTTTCATGCCGTAATATAAGAGCAATCCAGCTAAATAAGCCACCCCCATATTCCACATAGCTAAACCAGCGGTAGTAAGCATAATATAAATGTCTTCTTTTTGAGAACCGACATCCCGGGTAATCGAAGCTAATTCCAAACCGGCAAAAAAAAGGATTACTCCTAATATAGAGGCCGGGAACCATTTTAAAAATATGATCACGGAGTCGCTAAAAAATAAACCCATCAGCAAAACTATAAAACCCATAATTATTAATGCCCCACCTGTTCGTGCTCCAAAACGCACATGGCCAGCCATACCCCCGGCTCCGTGGCATAGAGGAATCCCCCCCACAGCCGCACTAAAAAGATTCATAAAGCCATGGTCAAGGGCAATTGTCTTAACAGTCACGGGTCGGTCAGGAAATAATTCATTATTCTCTTCGACCGTGCCAATAATGGCGTTACCTAAAGTGAGCGGCGCTTGGGGCAATCCCAAGATTAGAGTTCCAGCTATCAAATCAGACCAAGTAATTTTCCCCAAATAAATTTGCGGCCAGCGGAAATGAATGGAAATCTTGGAAAAGTCATCGAGCAACTGCGGGTTATTATATAAAGTAAATATAAAACCCAAAAAAAGAAGCAGGACCATGGCCGGAATTCTTTCATGATTCAACAATATAAAAGTTAGGATGAGCGCACCTCCGGCTACTACTGGTTGATCGCCCATCATTTTTAAACCTTCCCAGATGAAAGAAAAACCCAATCCCAACATAATGCCCCGACTTATTGGTTTTCCAGTTATTTTGTGCAGCCAAGAAATTGCTCCTGAAAAACCCATGGCTAGCCAAAAAAAAGCCGTAAAAAGCCCGGAACCTAAAATCATTCCTTGGGTAATACTTTCTGGATGGGCAATGGCCATTCCGCCGATAGCTTTCATGGGTTGCACGGGAATAGGCGTTTTGAAATAAAAGCCGACTACTATTTTAAAGACCCCGAAGGCTACTAAAATTCCTAACGGATCTATGTTATGCAAACTTATATAGGCCACGACAAAAGGAATAAAAGTTCCTAAATCCCCGAAAGCTCCTGCAAATTCTTGACGATTAAATTCGTTACCCCAAAGGCGCATAATAAGTTCACCTTGAACCTTTCTGATTCTTCTCCAATTTGTTTTCCTCCCTCGCTACCCCGCGAGATTATGTTCCCACCCCTTTTTCGTCACGAGCGATCCCGCACTTGCTACGGAGGAGCGTGCTTAATCCTCAGCTAATACAAGGAAGCAGGTTATGCAATCCTCTGGCCGTGATCAAATTCTACTAAGCTGGCTTATAGCCTTTGGGGCTTTACTTTTAAACTCTTCATTAAATTTTTGCTTAATAAATTTATCCAAGTTAGTGCGCAGGGCTAAATACTTTTGGACGAGTTCTTGGCCGCGAGCAGTTAAATTGGCCCCCCCTCCTTCTTTTCCGCCCACGGCTGTTCTTATCAATTTAAAGCCTGCTCTGCGCTCCATCTTTTTGATCATGCCCCAGGCATGGCGATAGGAAAGCCCCATCTTTTCTGCCGCTTTTTGAATTGAGCCTAATTCATCGATCATTTTTAAAAGGCTAATTTTCCCATTGCCAGCTATAACTTCTCCTTTATTCTCCAACCAAATTTTATATTTAATCTCCATCCTGCCTCCTTTTTGGATCAATATATTTGCGCCTTTAAAAAGAATTTTTTATAACCCTTCAATCCCAACTCCCCATAATTAACGCATAGTATATAAATACCGTTATGCTTTTATAAGCCTAACGACAAATATTGTCAATATCTTTTTGGCCTGACCGTCGATCAGTTTTAATTTTTCTCACCAGCAGGAGACAGGCGGGAGGG
>JBNAWB010000020.1:0-30858 GCA_049699975.1 Thermodesulfobacteriota bacterium
TTCTTCTAAGGTTATCTCCGTTAAAAACCCCAACCCCCCTAAATTGACCCCTAAGATAGGAACATCTTTGCCGGCCACATCGCGCACAGCACTAAGAAGTGTTCCATCTCCCCCTAAAACTATGAGGAAGTCAACTAAACGTCCCATATCTGCCCGGGAACAAGCAAACGATTTATTTATAAGACCAGCTACTTGCTCATCTAAAAAGACTTGGATGTGCCTCTGATTGAACCAAGTAGTAAGCTCTTTGGCTAACTCAATAGCTTCGGTTTTATTAGGTTTTAAAATAATGCCTACGCGTTTGTTCATAAAATCTCCTCGGCAGCTGGTAAGTTGTCTATAAAGTTTTCCTTTAGCTATTAAAAGCGTTTTTAACATAAAAGAAGCCCCCTGTCTATAATTAAAAATAAAGGTCATCCGCTATCTAATGCCCCACGAATTCTAAATCTCTTTAATCTCTAATCCATTACTGAGAAGGGGGAGATCCAGAGGCAGGCCTGAGGCAGGCCTGCGCCATATTAAGCTATTTTCCAAAACATTGATGGACGGTGAGGTGCCAAATAGATTGAAGAGAAAAAGAGAATATGCTAATTTAAATTAAAAAAATTAAAAAATATCTGTATGAATCTTTTTAAAAGCGGCGCAGAAGAAAAAAATAAATTTGTTCCCTTAGCCGACCGAATCCGGCCTCGGAGCTTAGCAGAATTCGTGGGCCAGGAGCATCTTTTAGGACCAGGAAAGTTTCTCAGGGCCATCGTGGAAAAAGGCCATCTCCCTTCTTTGATCTTCTGGGGCCCGCCCGGAACCGGCAAGACCACCTTAGCCCATATCATTGCCCAAGCTACTAATTCTCACTTTGTGGCTTTTTCGGCCGTTCTTTCGGGCGTCAAAGAAATCCGCCAGGTAATAAAAGAAGCCGAAGAGATGAAGAGCCAGGGGCGGCGCACTATTCTTTTTATTGACGAAATTCACCGTTTCAACAAAGCCCAGCAAGATGCTTTCCTCCCTCACGTAGAGAGAGGAAATCTAATTTTGTTTGGAGCCACCACTGAAAATCCTTCTTTTGAAGTGAATTCTGCTCTCCTTTCCCGCTGCCGAGTGCTTACGCTAAGATTATTAACCCCAGAAGAAATATCTTTAATTCTGCAGCGCGCCCTTCATGACCGAGAAAGAGGTTTAGGAAATTTAAAAGCTCGGCTAACTCCCGAGGCGCTAAATTATCTCGCTGAAATGGCTCACGGAGATGCTCGGGTAGCCCTCAATGCCTTAGAAATGGCTGTTTTGACTACTCCACCGAACGTAGAGGGGGAAAGGATTATTAACCTCCCCACGATTTCGGAAGCGTTACAGCGGAAAGCTCTGCTCTATGATCGTGACGGCGAGGAGCATTATAATATTATCTCCGCTTTTCATAAGAGCCTGCGGGGAAGCGATCCCGATGCTGCCCTTTATTGGCTGGCGCGCATGCTGCAGGCCGGAGAAGATCCTTTTTATGTAGCCCGGCGCCTGGTGCGGTTTGCTGCTGAAGATATCGGCTTAGCTGATCCCTGGGCTCTGATTATTGCTTTGCAGGCCATGGAAGCCTTTCATTTCTTGGGACATCCCGAAGGGGAATTAGCCCTGGCTGAAGCAGCGGTTTATTTAGCCACTGCCCCCAAGAGTAATGCCCTTTATCGGGCCTACGGAAAAGCTTGCGCCGACGTGGAAGAAAAAGGGGCTTTGCCTGTCCCGCTCCATATCCGCAATGCCCCCACTAAGCTTATGGCTGAATTAGGATATGGTCGAGGATATAAATACGCTCATGATTACGAAGATGCCTTTGTGGAACAAGAATATTTCCCGACGGAGCTTGGCCCCAGAATTTATTATGAACCAACAGATAGAGGGTTAGAAAAGACTATTGCTCAAAGGTTAGAAGTTTGGCGAAAAAAATTGCTGCGTCATAAATAAAATTTATGTTCAAAAATGGAAAAAATTTTTAATAAAGGAGTTTTTTATGGGAAGCGTTATTAAGAAAAGAAGAAAAAAAATATCCAAACATAAACATCGCAAACTCTTGAAGAAGACGCGCATTCAACGGCGCAAGCGAAAATAGGGAAATAGGCCACTTATTTCTAACTCGCCGAAGGCTTGTCCACTCTTTCTTTTAGCTCTTTCCCTACTTTGAAAAATGGAAGTTTTTTGGGCAAGACTTCAACTTTAGCTCCTGTCCGCGGGTTGCGGCCTTGGTAAGCCTGATAAGATCGGACTGTAAAATTGCCAAACCCGCGGATCTCAATTCTTTCTCCTCTGGCCAAAGCTTCCGCCATCGAGGAAAAAATGGTATTCACAATTGTCTTCGCTTCTTGTTGTCCAAGATTATTTGATCTTTCCATCAGCTTCTGAATGAGTTGAAACTTAGTCATCGCCCCATTCTCCTTAAAAATTGTTTAATTTCTTTAAGTTAATATATAGCATGAGCTATTTTTCTATGCAAACTTAAAATTATCAGGAGCGTTATTTTAACTTAGCCAAAAGGGGACTCGTAACCTTCCTTCTTTACCGCTTCCGACATTAGCTCGCGACGTTTTTTTTCTAATTCTCTTATTTGGATATTAATTACTTCTATTTTCTTGTCAATTTGATCAATGGCTTCTTCTTTGTCTCTCAATTCCTTATCCCCCCGACAGGGTTGCAATCGCAACGCTGACTTCTCTTTCTGCAAATTCTCTAATTCTTTTTGCAGTTCTTTGATTTCTTTTTCTATTTGCTTCACCATAATTAAATCACCCATTAAATTTTATATTATTAATGAAAGCAAATTATATTTTACACCAGAAATTATGAGTCATTGCGATGTCCCCGCACTTGAAGCGGGGGACGAAGGTCGGTGCGACCCACGCCCTTCGGGCTCGCCATGACAGCTTCTCTATAAAAAGGAGTAAAACATTTGATGCTCTCCTTAATAACTGTAACTGAGCAATTTTATAAAATTTTTAAAAAGCAAGCAAGATTAAAATTTCTGGCACTAAAACCCTTCCCTGAAAAGGGAGACTTTTTAATGAGCCCATTTCATTTTCACCTCACCTCGGTACGAGTCGATTTCGACTTTCTCCCCTGGTCGAGTTTTAGCGACTCCCCCGCTGAGATTGTATCACAACCCCTTTTTGACCATGGCGATAGACCTTGCCCTTGAGGCTGGGGAGCGTGGCTATCTTTTTATTTCAAAGCATCACAAGATCGCCACGGTCGCTATGCTCCCTCGCGATGACTTTACGACACAATCTCCCAGGTCTAATAACCCCGATCTTCGGTGATGCATTACCCTGGACTCTAATCACCTTCTCATCTCTATTTAAGAGAAAGGAAGCTTGATTTTACCCAACTGCCTGACTAAGATTTAAATAATCTCCTAATTATCGGAAGCTATGCCCAATAATATTTTTTTATTTGGGTTCTCAAATATTAATTTGGCGGGAGGTAAATATGTCCACTTTACTGTATGAAAAAAAGGGACGGATAGTTATTATCACTATTAACCGGCCTGAAGTAAAAAATTGTCTCGACCCCGAAACAGATGAAAAAATGGCTTCGGCCTGGAGAAAATTTAAAGATGACGACGAAGCTCTGGTGGCTATTATCACTGGCGCTGGAAATGATTCTTTTTGTTCCGGTGCGGATTTAAAAGCCTGGCCTTCTTTTTTAAAACAAAAAGATGCTCATTATCATAGACGCCGAGCTTATGATGGGCCAGGATTTGGAGGAATCACCCGCGGTATAGATATCTTTAAACCTATATTGGCCGCCATTAATGGCTATTGTTTTGCTGGTGGATTAGAAATCGCCCTCGCCGCCGACTTGCGCATTGCCGCTGAAAATGCCGAGTTTGGCTGCTTAGAAAGGCGCTGGAACGTAGGTCTGGGCGATGGGGGAACGCAAAGGCTATGGCGAATAATAGGTTTAGGCAGAGCCATGGAATTAATCATTACCGGAAAAAGGATAAACGCCCAAGAAGCATTGGCTATAGGCTTGGTGAATGAAGTAGTTCCCCAGGGCCTGGCCCTGCCAAGGTGTTTAGAACTGGCGGAAATGATAAGCCAATTTCCTCAAGGAGCTCTGCGTACAGATAAAGAGGCCCTTCTCCGGGGCATTGGTGAACCTCTAACGGAAGGATTAAGAATTGAAGCTATGCTTTTCAACACGCTCATCGGCACCCATGATTTTCATGAAGGTCCGCGAGCTTTTACCGAAAAACGATCTCCTATTTGGAAGAACGATTGAATGATTTCTGGGATGAGAAAATAAAGCTCATTCCCTTATGACTTAGGCATTACAATTTTCGCCAAATTTTACCACCTCAATTGGAGAAGATTCAAAAAGGGAAATGAATAAAATAATAGCCGATCAAATCGAAAATACCTTGTTAGATAATAAAATTTCAGTTATATTAGCAGTCAAAATGGAGAAGATTGAAGTGGGCAGATGCTTAATTTTTTTTCATTGTCTTAGCCAAAAGAAACCTTTATTTTTTAAGGGCATCTAAAAAGTGGATATTGCAGACCAAATTTTAGTGGAAAAGGCCCAAGCAGGCGATTTTCGGGCCTTCGAAGATTTAGTGAATAGGTACGAAGGCAAAGTTTATCGTCTGGCCATGCGCATGCTCAGAAATCAGCAGGATGCGGAAGATGCTCTCCAAGAGACCTTTCTCCAAGTTTATCGGGGCTTGAAGAATTTTGAAGGGCGCTCAAGTTTTTCTACTTGGCTTTATCGCTTGGCCACAAATGTGTGCCTCATGAAAATACGCCATAGAGGAATAGAACCTCCGCAATTACTTCCTTTGGAAGAATATCTCCCCCAGCATGAAGAAGGTCAACACCCTCCCCTTCAAGATTGGCCCGACCTGCCCGATGAAATCCTTTTGAACAAAGAGTCGCGAGAAAAAATGATGGAGGCCTTGGAAAAATTGCCTCCCGAATATAAAGCCGTATTCGTCTTAAGGGATTTAGAAGGCTTATCAAATGCGCAAACGGCGGAAGCTATGGGCATTTCTGTCCCCGCGGTTAAATCAAGACTACACCGAGCTCGCTTAGCCCTGCGTGGCCTTCTTTCAGCATATTTCGAAAAGAAAAAAATAAAGGACGGATGACAATCCCTTAAAAAGGGGGAAACGATGAATTGCCGCGAAATATTGGAAAAACTTTCGGATTATATAGATGGCGAACTCGACCCCAAACTTTGCCAAGATCTGGAAAAGCATATGGAGGATTGCCACCCTTGTTTAATCTTCGTGAATACTTTTAAGAAGACTCTTACCCTATATAAATTTGCCTGTTGCGAACCTTTACCCAAAGAAGTTCATCTCCGCCTCCACGACTATCTAAAGAAGAAGTGCCAGGAATAAAAAATCCCCTTAAATTGCCACCAGCATCTTAATCCAAATAAATTATTTCTTCCTTCCCTCCTCCCTTCCCCCTTATTATATTAATGAGCGCATTAAACATTTTTCATGCTTTGTCATGGCGAGCCCGAAGGGCGTGGGTCGCATCGACCTACGCTCCCCCGCGATGACCTTAAAAAATAACCTTGCTGATTTAATAAATCCACCTTTCAGTGCGGGATTATAGCAAGATTCTTAATTGAGTTGTCATAAATAAAGAGATATGTTAATTTTTTTCTATGAATTATATTAGCACGCGGGGATGGGCTGCAAAAAAGCCAGCTAAAAAAGTAATCATTCAAGGTTTGGCCGAAGATGGTGGGCTTTATGTGCCCGTTACCTTTCCGCGAATTGCTGTCAATTCTTTCCCTGGGCAAAGGCAACCTAGCTCTTATGCTTCGCAAGCAGCTCTAATCTTAAAGTCTTTTCTCTCTGATTTCTCAGAACCTGAGCTTAATTCTGCTTGCCACGAGGCTTATGGAGGAAAATTTGATCATGAGGCCATTGTCCCCCTAAAAGTTTTAGATAAAGAGACAGCGGTTTTAGAACTATGGCACGGCCCAACATTAGCTTTTAAAGATTTGGCTCTCCAATTAATGCCTCGTCTTCTCTCTTTAGCTCTAAAAGAAGAGGACGAAAGGTATGAATTAGTGATTTTAGTGGCCACTTCGGGCGATACCGGCAAAGCGGCCTTAGAAGGATTTGCTGACGTTCCGGGCATCCGCATCTTTGTTTTTTACCCCCATGCCGGAGTAAGTGAAATTCAACGCTTACAAATGGTGACCCAACGTGGCCAAAACGTGGGCGTGTGTGCCGTATGGGGAAATTTTGATGATGCCCAGAAGGGAGTAAAGCAAATTTTTGCTGATGCCCAAATCAATAAAGAACTGCAAAAAATTAATTTTCGTCTTTCTTCGGCCAATTCCATCAATTGGGGCAGACTCGCCCCGCAGATAGTTTATTATTTCACGGGCTACCACCAGATGGTGGAAGCTGGTTTAATTAATTTAGGTGACCCGATTCTCATTTGCGTGCCCACCGGCAACTTTGGAAACATCTTAGCGGCCTATTATGCCCAGCAATGCGGCCTGCCCGTCTCAAAGTTAATATGTGCTTCTAACCGAAATAAAGTGCTCACTGACTTCATTCGCTGGGGAATCTATGACCGGCGGCGGGAGTTTTATCGTACCGAATCGCCTTCCATGGACATTTTAATCTCTTCTAATTTAGAGCGTCTTTTATTTGAACTGAGTGGCCGAAACCCAGAATTTGTCCGCACTTGGATTAATGATTTGGAAGTAAAAGGTTGGTACCGCCTTCCAGACGAAAAAATTTTCCATTTGCAATCCTGGTTTTACGGTGGGTTTGCTGATCGCCAAGCAACCCTGCAAGCTATCCAGGAAGTATTTAACCATCATGGCTACTTGATTGACCCGCATACCGCCGTAGGATATCACGTGCTCTGCAAATATCGCGCAGAAACCGGCAATGGAACTCCGGCTCTCCTTGCGGCCACAGCCAGCCCTTTTAAATTTAATGTGCCGGTCTTAGAAGCCTTAGGGAGAGAGACAAAGGATAAAGACGAATTCTCCATGCTCCGTGAATTATCGGCTTTATCCGGACAACCAATCCCTTGCCAATTGGCGGAGTTACAGAGTCTGCCGGAAATTCATAAAAATGTCTGCCGAAAGGAGGAGATGGCCGCGGTAATTATGCGTTTCTTAAAAAAAGTTGATGCCGGGTAAGAAGCAGTCCTCCAATCGGGCCACGTTTTATGGGTCGTTTCTGAAACAAATGGTCAATTTCCCCAGATTAGGCATGACAATTTTTTAAAGAAACAAGAAACATTTATTGGACAGGAGGTTTTAAAGTTGCCTGATAAATTAATGTCCGCTGCGGAGGCAGTGCAACTGATAAAAGATGGAGACACAGTCACTGTTTGCGGCATAATTGGCGCTCTGGTTCCGGAGAAAATACTTTCTGCCTTAGAAGCGCGATATTTACAAACAGGTACACCCCGGCATATTACCGCCGTTTTTCCAGTGGCGGTGGGCGATGTTTACGGCATCGGCGGAGCCGATCATTTAGCTCATGAAGGATTGCTGAAAAGAGTAATCAGTGGTTCATATGTCACCGCTCCGGCCTCCGCTCCCCCGCCCAAGTTAGTGGAGATGATCTATAAAAACAAAGTTGAAGCCTACAATTTCCCCATGGGCGTACTTATGCACTTACATCGCGAGATTGCTGCCCGTCGGCCTGGTCTGATTACCCAAGTGGGACTTAGAACATTTGTAGATCCTCGCCTTGAGGGAGCCAAAATGAATAAACTCACTCAAGAAGATCTGATTGAATTAATCAACCTCCACGGCCGAGAATACCTTTTTTATAAATCTTTCCCTATTAACGTAGCCATCGTTCGCGGAACCACCGCAGACGAATTAGGTAACATTACTATGGAGCATGAAGGCTCCTTCTCTATCGTATTAACGCAGGCCATGGCCGCCCATAATTGCGGAGGTAAAGTCATCGCCCAAGTAAAAAGAATAACCACTCCAGGGAAGTTAAATCCGCAATTGGTCAAAATTCCAGGAATTATGGTTGACGCCATCGTTATTGATGAAGATCAGAAACAGGCCACCGGCATAGCCTACGATCCAGCGGTGAGTGGGGAGATTAGCAAGCCCCTGCGGCAAATCGAACCCGTTCCCCTAACCATAGAGAAAGTGGCCGCGCGGCGGGCTCTTATGGAGTTGCGCCAAGGAGATATCGTCAACTTAGGCTTTGGCATTCCCTCTTTAGTCTCTTCCGTGGCAGCAGAAGAAGGATTAATCGGGAAAATCTTCTTCACTATCGAACATGGGGCCATAGGCGGAATTCCTCTTTCTGGGCTCCAATTTGGCGCCGCCCTTAACCCAGAAGCTATCATAGAATCAACGGCTCAATTTGACTTTTTAACCGGGGGCGGCATTGACGCCGCCATCATGGCTTTTGCCGAAGTTGATGCTCAAGGAAACGTGAACGTCAGCCGCCTGCCGAAAATTCCCCATGTCCTCTCTGGCGCTGGGGGATTTATCGATATCCTCCATAGCGTCCGGCGCATTATTTTTTGTGGCACCCTTACGGCCAGTGGAATTGAGGCCGAGATTAAATATGGTCGGCTGGACCTAAAAAAGGAAGGGAAGGTCATCAAATGTGTACGCCAACTCCAGCACCACACTTTTGATGCCCAATTTGCCTTAGAAAAAGGACAAGAAGTAATTTATATAACCGAAAGGGCCGTATTTCGTTTAACGCCTGAAGGCTTGGTGCTTACGGAAATTGCTCCAGGACTTAACCTCGACCAAGCTATTCGTCCGGTCGTAAATTTTGATTTAAAAATTTCCCCCAATTTATTGCTCATGGATGAACGCCTCTTTAAAGAGGAGCCCATGGGTCTAAAAAATTCCCCTGCTTGGGTTTAAAGAAAAGGAGATTATTTCATGGCTATTCTCAGAGGAAGACACTTTTTGCAAATCCCCGGGCCGACAAATGTTCCGGAACGTATTTTGCGCGCTTTAAGCAAACCGACTATTGACCACCGCGGACCAGAATTTGCGCAAATGACCCGCGAAATAATAAGCGGCCTACAAGAAATTTGTAAAACTACTGGTCGGGTAGTTATCTATCCCTCCTCGGGAACTGGGGGCTGGGAAGCAGCGTTAGTAAATACCCATTCGCCAGGTGATAAAGTTTTAATTTACGAAACAGGCTTTTTTGCTAATATGTGGCGGAGTTTGGCCAGTAAAATTGGTTTGCAGGTAGAATTTCTTCCTGGAGACTGGCGGCGAGGTGTGGAAGTCGAGCTACTCCTCCATAAGTTAAAAGAGGACAAAGAAAAAACGATTAAATCTGTCTTAATCGTGCACAACGAAACTTCAACGGGAGTGGTGAGCCGTCTGCCTTTAATTCGGCGAGCTTTGGACCAGGCGAGCCATCCTGCCCTGCTTATAGTAGATACAATTTCCTCTTTAGCTTTAATCGATTATCGTCATGATGAGTGGGGAGTTGATGTAACTATTGGCAGCTCCCAGAAAGGATTGATGTTGCCTCCGGGTTTGGCTTTTAATGTGGTGAGCGAGAAGGCTTTGCTCGTCTCTCAGGCCGCCCGTCTTCCTCGTTCCTATTGGGATTGGCAAGCAGTAATTAATGCTAACCAAAATGGCTTCTTCCCCTATACCCCACCCACCAACCTTCTCTTCGGCCTGCAAGAAGCCTTAAAGATGATCCTGGAAGAAGGTTTAGAAAACATTTTTGCCCGGCATAATCGCTTAGGCGAAGCCACCCGCCGGGCCGTCAAAGCCTGGGGTTTGGAAATAAATTGTTTGCAGCCGGAAGAATACAGTAATTCGGTAACGGCCGTGCGCGTTCCCGAAGGCTGCGATGCTGATAATTTGCGCAAAATAATCCTGGAGAAGTTTAATATGTCCTTAGGTAATGGCTTGGGCAAACTTCAGGGCAAAGTTTTCCGCATTGGTCATATGGGGGACTTTAATGAACTCATGCTAGCTGGTACTTTGAGTGGTATAGAAATGGGACTGGCCATAGCCAAAATACCTTTCCATAAAGGCGGAGTCCAAGCAGCCATCGATTATTTGGCCGGGAACGAGTAAATTTTTTTTATTCTGGCCGCCAAAAGGCTAAAGGAGCGGAGGAAAATGGACGAGGACCGACTCTTAGAATTGGCTCAAGATAAAAGGTTCATCCCGGGCATCTACAACTATTGTGATCGTTGGTGTGCTCGCTGCCCCTTCACCCAGCGCTGTTTAAATTTTGCCATGGACCAAGAAGAATTGGCGGAGGCAGAATCCCAAGATGTGCGCAATGCAGCTTTTTGGGAAAAGATGGGTGAAATTTTGGCCCAGACGCAAAAGCTGTTAGAAAGAAAAGCTAAGGAGTTG
This sequence comes from Thermodesulfobacteriota bacterium, assembly GCA_049699975.1. GTDB lineage: Bacteria > Desulfobacterota > SM23-61 > SM23-61 > SM23-61 > CAZAGD01. The sequence goes on from JBNAWB010000020.1 coordinate 10,354, forward strand.
GGTATAAATTTAGAAGAATTGGCCACCGCGAATGAGGAGGTCAGCTTAAGCCAGCAACATGAGGCTGTGGAAAATCATGTCCTCTCCCGCGCGGCCAGAGCTTACAGCCAAAAAGTGACAGATTGGTTTGCGGCCCGAGAGAATATCTTAAAAGAAGCCGGAACATTTGCTTATGCCGGTATTGAGTTAACAGAAGCCTTTGAAGTAATCCATTGGTATCAATATTTCATTCCCGCTAAAGTTGCCCGCGCTCTTTATGGCCTCTTAGAAGACGATGATGATTTGGCCCAAGACGCTGACGGCTCGGCTAAGATCGCTCTCATCGCTCTCGACCGCTCTTTAGCGGCCTGGTCGGTAGTATGGCATTTTAACCGCTTTCTGGCCGAAAGCATTGCGGAGATTATTTCTTTCTTGACCGTCTTGCGCCAAGCCATAGAAGAAACTTTCCCCCATGCCTGGTCATTTAAACGCCCTGGCTTTGATACGGAGGATTAAATTAGTTATTTGCCCCCAGGTAGGGGAAAAGGCGAAATTAAAATTGAGCTGGATTTTAAAAAGTCATTGACGGTCGGAGATTAAGGCCGAGGCCAATTCCATAAAGTCTTTAACTCTTAAATCGGGTTGGAAAGGTGAATCCTCATCAGGTAGATTATACCTATTCACATAAGCCGCCTTGTAACCACAGGATTTAGCACCTACTAAATCAAAGGGGTGGGCAGAAACCATCATACATTCATTAACCGCTAAATTTAAAATTTGCGCGGCGCGGCGATAAACTCCCGGGTGGGGTTTAAAGGCCCCCACAATTTGCACCGAAATTACTTCATCAAAATCCCATTTGACCCGCTGCTTCACTAAATAATCTAAGTAAGAGGCTTCTCCATTAGAGAGAACCACTAAGCGATAAACTCCTTTTAATCGGCTCAGGGCAGGCAAAACTTCTGGAAAAGGAGACAATTCTTGCCAAGCGGACATGAAATTTTGGACCTCTTCCTTCGAGGCCTGCAGACCGTTTAGAGATAAAGTATAAACGAAAGCTCGCCGCGCTGTCTCTAAATATCCGCTGTGGCCAAGCATCATAATATTATCTTGGTATTGTTCAATTCTCTGGCGGGCCCGCCATTGTTCCCAGAAACGCGCCGGCGATATTTGGGCGTTTTTGGCCTGTAAAAATTGAGCAATATAGGGAATTAAACTTCCACCTAAGTCTAAAATAGTACCAAAAAGGTCAAAAGTCAGAGCTTTAACCAAATTAAATCTGCCCATCTTCCTCCCTTTTTTGCCTTCTCTTAGAGAGGGCATCTCAATTTGTAGGATAAGCCTTTATGGCTTGCCAAATGCGGCAAGGGTCAAGCCCTTGCCCTACTGCATTTTGGAAAATTATTTCGCCTTTATCAATAAAAGAACCACCCCTTCTGATTCTGAATGAGTGTCCGCATCTGGCCCTTGCCCCAGCGGTTAGCCATTTATTTAATTATGTCACCACCTCTTAGCGGATGGGGTAAAGCCATTCTTTAAACCGTTCTTCTTTCCCTGCACAAATAGCGGAAATAAGGTTGGCAATCTTACTGGTAATTGGGCCAGGTACTTCACCTAAAAGGCGATGCTCAATTTTGTATATAGGCATTACCCGCCGAGATGTACTCGAAATAAATATCTCTTCCGCCTCAAAAAGCTCTGGGGGTCTGATTGGTCTTTCGATAACTTTTATACCGGCATGAGGCGCTGCTTCTAAAATTGAGCGGCGGGTAATACTCGCGAGAATCCGTCCTAAAGGAGGCGTCATCAAGGTCCCATCCTTAATTAAAAATACCGACTCTACGCTTCCTTCGGCCACAAAACCGTGCGTGTCCAACATTAGGCCTAAGTCAAAACCCCGGCGCTGGGCATCCATGCGGGCTAGCATGCCATTTAAATAATTGGCCGCCACCTTAGCCTCAATGGGCACAGTCTCCGGATGTAGCCTGCGCCATTGACTGAGACAAGCGCTGATCATTTTTGGACTATCCTTAGGTTTATACTCTTCTTCTGTAAAAGCAAAGACGGAAAGCTCCAATCTGGGATCGGATACAGTCACGGTAAAGGTTTCTTGACCAAAAAAGCCTACGATTTTTACATAGCCCTGCTTAACTTGATTGGCCTTGACCGTGTCCACTACGGCCTGGATTATTTCCTCTTTGCTTTGGGAAAGGCGCATATCTAAAAGTTCTGCTGATCTGATTAAACGCTCGGCATGATCGGCAAGACGAAAAGCAGCAGGGCCGGCGGGGGTAAGATAAACCCCTAATACTTCGAAAATAGCTGATCCCCTGGTTAAGCTGTGCGACATCAGATGCACGGTCGCTTCTGTATAAGGAATTAACTTTCCATTGCGCCAAGCTTTTTTCTCCGCAGCCAATTTTCCTTCCTCCTCAGTTGAAGAATTTTGCCAGAAAATTTATAGAAAAAATTACTCGCCGACAAGGCACAAGGCATAATGTTTTTGAATGAAAATAATAAATATTATTCCCCAAGTTAGGAAATTATGAAGCAAGTTAAGATTAAATGCAAGTTTAAATTTAAACCTCTCCCTGATCACTGAAGGGTGCCTTTATTAAACTAGCGAGGTTGGGTCGCAGCGTCATCGTGAGGGAGCGTAGCGACCGTGGCGATCTCGTAATGGATGGAAAATAAAGAGCTGACCACGCTTCCCCGCAGCAAGTGCGGGCTCGCTCGCCATGATGAAAAAGCGATTCCCTAAGAAATCATCCCCTGGCCAGTGAGGCATTACTAAAGAAGCAGATTATAGCACGCAGATAAACGCAGATTTTTAGGGATTAAAATTATTATTAATTTTCCTCTGTGCTCTCCTTAATCTCTTTGGCAAATCCAGAATCTTCTCTCCCCTTGGAGGCTGTGTCGCAATGGAGTAAAAGGGCCGAAAAAAGGCCAGAGGCAGGCATGAATGAAGAAGCATCGGCGGGAGAAGAAGATGCTCAAAATTTACCAGCGATCTTCCGCAAAGGGCGGGCGGATAGTTAAACTAAGCAATATAATTAAGCTTCTTAATCCGCCCGTACCTATAGAAGAATCACTGCCTCATCATTCTGAACTCAGGCCTGCCTCTGGCCCTTTCAGCCAAGGGTAGCCATTTATTAATTGTGACCCAGTCTCCCGGGGAGAGGACTTGCCCGGTGGAGTAAGGTTTAATACTCCCCATGGCAGGGATGAGGTGGATATAATAAACCCTTGCCTACTTTGCGTGCTCTGCGGTGAACTATAACCCCACCCACCTCCCCTTACCTTAAGGGGAGGCAAAAAAGGAATTAAATTTTTTTCTCGTGCTCCCCGTGCTCTCTGGGGCTAAATATATTTTAAATTCTTCTGCGTTCTCGGCGTTCTCTGCGATGCACAACAAATTAAAAAGAACTAAGCTCGCTCATGCCTATCTCTCCATAGGAATATAGAGCAAATAAATGTTGTGGCCAATAAGAGCAGAGCTGCTATACTAAAACTATAATAAAAGCCCAAATGATCAATTAAATATCCCATCAAAGGCGTTAAAACTCCGCCTCCTTCCATGCTGCTAAAAAAATATATACCCAGAACTGCAGAGCGGCGGTGTTCGGGTGTCTTAGCAATAATATAAGATTCGGAGACTGGCATCCGCACGTAGATAATGATGCCTATCAGCAAAAGCAAAATACCTACTCCCAACCAAGAGGAAACAAAATTGAGGAGATATATCACCGGCCCGGTTAAAAACAAAACAATGAGGAGAACAGGAATGGCCCCAAAACGGTCGGATAAATATCCGCCGATGGGACTCACCCAGAGGCCGGCCGAGTAAATAAATGCAAAAAAAGCCCCGGCTTTTGCCTTACTGAAACCCATTTGATCTACTAAAAAAAGAGGAATAAACGACATAGCCGCAAAAAGCACGGCGGCGGTAAAGGTGCTTAAGAAAATAACCAAACCCAAAGTCCGTATTTGCGCGGCGGGCATTTTTGCCGCGATGGTTTTTTTCACGCCCTCTTTTTTAATTGCTTCACCCAATCTTCTTTTCTTCAAAATTGTATAAAAAAATGCCCCATATGCCAAAGTAGGCAGAGCCAGACCAAGGAACGATCCCCGCCAGCCAAAATAAGCAGCAATGGCCGCGGCTATTAAAGGAGCCAAAAAGAAACTTGCCCCACCGCCGATCATGTGTAATCCCAAAGCTCGCCCTTGATAAACTTTCTCTACCGCTGCCGAAATCATGGGCGGAGCCGCGGGATGATAGCCTCCGCCCATTATGCCCATTAGGGCCAGGAATAAGATGAGCATGGAAAAACTATGCGAAAGCCCAACTAAAAATCCGGCCAGGGCTACGCCGCATATACCAATAGCCATCATCAAGCGGGGACCCAAACGATCTGCTAACCATCCCGCAGGAAGTTGGCCAAGACCATAGGAAAGATTGAAAGCAGAGATAACTAAACCAGCTTGGGTATAGTCCAGAGCAAAATCGCTGCGGATCATGGGCGAAAGAGGAATAGGTAAAGAAGTCAACAGGTGATGGCTAAAGTGCGCTAACACGAAGAAAAAAAGGATCCCAGGAATAGGTGCGCGAGGAGCAGTGACATCCATCACTTTAATTCCATGTATTATTTTTGAAAGACATAAGGGCCTGCATATTTGGCAAGGGAACCTCTTTAGCGAAATCACACCCCACGGTAAGAATGTATCCGGGTGACTTTCCCCAGGCCTGTAAACAGGCTTGGGCTTCTTCCATAACCTCTGTTGGCGAGCCCGAAAGGAAGGCCCCGGTGGGGGAAACATTCCCCGCTACACAGATCTTGCCCCCCAATATTTCTCTGGCTACGCGCAAATCGACTTTACTCTCTAAGCTAAAACAATGAGGTTGGATATCCAAAATGTCTTCCAAAATTTTAGTGGTGTTGCCGCAAATGTGAATCATGGCATATTTCCCTTTTTCCTTAAGTCGCCGCGTAAGTTCGGCCAGAGCAGGAGCAGCAAAATTCCGAAAAGTGGCTGGAGAAATTAGATCTCCAGAAGCTGCGGGATCCGAAAAATTTGCCCCGCCGATATCCGGGTGTTCTAACACAGGTTCTAACAAAGCCCAAATTAATTCGGTAGCAAAGTTAATAAGTTTCTTTAAGCGATCTTGATCATTGATCGTGGCCATCATCGTCGCCTCTACCCCTAAGATGCGGGAAGCAAAAGTAAAAGGAGCCCATTGGGTAGGAATAATCATCGTTTCTTTCCCGATAACATCTGCCACTAAATGATGGGAGCGTATGATCGCTTGCAGAATTGGATTTTGTTTTACTTTTTCAATCTGCAGTTTATCCATTTCATCTAAAGTTTTTATTACTGAACCTTCCAGTGCCGGATAACTCGCCGAGTCATCCTTGATCGGACAACCCAAAAAACTGATCGGGTAATTAAGAAAATTGGAACCAGTCCAGATTAGATCATGTTCAAACAGACGATAATATTGAATAAATACTTCCGCTATTTGGGCTGCATCTTCTTTAATAGCCGCAAAAGTTTTTCCAGCTTTATTTACAGCCCAGGCCCCGCCGCCGATTAACGTAACTGGCAGGCGTGGTGTTTCCTGTAATTCAAAAGCCATCTGCACAATCTCTTTACCGGTCATGCTTGCACTCCTCTATTTTTTTCTTACCAATTAACTTTTCCTTTGGCCAAGGCCTCTTGGAATACCTGAGGGTCTCTTTGAGCTAATTCAATAACTGCACCATTCGGTTCTCTTATGAAAACTAATTTTATTCCTGGAGTGGGTTCAAATGGCTCACCCAAAAACTCGGCGCCCTTAGCCTTAAGTTCTTGCAGAGCCGCTGCAAAATCGTTAGTTTTTATCCCAATATGGTGCACTCCGTAGTGTTCTCGAGGATCAATTGGCTCAGCGGCTTTACCCATGGACATTAGTTCTAAAATAGTATCACCCAAGCGCAAGAAGACAATGCGCCTCTCATTTGTCAGATACCTTTGTAAAATCACTTGCGCGCCAAACAAACGCTGAAAATAATCAACTGAAGCATCGATATCTCGGCATCTAATGGCCAAATGTTCTATAGCGTAATCCATCTATTTTTTCCTCCTTTTTTTAATCCAAACCCAATTCCCTTAATTTAGTTAGGGTAGGTACTCCTTCTTCATCCCAACCTCTTTCTTTGTAATATTCCGCAAGCATTTCATCTAAGTGCACCACCTTTCCCCGAGTTGGTCCTTGGGGAAGCGGTTCTTTGGTCAGGCGGGCCGGCAAGGAATCATCCTGCTTCCGGAAGCCAGCTTTTACCAAAAAAATCCGTTCCGCATTAAAAATCCTTTCTCCGCTTTTCAGCAATTCTTCCATAGAATATTCAGCTCCCGTGGCAGCGTTGAGATATTCCCAGAGCCGATCGGGGAATATCTCCAATTCGGGACGAAGCGGCCCCGCGTAAGATCAATCCGCAATACCTTCCCGCGCCATCCAAACATAATTTTTTCTCCCTTCATTAGAAATCCAGTTTATTTTTATTTGCTTACATCCCTAAATAAAAGTCAAGAAATTTTTTTGCCAAAATAGGGGACGTTGATGAAAAATATAACTATTTGCGAAGCTAAATAAGCGTCAGGTTTAATTTAAATATGGAAGTTGCGAATTTATAACATAATAATTGGCATATAATTAAATAAACATCAAAACTGGCAGAATTAAAGAAAAGAAAAGAGAGCTTATTGATCAAATGGGAAAGAGGCTTGAGAGCTAAAGCCTTAGGAATAAGAAAAGCATTGGTTAAAAGGTTATAAAATTCATCAACGTCCCCTAAAATGATTTTGTTGCCAGGGCAGCTAAAATAAGGTAACTTCAAAATTAAGCTAATCGTTTTATCTTTTAAAGATGGAGGTGCAAATCATGACCAAATTTTTTTCATTTCTCCTATTGGCCATCATAGGACTAATAGCTATTTTCTTGTTACAACCAGCCCCCATTGATCCTATTGCTTATAATCCTCCTCCCAAACCTGAATTAAAAGGTGTTCTTGCCCCAAATAATCTTCTTCTAAAAGCTGAACTTCTGGCCTTAGGAAAGATCAATGGGCCGGAAGAAGTGGCCGTGGATAAAAAAGGATTAGTTTATGGAGGAACTCAGGATGGAAGGATAATGCGTCTATTCCCGGATGGGAAAATGGAGACTTTTGCCGAAACTAAAGGACGACCTTTGGGCTTGCAGTTTGATCAGCATGATAACTTAATTGTTTGTGATGCTTATAAAGGCTTGCTCTCCATAGCCCCAAATGGAAAAATCAAAGTCTTAGCCGATTCTGCGGAAGGAGTTCCTTTTAAATTCACGGATGCTTTGGATATTTCCCAAGAGGGCATAATCTATTTTACCGATGCCAGTTCTAAATTCAGCCAGGCCGAATATCTTTATGATCTTTTAGAATCGCGGCCCCATGGTAGATTTTTAAGATATGACCCGAAAACCGGCCAAGTCAAAGTCTTAATGAAAAATCTTTATTTTGCTAATGGCGTCGCTCTTTCTGCTCATGAGGATTTTGTCTTGGTAAATGAAACTTATCGTTACCGGATTATCCGCTATTGGCTAAAAGGCCCAAAAGCTGGAACTCATGAGGTCTTCCTGGAAAACTTGCCGGGATTTCCAGACAACATTTCTTCTAATCGGAAAGGAAAATTCTGGTTGGCCTTATTTACGGTCCGTAATGACGTTATGGATAAAATCCATCCTTACCCTTTTCTAAAGGCCCAAATGTCCAAACTCCCCAAAGCCTTCTGGCCTAAGCCGCTCCCATACGGATTGGTGCTGGCCTTAGATGAAACTGGAAAAATAATTCAAAGCCTCCATGAACCTTCTGGTAAGCACCTCAAAGAAATTACCTCGGCCCGAGAATACGGAGGCTATCTCTATTTAGGTAGCTTGCACAACGATCGTATTGGCAAATTTAAGCTCCCCTAAATTGTATGTCTCATAAAAATTTTTCTGAAAGCAAAATATTTTATGGGTGGATAATAACTGGCTTAATCTTTCTAAACTTAGCTATTGCTTATGGCGCCCAATATTCTTTCGGCGTCCTCTTTCCTGCTCTAATAGCAGAGTTTCAATGGAACCGCCAAAGCGTGGCTGGGGCTTTCTCCCTTTATGCTTTTATGTACAGCTTTTTAGGAATAATCTTAGGCCGCTGGGCAGACAGATTCGGACCTCGCCCTATTCTTCTTTTAGGCAGTATATGTTTAGGTTCGGGGATCGCCTTAATCAGTCAAGTAAAAGCTCCCTGGCATCTTTACTTATTCTATGGACTCTTGGCTTCTTGGGGAATGAGCGCTACTTATATTACTGCCAACCCTACGGTAGTGAAGTGGTTTATCGAGAAAAGAGGAATGGCTGTAGGTATTGGCCAATCTGGCTTGGGAATAGGCATTATTTTCATCCCCCCGTTAACCGGTTTTTTAATCACCACTATCGGGTGGCGGCTAACTTGCGTAGTTTTAGGGACCATAGTATTTGCTATCCTCTTTACTACCTCTTTTTTCTTAATCGGCCATCCCGAGAAAGTGGGGCTTAAGCCAGACGGAAAAAGGCCTTTACCCGCCGATCAAGCAGATCTCCAAATCTTATCAGAAAATTTTGCCCTATCTCCAAATAATGAAATAAACTGGTCTGCTGCTGAAGCGATGCGCACTAAATCTTTTTGGATATTAACTGCTCTATTTTTCTGCACTTGGCTCTTCGTTTTTTGGCCCTTGGTTCATTTAATGATTTTTGCGCTGGACATAGGGCTTTCTAAAAAAACAGCCCTTACTGCTATTAGCATTTTAGGCGGCTTTTCTACCACGGGAAGGTTAATAATGGGCTTCATCTCCGACCGTATTGGCCGAAAATCAGCTCTGGCCATTAATCTCGGCTGGCAAGTTTTTTGTTGGTGCTGGATTTCAATAACGGATAGAAGTTGGATGCTCTATATCTTCTCGGCCCTATTCGGATTTTCTTATGGAGGGGTGAGCGCTGTATTTCCTGCTATTGTAGGCGATTATTTTGGCCGCTTAAAAGCTGCTTCGGTGATCGGCGCTATTTTTACTTTGGCGGGCGTCTCCGCGGCCATCGGCCCAGTAGTGGGCGGATATATTTATGACGTAACCAAATCCCACCAGTGGTCTTTTTTATTGGGTATTCTAACTAATTTGGCGGCCTTTATTCTCATCTTCATCTCCAAACCACCAGGGAGGATGGAAAAAAATTTTTGATTTAATACCTAAATTTACTTAGTATAATTATTCGCGGAGACGCAAATAATTCTTTATTTATACGCCTTACCTTTATCTTCCCTCGGGGGGGAAGGGAAGGGAGGGCGCGGAGGATGAGGCATGACCGATACAGAAATTATCATAAAGGATGTAAGTTTAAGAGATGGGTTGCAGAATATGCGGGACTTTATTCCTACGGAAGCTAAAATTGAACTTTTTCGACGTCTGGCTGAAAGTGGCTTACGCAAAATAGAAATCACCTCTTTTGTTAATCCTAAAGCTGTGCCTCAATTTCAGGATGCAGCGCAAGTGACCAAAGAAATATTAAAGATCAAACCAGCCGAAATAGAGGTTTCCGCTCTCGTTCCTAACTTGAAAGGAGCAGAATTGGCCCTCCAAAATGGTATGCGTAATCTGGCATTCGTGATCTCAGTCAGTGAGTCTCACAATATAAATAATGTGCGGCGGACCACTGCTGAATCCATAGAAGAGCTCAAAAAAATTTTGGAGCTAAAAGCAAATTATCCTGATTTGCAAATTAAGGTTGGTATGGCCACTGTTTTTGGCTGCCCTTTTGAAGGAAAAATTCCAGCCCAAGTCACTTTAAATTTTGTGCGCAAGTTTTACGAATTGGGCATAAGAGAAATGTCTTTATCAGATACAGTCGGATTTGGTAACCCCAAAGAAGTAAAAGAGACCTGTCGTCTCTGTCTCCAAGAGTTTCCCGAGGTTACTTTTTCTGTTCACCTCCATAATACTCGCGGTCTCGGTTTAGCTAATTCTTTGGCTGCTTATGAAACCGGTATTCGCATCCATGATGGGGCCATCGGAGGTTTAGGAGGCTGTCCTTTCGCGCCGGGGGCCAAAGGGAATACAGCCACAGAAGATTTAGTTTTTATGTTCGAAGAAATGGGCATCTCCACGGGGATCAAGATTGCCTTTCTCATAGAAGCTTGTCGGTATTTACAAAGAATAAAGAAGGATGTGGCCTGGGCCAGTAGTATTCTGGAAGTGGGAGTACCTACTCCTCTTGGCCCTATAACTAAACTACCTTCGCCTTGAAGGCGAAGGGTTTGAAATAACAGGTCGACTTGAAATGGACCTTAACCATTGTCGTTCCATGGCCGTCATTCCTGCGCAAGCAGGAATCCAGTTTTTTTCTGCAACGTCCTGGATTCCCGTTTCCACGGGAATGACAATTCTGACTGTGTATTGTTCAGTTGCTCATGGTCGGCCTCATTCCAATCCTGAGGGATATGGTCATGAAGGATTAGCCGACCATCTCGCAAATTTTCGCTTCGCCTGGAGGCTAGGGGTTTCCACCACCCCCGATGGGGACACTAAAGATGGCTCCGACCAGAAATGGACTATTTAATTATTGCTTCTGCTCCGCGGATCTCGCGCTTCCCATCGGCCGCCATCTACTGCCGTGATAAAATCTAAGACCGAGCGATTAAATCGATCGGGTTCTTCCAGGTTCACCGTATGCCCGCTCCGCGGATAAATCTCCAATCCGGCGCGCGGAATATTCCTCTTTAAAAATAAGCTCCCTTCTAGGCCGCGTTCATCCTCATCCCCCAAAATAATTAAGACGGGCAATTCCATTTTCGCCAACTGCTCCCCTAAATCAATGAGCGAAGGCCTTCTCTCCTGTACTCTCCAGAAGGTGTATGCTGAGCCTTTGGGGGAATGTTCTTCGAACTGGCGGCGAAACTCTTCCCAGGCCCGCGGGTTTTTATTTTGTAACTGCACTCGCGCTGGTCCTTGAGTATAACTTTCGGAAATGGCCTTCATTCCTCCTTTGAGCATCTTCTCTGCCCGTTCCGCTACCTCTCTTTGAAACTCTTCCCTTCTCGCCCCACTACCATAACCTGAGCCAGCAATAGTGAGTGATCGAACCCTCTCTGGATATTTCAGGCCAAACAATAAAGCAGTATAGCTGCCCATGGAAAGTCCACATATATGGGCCCGATCAATATTTAATGCCTCAAGCAATCCTTTTAAATCCTCTATCTGAGCTTCTTGGGAGTAGGCATCAATATCCTCAGGAACATCAGAAGGATAATATCCCCGGGCCGAAAAAGTAATCGCTCGATAGCGCGCCGAGAAAAAACGCATCTGCGGCTCCCAACTGCGCCAATCCCCAGCAAACTCGTGGACAAACACAAGGGGAATTCCCTTGCCGGCTTCTTCGTAGTATAAATTTATGCCGTTGACAAATACTTTTGGCATTGATTTCTCCTTTCATCTTTTAATTTTTCTAGCCCACAACTTAGCAGCTTCTTTTTCTTCCATAGTAAAATAATGCTCTTGGGCCGGGAATTTTCCTCCCTCCACCTCTTTCTTGAACTCTCCCAAAACGCGGGTAATTTCTTCGGCCAAATTAAGGTATTTTTTAGCAAAACGAGGAACCACGCCCAAAGAAAGACCAAGGATATCATAAAGGTTAAGGGACTGACCGTCTAAATAAGGACCTGATCCCGCTCCCAAAGCAGGAATCTTTAATTTCTGCGTAATCAATTTAGCAGCCTCAGCCGTCACGCTTTCCAGGACAATGCAGAATGCACCTGCCTCCTCAATGGCTAAGGCGTCTTTTAGGATTTGTTTGGCTGATTGGGCATCTCGGCCTTGAACGCGATATTTTCCTAGCAAAGAAACTCTTTGCGGCATTAAACCTATATGGCCCATGACCGGAATTCCTGCGGCCACAATGGCTTTTACTTTTTCTTTTATTTCAGCTCCTCCCTCCAATTTTACAGCATCAACTCCTGTCTCTTTCAAAATCCGCCCGGCATTTTTTACGGCTTCTTCTATGCTCGTCTGATAAGACATAAAAGGCATATCGCAAACTACCAAACAATGACCGGCGCCCCGGGCTACGGCTTTGGCATGATGGATCATTTCTTCCATGGTGACGGGGATAGTATTCTGATATCCAAGCACAACCATGCCGATAGAATCGCCGATCATCACAATGTCTATCCCCGCTCGATCGGCCAAGACCGCCGTGGGATAATCATGTAGGTTTATCTTGGTAATTTTCTTTCCTTCCTTCTTCATCTGCATAATATCCGGAACGGTTATTTTCTTTCTCTCCATCTTTCTTCCCTCCTCTTTTAGTTCAATTTTGCCGGCTCTTTTCTAAATTTTCGGGGAGCGGCCAACCAGAAGAAGATGCTCATCAAAATAAACAAAGGAAAGGCTGTGAGGACTGCCCATTGATAGCTCCCTGTTCGATCAAATATCGCTCCTCCGGCCCAGGCGCCTATTCCCTGCCCTATTCCATAGCCGATGTTTATAAAACCCAAGATGGCCCCAAAGCTTCTTCCAGCAAAAATATCCGCAGATCCTGCACCTATGGCCGGAGAACTTAATCCACCTCCCAGGCCAAAGGTGATGGCAAAAATGTAAAGAGGCCATACTTGAGGAGTATTTATTAATATCAAAAGAGAAGTTGCACTCAGCACAAATAACAAAGTAACTATAGTTAAAGTTACTTCTCGCCCCAAACGATCCGCTAAAAACCCGCTTAATCGTCCCATGGCGGCCATAATGCCGGCCAAGCTGAAAACAAATGCCGCTAAGGATTCGCTGTGGCCTAAATCAACGGCCAGGGCAACTAAATGGTGCATTATTATTCCGGCCCCCATGCCCAGAGTATAAATCACGCCGAATATCAACCAGAACCGAAAGTTTTGCATACTTTCTTTTAATGACCAGTCTTTTCTTACTTCTGTCTTTTTTTCGCCAATCATGGACGACTTGTCATTAGGAAGAGATTCTTCATTTTGGGCGAGTAGGCCATCTGGCAGCAAACCCATATCTTGTGGGCGCGAGCGCATAAAAATAGCAGTTAGCGGAGCAATCAAAAACAAGGCCGTGGCCCCTAATACCATAAAGGAAGTCCGCCAGCCCAAACTGGCAATCAAATATTGAATTGGAAAGGCAAGTAAAGGAGGGGACACATTGCCCACCAATCCAATCCCCAAAGCCATCCCTCTCTTTCTGGTAAACCAATTAGAAATAGTAGCGGTCATGGGGACAAAGCCCGTGCAAATAACTCCTAAGCCCATAAAAATGCCGTAAGCCGCGTAAAAATGCCACTGCTCTAAGGCTAAAGAATTAATCCAACAACCTAAAGCAATGAGCAAACCGGCGATCGGTAGTACTCGGCGGGGACCAAAACGGTCTACTAAAATTCCGGCTAAAAGAGAACCAAACCCATAAACGACTGAGCCTAAAGTAAAGATAGATGCCGTGCTCGCCCGACTCCAACCAAATTCGTTCAGGATGTGCACATAAAAGACTGGAAAAGACCACCAAATGCCATAAGCTATTAGCATCGCTACCAAGGATATAGCCACAATTACCCAACCATAAAAAAACGGAAATCTTTGAGTAATGCTTTTGTTCATAAAAATTATTCTTTATTTAAGGCTTTACCCAGCGCGCAGCCAGAAAGGCGCCCGTATCCAAATTTTTTCTTTGTCCTTCCGCTTCAATGAGCCGCGCCTTATCAGGATTTTCATCTTTTAAAAAATGGATAGCCGTGCGCGCCAGTCCTTTAACTGGGGCAAGAGCCAAAAGTTCCTCTGGCGATCTAAAGATGGCTTGGGCAAAAATAGAATCTTCTTTGGCTTCGGCTTTGCGGCGCTGAGCCCAGGGGCTCAAACTGTTAAGGGTAGCTACCACAATGACTCCCCCTTTTTTGGTCACCCGAAACATTTCCCACACTGCCCTCTTTCCATCTTTAATGAACTCCAAGGTGGTTATAGAAACTGAGCGATCGAAAATTCCTTCGGCAAAAGGTAAATGAATTATATCTGCTAATACTGTTTGAAATTTACTCTCTCGCATTTTGTCTCCAGCCCTTTTAAGCATGGGTAAAGAAATATCTACTCCTATTACCTTTGCCCCTTTAGCCAAAATATCCAAAGTAAAAACCCCTGTGCCGCATCCAGCATCTAAGATTAATTCTCCCGGGTTTGGTTCTAAAAAATCTAAGATGAGCCGGCTTTCATATTCTTTTATCAAGATTCCCAGGGAGGTAGTAAACCAGTGGTCATATTTTTCCGGCCATTCATCGAATAATTGCTTCTTCTTTTCTCCCAAAAGTTCCCTCTTTATAAAAACTCCAATGCCCTTCAACTTAACCTGTTCTTTATTTAAAAGCAACCTATTCTTTGAGGAATTGAGGAGCGGGTAGGGCTTCTTGGGGACGCCAATTCCAGAATCTCTGCAAAAGGAATGTTATGCCGAATAAGCCATAACCAATCAGATCAGTAGTCAGGCGGGAATCAATCAAAGCCAGCGCTGCCCCAAAAAGTAAAATTCTTTCCAGAATATTTGCTGGCTTGATTAAATAGCCGATCATTGCTCCGGCTAAGGCTATCACACCTATACAGGCTGTAAGAAAGGCTATAAGTACCCATAATATTGGGCCTTTACCCAGAAGGAGCGGATTATAAACAAACATAAAAGGAACTAAAAAGCCCGCAAAACCAATACGGCAAGCAATAAAGGCAGTTTTCAGCCAATGGGCTCCGGCAATTGCTGACCCCACATATGCTCCCAAAGCTACCGGCGGGGTAACCCCAGCCAACACACCATAATAAAAAATAAATAAATGGGCAGACATAAGTTCAACACCAATATTAATGAAGGCGCCGGCAACAATCGACACGCCTAAAATGTAAGCGGCTACAGTAGGCACGCCCATCCCCAAAATAATGGTAACGATCATGCCTAAAATTAAGGCAATTATCAATGATTGACCGCTTATCGCAATAATGACCGAAGAGAACTTTACCGCCAATCCCGTCATGCCTACCACGGCGACCACAAATTGAACTACGCCAGCCATGGAAGCTACAAAAGCGGCTGTATAAGCACCTGCTTCTAACGCCTTCACCACTTTTTGCAATGCTTCCCCAAGATCTTTTTTATTCCGCTGAGAGAGGAGATATAAAATTAAAGCCGCTATAAAAGACCAAAAAGCGCAAGTTGTAGGCGTATACATCAGAACCAACAACGCAATCAAAAGGATTAGTGGGATAAAAAGAGTATGGCTTCCGGCCAACATTTCTCTAAGGGGCATCTTCCCCGCCTGGGGATCAGCCGGAATTCCTAAACGTTTAGCTTCAAACTGCACCGCCATCCAGCAGCCCAAATAATAAAGAATAGCCGGGATCAAAGCCGCGGCCGCTATTTTGAAATAAGAAATACCTAAAATATCAGCCATAATAAAAGCAGCCGCCCCCATAATCGGCGGCATAATCTGGCCACCACAAGAGGCTGCCGCCTCCACTGCTCCAGCAAAGTGAGGTTTATACCCTTTGGATTTCATCAGGGGAATAGTAAAAACGCCTGTAGTCGCTACATTGGCCGCCGTAGAACCGCTAATCATCCCAAATAGCATACTGGAAATAACCGCTACTTTGGGCGGACCTCCGGTTAGGCGGCCAGTTAAAGCATAGGCCAAGCGAATAAATACATCCCCTCCTCCCGTTTGCACCAACAGGCCACCAAAGATCACAAAAATAGCGATTACATTAGCCGAGACCCGCATGATGGCCCCGTAGATACCTAATTCACCAAGGTAAAGGCTGGCGATAATATCCTTTAAAGCGAAACCAGAGTGTACCCATTTGCCGGGAAAATAAGGACCAAAATAGGCATAAAACAAAGCAATCACTGCGATAATCGGCAAGACTAAACCAACTGTCCGGCGGGCAGCTTCTAAGACAATCACCATCATAATAGAACCAAAGAAAAGATCGAGAGGAGTGGGCGAAAGCCAACCAAGGTCGTACAAAATCCGGTTGATGTTCAACATGTAATAAATATTCCCACTCATGCCCAGGAGCATTAATAAAATATCCCAGATATAAACTTTATCCCTGGTCTGGCTTTTTTTGCGCGGAGGGTAAGTAATCAAAATGAGCATTAAGGAAAAGAAGAAGTGAATAGTATTCTGCAATACCCACGCGCCAGTTCCCGCAGTATATATATGAAAGAGAGCCATCACTATGGCAACAGCCCTCATCATATACAGCCAAAAACCCTTCAGGTTGCGCTTAGGCGTTTCTTCCTTCTCTACTGCCCGTTGCTGTTCCGCAGTGAGAACTATCGGCCTTTGAGGGTTTTGATCAAATTGGCTCATGAAAATCTCACTTATCTACGAATAAAAATATTCCTTGCCCCTCCCGTAAGGGCAAGTCCAAAAAGCATGGCCATCTCCTGAACTCACTGCGCCTCTGGCGGAATAGCCTCTTTGGGAATTCTTAGACCAATCTCGCGATAATATTTTAATGCCCCTCTATGCAATGGAGCCGTGGCATTATTCACTGTCTCTTCTGGCTTGGTTTTGGCCACTAGCGGGAAGGCCTTAGCAATCTCTGGAAGGTTCTGCCAAAATGCTTTAACAATCCCATAAATTATTTCGTCCGGAACCTCTTTATTGGCCGCGAAATTAATGTAAAGCCCCAAAGTCACTGCTTCGGGTACATTTTTATAAGTATTAGCGGGAATAACCGCTCTCACAAAGAAGGGGTATTTTTCAATTACTTTCTTGACTTGTTCTTCTTTCAAAGAAAGAAGACGAATTGGTCTGGCCGCATGTACTTCCACAAAAATTGGCGTAGGCAAAGTACCATTATAGCTGAAGCCCACAATGCGGCCATCTTTCACCGCCTCGGCTGCATCCGAAAGCTTGGCTCTATAAAACTTTGGTTTAAACCCTAATAACTCAAAAACTTTCTCAGTTATATACTCGCCTCCTCCTCCAATCGTACTGGGGTTAAAAAGTTTACCTTCCAATTCTTCGAAAGTTTTAATTCCACTATCTTGCGTAACTGCCCAATGCATATAGGTAGTAGTGTTATTCCAAAGCAGCCGATGATTAGCAATAGGTTTATCCTTGAATCGGCCTATGCCGCGATAACACTCATAGGAAACTAAAGCTTCGCTCATGCCTAATTCCAGTTCATTTTTGCTCATGCGCAGAACATTTTCCCGAGTTCCCGTTGTTTCCCGAGCACTTATTTCCACATTGGGAAGATTCCGGTTCACTACCGTAGCTATTTGCGTACTTAAAAAATACCAGCCGCTTCCGCTAGGTAAAGCACCCATTCTCAATAGGGTCTTTTTTTCTTGTGCCCATATGTCTCCTGGTGCTCCCCAAAACAAGGTAAAAGAAAAAATCAACAACACCATTAAATAAAAACGACTTTTATTAAACCTGAACTCCTCCATCTTATCTCTCCTTTCTCTTATTATTTGGCCCATCTTAAATTTATTTAAGGGATATTATTTCATTTGTCCGTTTTTGTCAATTTTGGGCTCCCCTGACCGTCAAACAGTTTTAATTTTCGCTACCAAATGTGACCGGGCGGGAGGGGGAGAGGCGCAATTAGAATCGGCTGGAAAATGACTATCTTCCTCTCACCCACCTTTTTTCCGCAAAGAACGGCGGGGACAAGCTTGCCTGCTCCAGATAAGCTTAAATAATGGCTTCTTTATTCATAACTCCTCATTTTTCCCGCCCAGCCCTATGAAAAATTAAGTGCCTCATTTTAATGAGCCTCTCCCCCCTCCCGACCCCAAATTGCCCTGAAATCTAAAAGGTGTTCGACGGCCAGTGGAGCTCCCTTGCCTATTTTCACTTTGGTCAACAATTTTAAACAGCAGGAAAGGAGGAGAGGTCTACTTGGGATAAAAAACTTTTATCCGCGCTTAATTTTCGTGGTATGGGCTACAATTACTAAATCGGCCGATTTGTTTTTAACAAAAGGCGATCCGTCCAATCCACCAAAAAAATTTATTTCTTTAAAACCCACTTGTTGAAGTAAAATTTGGAGATCCTTTTTAAGGAGGGGCTTTTGCAAAGTACTATTTACTTCCACTGACCAGGTAACTTTCTGCGGTTTCTTTTTTTCTATTTTTTTCTCAAATAAAGCAATATGGAAAGTAATAAATTTAGAACCATAATCAGCAAAGCGCCAAACTAAGGTATGGTCATTCCCGTTCACCGCAAAAAATCTGGGCTTCTTTTTTAAGCGCAGGTCGTAGTTTAAATTCTGTAGGATTAATACTCCTTGTGGATTAAGGCAGGAGCGCATTTGGCGCAAGGCTTCTTTAAGTTCTTTTTGAGTAAGCAGATGAGGAAGAGAATTCCCGAGGCAAAGCACAGCATCAAACTTATCTTTTAATTTATTTAGTTCGTTAAAGGAAGCAACAACAAAAGAAACATTCACCCCTTCTTGGGTGGCATTGGCTCGGGCCCGAGCAATCATTTCCGGGCTGGCATCACAACCGACTGCATAATAACCCATTTTGACTAAAGTAATGGCATGCCAACCTGTACCGCAGGCCGTATCCAGAACCCTCTTAGCACCATGTTCTTCTAAGACCTTTTGCAGAAAAGGCATCTCCTGGGCCAGCCTTTGGGGCCAGTCGGTCATTACATCAAAGGCTCGGGCTAAGCGATCGTAAAAATTTTCACTGGTTAATATATTTGGCAAAGATGGATCTCTTCTGGGGAAAATTTAGCTAAAAAGGAACTTCTATACCCAAGGATAATGCTAAAGATTTAAGTTCTTTTATTGTATTTGCTGCCAGCGGGATCCCTTCTTTTAAAAATTTTTGCTCTGTGCGATATTCCGGCTCTCCGGGAACCAGAATTTCCTCAACTCCTGGTGCCTTCGCACTCTCTTTAATACTTTTAATATAAGCATCCATATTCTTCTTAAATTCTTCACGGCCGATAAAACATTCCGGGTCCAAGGCCATAAAAGAATGGCAGGTGCCCTGAATGCCACCGGGATCTTCTTCATAAAGGCTCTTAATATACCTAGTCCATTTTCCTCCAGTCAAGACCGCCGTAAGCATTTCATGCACTAAAACTAATCCGTACCCTTTATGCCCGCCCACTGGAGCCAAAGAACCTCCACCTTCGTAGCCGGCGTAGGGATCATCCGTAGGCAGACCATTTTTATCAAAAGCCCAGCCTAAAGGGATTTTTTCCCCTTTTTTACGACACAGAATTAATTTCCCGGAAGAGACCACACTGAGCGAGAAATCAAGGACAATAGGCTGATATTCTTTAGCCGGCAGGGCATAGGCCAAAGGGTTGTTACCGATAATTCTTTCTCGGCCACCCCAAGGGAACATCATGGGTGCCGAGTTGGAACAAACATACCCAATAAAATCCTTTTTTAGCGCCAGCATAGGAAAAAGGCCGGCCACCCCAAAATGGCCACTATCTTTTACCGAGGCCCAGCCGATGCCGTATTTTTCGGCTTTTTCCATAGCCTTCTCCATGGCCCGGTAAGCAGCTATATGCCCCATAGAACCATGGGCCTCTAAAAAAACCGTTGCTCCCCTTTCCTTCACTACTGTTATTTGGCTCACCTTGCGCACATAACCTTTTTGCAACCTTTGAATATAAATGGGCAGCCGAGTTACTCCATGGGTTTCTATTCCCCGCAGGTCAGAGCGCACTAAGAGGTCAGCCACAATTTCGGCCTCTTCCGCAGGCACCCCAACTTTCATGTAAGCTTGCTGGCAGAAATTTTTTAACTCACCAAAGGGCACTTTTTGTTCTTCACTGGTCATCTTTTCCTAATCCTTTCTTTTTTGTTTAATTTTAGCACACCTTTTGCTCTAAAAAATCTTTATTATATACCAAGATCTATGAGGAGTGGATGCGATTAACCAGATATCTGTGCTCCTCCCTTCTGACTGGAGAGCCGAGGGTTGCAGAGGGTAGACTTTCTGCATAAGCAGACAGAAATCTATAAGGGGGTAAAAAGACGTGAAAAGAGAAAATGGTAAGTGGAGGAGAAATTAGCAATTGTCCTTGTCCGCCAGAGGCGGATCCGCCTTTTGGTGGAAGGGGTTAAAGGAGAAGAGGTCTATAGCTGAAATATGTAGGGAGCATAAGATCAGTGAGACCCTGGATGGTAGGTGGAGGGATAAGTTTCTTGAGTGAAGGAACAGGGGACTTATCAATGGCTCATCTGATGAAATCATTTATGAGGTATGAGGGATATGGCAACACTCGGGATAGAGCAAATATTCACCTGTTATGATAATCCAAAGACAATGCAAGAGACGGGGCCCCAAAAAATCGAGAGATTTTTGGGGTGTTATTAGGAAAAAAAGACAGCATGACCTCTACAACTTCATGGCCTAAAAATATATAGCTGACCGTCGATCACTTTTGAAATTCGTACCTACTTCAGGCGGGAGGGGGAG
>JBNAWB010000021.1:0-30458 GCA_049699975.1 Thermodesulfobacteriota bacterium
TTTTAAAAATTAATGGCACTAAAATTAAAATAATGCCACTAAGGCAAAAATAAAACCTAAAAAGAGGAGGTCATAATGAGGAAGTCAATCTGCACTATAGTCTTTTTTATTTTTATTCTGGGCTTTGTTTGGAGCGCGGCAATTGCCCAACCTTTAAAAATGGAAGAAGTGGTCGTGACCGCCACTAAAACAGAAAGAGGTATAGAAGAGGTTGCGGGCAGGATCCAAGTTATCACAAAGGAAGATTTGCAAAAAGCTCCCGGCCAAAAAATTGACGATTATCTAAATAACATCTCGGGAATTAATGTCATCCGTTCTAATGGCCTGTACACTTTAACCCCAAATGTAACTTTACGGGGACTCTCTAAAGAAGGCGGCCGAACCTTAGTTTTAATAAATGGTGTGCCCATTAACAAAAGCGATACGGGGGAAGTAAACTGGAATCGAATTAACTTAGAAGATGTGGAAAGAATTGAAATCTTTAAAGGTCCTGCTTCTTCCCTTTATGGAAATAACGCCATGGGCGGGGTTATTAATATAATTACCAAAACTCCTGAAAAATTTGTGGAAGGCCAGGTGGCCGGAAAATACGGAACTTACAATACTTATGGGGGAAACTTGGCTGTAGCCGGAAATCCTTGGCAAAAAGATTTTGGCCCCTATTATCGTCTTTCAGGTTTTTATCAGAAAAGTGACGGCTATATTTCTACTCCTGAAGAGCAAAGAACTCCATATACCAGAAAGAAATTTTTAGAAGAAGGGAATGCCTCCCTTATTTTAGGTTATCGGTTCAATAAAGATCATAAGATGGAATTAGCTGGAAGCTATTTTGACGACCAAAGAGGAGAAGGTACCCAAATCCTGGCTCCAGAAGGGATGTATCGCGATTTTGATACTACTAATATTTCTTTAACTTATCAGGGGAAAATTCAAGATTTGCGCTTAGAATTTAAGGCTTTTTATCAGTTGGAAAATTACCAAAGAATCAGCGAAAGCTTAAGAGGGACTACTTACACCCGTTTTGATGTGAAATCGGAACGAGCAGATAAAGGAGCCCTCTTCCACATTTCTAAGCTTCTCTTCCCGCATAATCGCCTAACCTTAGGATTTGACTTCAAACAAGGAAGCGTAGACGGAAAGGATGAATACAAAACTTCTCCGGATTACACTCATAATAAGGGCACGATGGATTTATACGCCCTTTACTTACAAGATGAATTCGACATTTGGCCTGGCCGCTTAAATCTAATCGCTGGTCTTCGTTATGACTATGCGAAATTTCGAGAGGGGTCTTATTTTTCTACCCTTTCCCCCTACTCTTCTTTTAACGGCCCACTGGCTGAAAACAATTGGTCGGCTTTGAGTCCGCGAATATCCGCGCGTTATTTTCTTATGGAAAATTTAAGCATCTTAGGTTCCTATGGTCGAGGGTTTCGCGCCTCTATTCTCGATGATCTCTGTCGCTCAGGAATTCTTTGGGGACTTTATAAGGAAGCCAATCCTAATCTGCAACCCGAAACTATTGATGCTTACGAATTAGGAGCCGATTATAAGCCCTGGCCTAATTGGCAACTTTCGGCATCTCTTTTCTATTCGTTGGGCAAAGATTTTCTTTATTTCGTGCCCACGGGAAGGACTTTAGCTGGCAGAGCTCTTTACCGCCGCGAAAATATTGGCCAAGTTGAAATTTACGGCGGTGAATTTGACATTCGCTATAGCCCCAAACCTTTTACTATCTTTGCCAATTATACTTACAATCATTCAGAGATTAAAAGCTATCCATTGAATCCATCCTTAGAAGGTACGGAGCTAACCAATACGCCCAACCACCAAATTAAAGTGGGTCTTAACTGGTTAAATCCTTATTTAAATGCCGGAGTCTATTATTATTATAAAAGTTCTCAGCTGGTTTATACCAATGAAGTGACTCAAACCACTAAGAGAATATCCGAATATCACACAGTAGATTTAAAATTCTGGAGAGAAATAATTAAGAATTTGACTGTTTCTCTTACTATCCAGAATGTTTTTGACAAAAAATATTTAGAGAGCGATACTGATTTATCTCCTGGTCGATTTATTCTCGGTGAACTTGTTTATAATTTCTGATGCGGCCACAGGAGTTTTGGGGTGAAAAGATGTTCCGTTTCATCATCATTACCTTAGTTTTTGGGGTCTCATTATTTTGTTCTTTTAGGTGGGCACTGGGGGAGAATAAAATCGGTAGTTTTATAAAAGAAGATCATTTCTATTTATTGGCCCGAAGGGTGGCGCAGGAGGCTGTTAAAAAATTGGGGCCAAGATATGCAGGCCATCTTCTTACTTTAACAAATGCTGGCCTAGTCCAAGTTGGTGAGCATGACAGCTCTTTAGCCTTAGAAGCCCTAAGACAAATTACCGCTTGCTCCCTGGAAAAGAAAAGTTTAATACTCCTTAACTCGGCCGTTGACCAACCTCTTTATTTTTTCTTCTACCATAGGAACACGGGAGAAAGCCTTTTTGCTCAAGCTGAGATCGATCAATTACTATCCTTACCGGCCAGCGAAATTTTAGCTCGAGATTTAGCGCAGTTATTCCGCCACCTCATACTCCGCAATATAAGCCTGGGCCGAATTATCTCGGAAGCCGCAGAAATGGAGTCGATTTTTGCCCAGCAACCTTATGGCCGAAAATGGGCCTCCCTAATCAACTTTGCTCATTTTTGGGCCAAAAATCCACCGGCGGAGATGGTGCGCGTAGCCCAGTTTCATGACCACATTTGCCCAGGAGTTTTGAGCGGTTATTATATTTCGCGCTTTCTGCGCCACAAATTTGCCTTGCGGGCAAAAGAACGATACTTCTTCCTCGCCACTCCTCCGTATTGTAAGGATGATGCTCTCCAAATCATCTTCAACCAAACAGTAGGGAAAAAAGGAATGGCTGCTATGTGGTTGGCGGAGGAAGAGCGCGCGCTTTTGCTTCCCGAAGCCAGAGAGGCGGCCGGAATTTTCTTTCGCTACGATCCGCAAACCAATCGCGGGCAAGGGGCCGTTTTAGGGTTTGCCTGGAGCAAGCTGTTGCAGGATTGTAAAATAAGTGACCAAAAAGTTTCTTTCTTAAATTCTTTGAAGCAGATTCTCTTTATGATTGATCAACGGGATGAATATGCCCGCTATGTGTATTTCATAAAAATATTCGACCTTCCTCCAGGAGAAAGTCCCCCCAACTATGCCCGCGTGGGGGTAAATCCTTGGCAAAAATTGGGCCTCTGGAGCAAAAAAGATTAAATAAATTTAAGCCCGGCCACGAGCTTTCTTTACTTCCTCTAAGAATCTGCGGGCATTCTCCACGATGACTGAATATTTCTTTTCGGCCACGGCTTTTTTATCCACCAATTCGCCGCCCACCGCAATGGCCGCTGCTCCCGCCTTGATGAATTCGCCGGCATTCTGCAGATTTACTCCTCCCGTGGGCACGAGGGGAATGTGGGGCAATGGTCCCTGGAGGGCTTTGATATATGCTGGCCCCCCTACTTGGGCGATGGGGAAGACTTTTATTAAATCTGCGCCCGCCTCCCAGGCCGTAAGAATCTCGGTGGGGGTCAAAGCCCCGGGAATTACCACGGCGCTATACCGGTTGGACACCTTGATTACTTCCAGGTTTAAAGAAGGGCTTACTAAGAACTGCGCTCCATTGATTAAGGCGGCCCGCGCCGTTTCCGGATCAAGTACCGTTCCTGCACCTAATAATACTTCTTTCCCAAATTTCTGACTGACCTCCTTGATCACGTCCATTGCTCCCGGAACAGTCATCGTCACCTCTAAGACCGAGACTCCACCTTCTTTAATGGCCTTGGAAACTTCCCAAGCTTCTTGAGCTGAAGAAACTCTGATAACGGGGATTACTCCTTCTTCTAAAATTTTAGCTAATGCTTCTTTCATAAAGACCATCCTTTCTCTATATCTTTGGGGGAAGAGGGTAAAGTAGCAAAAGCAATGTTTTGTTTATATTCAAGTTTCTGCAAATTAAATTTTATCTTGATATGCGCAGCCCTGCCCCTTTGATTAGCGCTTCCACCTCTTCTAAAGTGGACCAATTAAAATCGCCAGGCATGGTATGCTTTAAGGCAGACAAGGCATTCCCGTATTTCACTCCTTTTTCAGCATCGCCAGTTAAGTAACCATAAATAAACCCGGCCGTAAAGGAATCACCTGCGCCGACGCGGTCGACAATTTCCACTGTGTAGGTGCGATCCGTATATATTTTCCCATCGGCATAAGCAATGGCCGTCCAATTATTCTTCCATACCGAAATATCTTCCCGGAGCGTAATTGCTACAGCCTTAAAACCAAAAGTCTTAGCCAAAGTCTCGGCCACTTTTTGATAGTTTTCCTCTCTGATACCAAAAACTACGCCCGTATCTTCTTCGGTCGTGGTCAATATATCCACCAATTTCATCAAAGGCTCTTGGCAGCTGCGGGCTTGGGCCGGAGTCCATAATTTCTTGCGATAATTAAGGTCATAACTTACTAAACAACCAACTTCCTTAGCCGTCTTCATGGCCAAAGCTGTGGTCTCAGCGGCCGAGGGACTGAGCGCTGGGGTGATGCCACTTACATGAAATAATTTAGCCTTGCTTAGAATCTTTTTCCAATCCACTTCCTCAGGTTTGATAAGACTGATGGCGGAATTTCCGCGATCATAAAGAACAGAGCTGGCCCGGGGAGCCGCTCCATATTCCACAAAATATAGGCCCTGTCTGCCTTGGTCGCTGAAGATAACGTGGGCTACATCCACTCCCAATTCTCGCGCTCGGTTCCTGACCATTCTTCCCAAAGGATTATTGGGCAGTTTGGAAATCCAGGCCGCAATCAAGCCTAAACGGGAAACTCCTACCGCGACATTTAATTCGCTGCCCCCGATCTCCACATCCAAAGAATGGGTCTGCTCTAATCTGCCGAAATGGGGAGGAGACAAACGCAACATAGCTTCGCCAAAAGTTACCACGTCGTAAGTCATAGGCCACCTCTCTTTATTTATTTTTAAAGTCTTTAGTGACTTTTAACCTGCTCAGAGATCTACACCATCGATCTTTGCGCCGCATTTATAACATTTATTCTCTTTTATCTGATATTTAAGAATCTGAAATCCAAAACGATCAATTAAAAGACTGCCACATTGATAGCAAAACGTATCTTCCCCCACATCGCCCGGAACATTACCAGTATAAACATAACGCAAACCAATTTCCATGCCTATTTCTCTGGCTCTTTCTAAGGAACGGACGGGTGTTGGGGGACGGTCCAGCAGGCGGTACATGGGATGAAATCGGCTAATATGCCAAGGCGTCTCCTGCCCTAAAGAAAAGATAAATTTAGCTATATCTCTAAGCTCATCCTGATCATCATTGAGGCCCGGAATGAGTAAAGTAGTGATTTCCACCCATATTCCCAAATTTTTCATGACCCGCAGAGATTCTAAGACTCCAGCCAGTTTGGCTCCGCATCTTTGCTGATAAAATTCTTCCCGAAAAGATTTTAGATCAACGTTCGCTCCATGGAGATGAGGATGGATGGTCTTTAAGGTTTCGCTGGTCATATAGCCGTTGGTGACAAAGATATTTTTTAAGCCTTCTTTGGTGGCCAACTGGGCTATTTCTAAAGCATATTCGAAGAAAATGGTCGGTTCGGTATAAGTATAAGAAATAGTCTGGCAACCTCTCCTTTTGGCCAAGGCCACTATTTCTTCTGGCGCCACCTCTTCACCCATGATCCGTTTTTGATCTTTGGGCATCTGGGAAATCTCGTAGTTCTGGCAAAAATCGCACCGAAAGTTACAGCCGACTGTAGCAATCGAAAAAGAACGAGTCCCTGGCGCAAAATGGAACATAGGTTTTTTTTCGATGGGATCTACATTCCGAGAAATAAGCTGACCATAGACTAAGGTGTATAAGGTACCTTCTCGATTCTCCCGCACCCTACACACTCCCCTTTGCCCTTCGTTTATTAGGCAACGGTGATGGCAGAGGTGACAACGTACCCTTCCCTCTGGCAATTTCTCATAAAGGAGAGCTTCTTTCATGACCATCCCCTCAAACTACATCTGGTTCTAATTCTTTCTTACGACCAAAGATTTTTACCAGCCAAATAGAAAGCTCATAGAGGATCTGCACTGGCCCCATCATCAAGAGCATGGTGTAGGCATCCGGAGTGGGAGTAAGTATGGCCGAAAGAATAGAGTTGATCAATAAGGCGTATTTGCGATTTTTCGCCAGCGCCTGATAACTTATCACACCCAAGCGCCCCAAAATCAGCAAAATAAGCGGAAGTTCAAAGATGAGGCCAAAAGCAAAAATCAAACCTACCGCAAAGGTTAAATATTTAGATAAGCCAATCATGGGTTGGAGGCTTTCCCGTCCATAATTTACCAAAAAATTTATACCAACCGGCAGAACAATTAGATAACAGAAAAAGGCGCCCGCATAGAAAAGAAAAGTAGCTGAAAGGACAATTGCTAAAGAATAACGGCGGGCTTCGGCAGAAAAAAGAGGCGCAAAGGCCAGCCAGAGATAATTAAAGATAAAAGGGGCCGCCAAAAAAATCCCGATAAAAAGGGAGAGGCGCAAAGAAGCAAAAAAGCCCTCGGGCAAACTATACATGATTAGCGGCAGATCCAAAGGCTTCTGCAAAAAATGGAGAGCATCTTTCCAGAAGAAAAAAGATATAACGGACAAGCCGCCCACAATTAAAAAAATGCGCACCAGGGCGCTGCGCAATCCCTCTAACTTATCAAAAATCTCCTTCCTATCCCATTCCTGAATCTTTTCGATTAATCTCATCCCGAAAGAATTATACGCTTCCCCATGATGATTTAAAAGTCAAATTTAAAACCGCCTTCCCTACTCCCTCAGCCCCCAATTGCCCGCAAGCCGCCAAAATGTCCGTCCCCTTACTCTGGCGGATCACGGTAGTGAAGCCATGGGCTAAGAGAATTTTTCTAAATTCTTGGATGGCTTCCTCTGTTGGCCGTTTAAATGGACTAGCGGGATGTTCATTGAAGGGGATCAGATTTATCTTAGCTGGCAAACCTTTCAGCAAACGGGCTAAACGTAAAGCATCGCCCGCCGTATCGTTTACTCCCTGGAGGAGTACATATTCGAAGGTTATTTTTTCGCGATTAGGCAATGAAATTTGGCGACAGGCTTGTAATAATTCAGCCAAAGGGTATTTGCGGTTTATGGGCATGAGGAAGTTGCGTTGCTCCTCCGTGGTGGCATTTAGGGAAATGGCTAATTTAACAAAGTTTTTCCGAGAAAGAAGTTTCTTCATTTCGGGGATGAGGCCGGCCGTGGAAAGCGTCACCCGGCGATGAGAAAATTGCAGTCCCTGAGGCGAGCCAACTATTTCCAAGGCCCGCACCACATTTTCAAAATTTAGCAAGGGCTCACCCATGCCCATGAACACTAAATTTCTAATCTTTTCAGCCGCAGAAAGAGTCGCCCGCACCCCTAAAATTTGATCAAGGATTTCATAAGATTCCAAATTACGCTGGAAACCCCGTGCCCCGGTAAGACAAAATTTGCAGCCTAAAGGGCAACCAACTTGGGTAGAAAGACATAGAGTCAAATGATCTCGCTCCACGAGTAAGACGCTTTCTATTTTTTGGCCATCAGCCAGGCGGAATAGGAATTTTCTTGTCCCATCGGCGGAGGTCAGAATTTTTTCCGGTTTTAGAAAACTTATCCAGGCCTTGGCGCTTAACTCTTCCCGCAGCTTTTTGGATATATCGGTCATCTCGGCAAAGCTCTGCACTCCACGGCTGTAAAGCCAGCGGGCTAACTGCTTGGCCCGAAATGGCTTCTCTCCCAAAGAAGTAACAAACTTCTCTAACTCGGGTAAAGAAAGGTTTTTCAAGTTAATTTTTCCAGTCTGATTGGCCATCATGCTTTCCCTGCCGCTTCTCCAGCTACCCAACCTGTGCTAAAAGCTGCCTGGAGATTATATCCGCCTGTCTGACCGTCCACATCGATAACCTCTCCGCAAAAATAAAGGCCCGGAACAAGCTTGGACTCCATCGTGAAGGGATTTATCTCTTTTACTTCTACGCCCCCTGCCGTAACAATCGCTTCCGCAATGGGCCTTGATTTTTTAATGGTCAGGCGCCAATCTTTTAAAAGGGCCACAATTTTTTTCCTTTCGGCAACGCGCAGATCATGAGCTTTTAAATGAGGGGAAAGTCCGCTGCGCTGCAGAAATATAGGCACTAAGCGCTGAGGCAAAAGGAGCGTCAAAATGTGCCCTATTTCTTTGCGGTGGTGAGTCTGTATTTCCCTAATTAACCTAGCCTCCACCTCTTCCCAACTTAAGGCCGGCTTAAAATCGATAGCTAATTCCACTTGGCCTTTAGCCATTTCCTCAACTGCCCGGCCGCTTAGGCTGAGAATGATTGGACCGGAGACTCCAAAATGAGTGAAAAGCATCTCCCCAAATTCCTCTTCTACTTTACGCGCTGCGGAAAAAAGCGTAACTTTTACGTTTTTCAGACTCAACCCCTGCAGCTCTTTGACGAAGGCTTCTTCGGTCTCCAAAGGAACTAAGGCTGGCTTTATAGGGCGGATAGTATGACCCAATTTCTCAGCCATTCTATAGCCATCGCCCGTAGAGCCTGTTTGGGGATAAGAGGCTCCGCCGGTGGCCAAGATAACTTGGGCGGCGAGAATTTCCCCGGTGCCACAAATAACCCCCCTTATCTTCCCTTGGCTAACTAAAATTTCTTCCACTGGGGAGTGAATCTGGATGCGCGTTCTATGGCTTAAAGCATATTCCCGCAGCACCCGGACCACTTCTTGGGCCCGGTTCGAAGCGGGAAATATCCTCCCCCCTCTTTCTTCCACTAAAGGAAGACCCCGGCTTTCAAAAAAAGAAATTAGGTCATCATTGAAGAACTTAGCAAAAGCGTTATAAAGAAATTTACCGTTATGCCGATAATGTTTAATGAAGGTTTGCAGATCACCGCTATTAGTCAGATTACACCGGCCTTTACCAGTAAGAGATAATTTTAACCCCACGCGGCCCATCTTCTCTAAGAGAAGCACTCTCTTCCCCAACTCACCGGCTCGGCCGGCGGCCATCAGCCCTGAGGCCCCTCCGCCAATGACAATTACATCCCATTCCAATTTTTATGTTCTTCTCTTCGCTCCCCGCTCGAAAATTTTTTAGGCGCAAATTTCTAAGGCATTAAAAAAGTAGCTTATCTCAAAGGCCGCCGTTTCTGGGGCATCTGAGCCATGCACAATATTTTGCTCAATACTTGCGGCAAATTCTCTGCGGATCGTCCCCGGAGCCGCTTCTTTCGGATTAGTAGCACCCATCAGCTCCCGATTTTTACTGATGGCTTGCGGCCCCTCCAAAACCATGACCACACATGGTCCAGAGGACATAAAATTAGTCAAACTATCATAAAAACTCTTCCCGCGGTGGACGGCGTAAAAACCTTCGGCCTCTTTCTTAGACATCCAGATCATTTTCATGGCCACTATTTTCAAGCCCGCCTGCTCGAATCTTTTTACAACTTCCCCGATTAAACCTTTAGCTACCCCATCGGGCTTAATAATCGAAAGAGTTCTCTCCATCAATTTCCTCCTTGGCAACTGCTTTTAGGGAATTAACTTATAACCCTCTTCAAATCCTTTCAGGTTTGCTTCCTGGAAACGGGCCGGAGAATTCTCCTTGATGATCTCCTTTATACTTTCATAATCAAAGAAAGGTATAATCCTGGCTAAAGCGCCCAACATAACCACATTGGTCATCTGAATATTGCCCAATTTCTTCGCCAAAACTGAAGCCTCAATGACGTATCCATTAGGACAATATTTGCGGGCCGCCGCCAAGATCTCCTGGAGATCTGGATATTCATCGAGGCCCATATTATTTAAAACTGTGGGAATCCGCAGGGAATTTAAAAGATAAGTCCCTTTGGGATTTAGGAGACGGAGATGTCTCAACATTTCCACACACTCCATACCAATGAGTAAATCCGCCTGGCCGCGCGAAATTATGGGTGAATAAATTTCGCCATTGGATATGCGAATGTGGGAAACTACCGATCCACCTCTTTGGGCGGCGCCTATAGTTTCCGCTCCCAAGACGTTGAAATTCTTGCTCATGGCATATTGGGAAATAACAATGGAAGCAAAAATATTGCCTTGGCCGCCAACTCCCGAAATAATAATATCCATCTTCATGATATGGCCCCCCTTTTGCAAACATCTACACAAAGTCCGCAACCTACACAAATCATTTTATCAATAGAAACTTTTTTCTTGTCTTTATGATAGGAAATTGCTGGACACCCGAAATCATTAATACAAATCATACACCCGTTACAACGCTCTTCATTAACTTGTACCTCCCGAGGTTCAAAAACCTTCTGCCCGCGGCGCGTGGAAAGCAAATAGCAGGGCATGGAAGAAACAATCAAAGAAGGCCCTTCTTCCTTTACTGCTGCTTCCAAAGCCTCTCGACATTGCTTGATATCATACGGATTGACCACCCGATAACTAATACCCATGGATTCAGCCAGCTTGGGCACGTTTACGGGAGAGGTTTTCTCCCCCGCCAAAGTAACTCCTGTTCCTGGATGGGGCTGAAATCCGGTCATGGCCGTTACCGTATTTTCACCTAAGATAACGTTAACATTTATTTTGTTGGAAGCAGCATTCATCAATCCCAAAATCCCATTATGGTAGAAAGTAGAATCGCCAATAAAAGCAAATACTGGCCGATTCATGCCGGTTAGAGCCATGCCACTCGCCATAGGCACGGAAGACCCCATACAGTATATTGTGGATTGAAGCTCTATGGGCCGGAAAGAACCCGCGTCATGACAGCCAATGTCCCCAGCTACTATTCCCTTATATTTACGCACCGTCTGCTTTAAGGCGTTAAGAATTCCTCGGTAATTACACCCTACGCACTGAGTCCGCGTACGGATGGGAATGTGAATATCCAAGGGTGGGGTTTCCGGAATATTTACTTTCACTGTGGGGACAGCTTTCTTGATTCCTTCCAAGACCGCCAGCAAGTTTAGTTCGCCATCAGAAGGTAAGAATCCGCTGCGCCCCAGAACTTCTATATTTATCTTTTCCTCCTGGAAGATGGTCTTACATAGATTTTCCACAAAAGGTTCGGTTTCTTCAAAGACTACTATTTTCTCTAATCCGCGGACAAAATCCAAGAGTAGGCGACGGGGCAGAGGTAAGGTGCCTATTTTAAACAAAGGTATTTTCCCTTCTACAAACTGTTCGGCTTCTTTAATCCAAGTATAGCCCATGCCGCAGCCAATAAGACCAACTTTCCCTTCCCCTTTTTCGATCCAGTTAAAGGGGCTGTCTTCCATAATTTGCTTGAGCAAGTTCTGCTTCTCATTTAACCAGCGATGCCGAATTTGGGGTCTTTTCAAGCCCCCAAATTGGGGAAGTTCTACAGCACTCATAATGAAGCGTTCGCGATCAGGTTCATAATGAGGAGCGGGGAGCTCTTTCGGCAAATCTTCAAATTCAATGATTCCCCGGGCATGACAAACTCTGGTCACCGGGCGCAGGCAGAAAACTAACTCTGTTTTTTCAGAAAGGTCAAAAGCCATTTTGACCATAGCCTTAGCTTCCTGGGGTGAGCAAGGATCGAAAACTGGCAGATGGGCATACTGGTGAACTAAAATGCGGGTGTCCTCTTCGTTCTGCGAAGAAAGTCCTCCTGGATCATCAGCCGATATGAGGACCAACCCTCCTCTAATTCCCGTGAAGTTAACGTGCATTAAAAAATCGGTCACAAAGTTTGTGCCATTATGTTTCATGACCGGCATGGCCCGCACATGGCATAGAGAAGCCCCCGTACATAATTCAAAGGCCACTTTCTCATTATTGGCCCACTCTACATGCACTCCCGGAATCCCTACACACTCCTCCACGATCTCTGTGGCTGGTGTGCCCGGATAGCCGGCAACTACCCGAACGCCAGCTTCCAAGGCTCCGCGGGCAATTGCTGTATTACCCATGACAAATTTTTTCTCTCCCATTTTAGACACTCCTTGTTATTTTAAACGCATTATATTTTAGAATATCCTTTTTCTTCTCTTCCATGATTCTTATCACGGAGAAATTAGTTCTGCAAGAGGAAATAAGACTTCAAAACCCGACCTACGCTCATTTTTAAATTTGAACTTGAGCCGGAAATTGCTAAATCTGTCCCAAATTCAGATGAAAGCAAACTGGGCTCCCTACAATGGAGCGTTGTTTCTTTATACTGGGTGCAGGCAGGGCGGTCCCCGCCTTTCTTTGTCCCGCCCCCCACCTGAGCCATATTAAACTACTTATCAAAAAACTGAGCAACGCTCAGCCTTAAAACAAGTTGAACTATGCCCAAATTTATGCCAATATAATTTTGGTTGAGGTTTCTATGGCCAAAATTTCTATTTAAAAATTTGAGGTAAAGATATGCGCATGGAATTTATTGAAGCCCGTGATCTGCCTGATGCCTGGTTTCAATGTGTTTACCGCATCTTAGACACGGGCTATGAATATACAATTGATAAAGGGAGCTTTGCTGGCCAAAAAAGACGAGAATTTGATTTTGTGGTGGTAAAAATTCTCTATCCAGGTACCCGCCCTTTAATTCCGGATATACCCCCTGGTTTGGGAATCCCTGCTCCTACCACTATGGATTATGTTTATCAATATATGCGGTATTGGATTACGGACGAAAGGGAAGCAGGAGAAACCTATACTTACGGCGAACGTCTGACTAACCCCAAAATAAACGGGGTTCCTTTGGGATTGAATCCTATAGAAGAAGTAATCAAGATGTATAAAACATCGGGCCCGGGCACTAATCAAGCAACATTGGAAGTGGGCATGCCCCAGGATATAATCAATCCCGATCCGCCATGTTTACGCCTGATTGATACGCGCATTCGTTATGGCCAGCTCCATTTCATTGTCTATTTCCGTTCTTGGGATCTTTGGTCTGGTTTCCCGGCCAATCTCGCCGGCCTTCAACTATTAAAAGAGTATATGGGCCAGCAAATCGGGGTGGAGGATGGAGAAATTATCGCCGTTTCCAAAGGCCTGCACCTTTATGAATATACATGGGATTTGGCCAAACTGCGCACTTACCGGCAATAATTTCAAATATGTCTTCAGATTAAAATCAAACAGTAGCTTTATTTGGCCTAATTAATTTGGGCCCAGAATTTTTGGCGACAAAGAGGCTAAAATTTCTTCTGCTTCTTTTATCATAGAATCAATCAGCTCCTGGCAAGAGGGAATTTCATTGATCAAACCCACTGCTTGACCAAAAGCAAGTGAGCCCCATTCTAAATCCCCTTCCACATAAGCTTTCCGAATTCTGCCTACTCCATACTGCATCATTTCCCAAGGGTTAATTTTCTTTTGGGCCATTTCTAAGAGCCGGCACGCGAAACCATTCTTGATAACCCGGCAACGCACGCCAGTTAAATTATCCGTAACCACTGTATCTTCTTCAGTCTTTTTAACTATGTATTCCTTAACTTGCTGAGGTACAGGCGCTTCTTTGGTAACGATGAATCTACTTCCCATAGAAATTCCCTCGGCTCCTAAAGCTAAAGCCGCCACCAGTCCTCGGGCATTGCTAATCCCCCCGGCCGCCACAACCGGAATTTTTACCTGACTGGCTACTAAAGGAACCAAAACCATAGTGGAAACAAACCCGGTATGTCCTCCCCCTTCTGTACCTTGCACAATGATGGCATCAGCCCCATCTTGTTCAGCCCGCAGCGCATGGCGCAAAGAACCCATAGTGGGTATGTTAATAATACCCTGAGGCTTAGTGCGGGCTATAATTTTCTGGGGATTCCCTTTGCCGTAGCTGGCCACGGGCACTTTTTCTTCAATGATTACATCTAAAAGTTGATCAAGGATCGGATTGTCCGGCATAAAATTAACTCCGAAGGGCTTGTCGGTTAAATCTCTAATGCGGTGGATATTTTCCCGCAGCTCTGCTGGGGTCATAAAAGCCGCGCCTAAAATTCCTAAGCCGCCAGCATTAGATACGGCGGCGACTAAAGGCGGAAAAGATACCCAAGACATTGCTCCTTGGATAATGGGATACTTTATCTTCAGCAACTCAGTTATTCTGGTCTTCATTATCCTCCCTCAAAATATAAATTTCTTAGCCCAGAGGCCATATAAATAAAAAGGCCGTGAGTCAAATCTCTGGTCTTGGCCAGACCATCAATTTAACCCACGGCCTGAATTTTTTTTCTTTATATAAATGAGCGGTTATGAGGAGCCTTCAGGCAGTGGGCTTCGTCTAAGGACGAGCCCGGACAATAATACCAACAACAATGCCCACCATTCTGCTCTACCTAAATTCCCGCTCATGAAAATAATTTTAAAAAATTATTGTACTTTGTCAATAAAAACTTTTATCTTAGCGTAATCCATCACTGAAATGGCATTGATTTCTTAGGGAACTCTTTTTATTTTATCCTCACCCTTGCCCCTGGGGAGTAACCTTTAATACTCCACAGCGCGGCAGAGCCGCAACCAAAAATTTATTTCTCGCGGAGCCCGCAAAGAACACAGAGGAAAATAAATTTTTTATAAAAATATTATACAATTTTTTCTCTGTGCGCTCTGCGCGCTCTGAGAGAGTTGCCCTATTTCCTAATAAAATTTAAAGAATTGGCAAGTAGAGGTGAACTGCCTGACTTAATCAAGGAGTTGTATTTCTCCCCACTGCTCAAATTCTGGCCGGAATTTCTTAACCCGACCAACGATGACTAAAACCATCTCCTCAGGATGCAAGTACTCGCGGGCAACGCGATTAATTTCCGCCAAAGAAATGTTGGCTATCCTCTTTGGGTAGTTTAGCCAGTAATCTTCTTCCAAATCATGGACTTCCCTCTGGATGACTTTTTGCGCTATTTGGCCGAGGGTTTCAAACTTCATCGGGTAGCTGCCGATAAAAAAATTAATAGCTTCGGACCTTTCCTCTTCTGTGGCTCCTTCTTGCAGAAATTTTTTTTCTACGCCCAAGATTTCCTGGACGCAGGCATAAGTTGTTTCCGTAGGGGTAAAAGTAGAAATAAGAAACGGACCTTTATTTTTGCGCGGTTCCAATCCTGAGCGAATGCCATAAGTATAACCCAGCTCCACTCTGATCCGCTGCATTAAGCGGGATGAGAATCCTCCGCCGCCTAAAATATAGTTCATCACGGCCAAAGGCAAATAATCAGGATGATTATGGGGGAGAGAAAGATGGCCCAAGCGAATTTGGCTTTGGGTTAAATCTGGCCGATCAATTAAAATTATTTTTTTAGCTGATAAATAGGCATATTTACTTTCCTCGCCGTTTGCCCAGCTCCTATCTTTTACCGCTGGGAAATTTCC
Source organism: Thermodesulfobacteriota bacterium (assembly GCA_049699975.1). GTDB lineage: Bacteria > Desulfobacterota > SM23-61 > SM23-61 > SM23-61 > CAZAGD01. The sequence goes on from JBNAWB010000021.1 coordinate 15,410, forward strand.
TTCTACCCAACGCAGAAGCTTTTCCTCTTCCAGAGAACCAACAAAGACCAAAAAACTACCTTGGGGCAAAAAATTTTGGGCATGGAATTCTTTAATATCTTCCCCAAAAATTTGGGGCAAGGAAGATAAAGACCCGTAAACAGGGTGATCATACGGTGTTCCTTGGAAAATAGCGGTCTGAAAATGCTCATCAGCCACGATGGGCGATTCATCCTTTCGCTGCTCCAAGGCTGCTAATCGACGCTTTTTCATTTGGGCAAATTCTTCCCTGGAAAAAGCTGGCTCGGTATATATCTCTAAAAGAATAGCCAGCAGAGTTTCCCAATCTTCCTGTAACCCCGATATATGGAGGGAAGTATAATCCCAACCCGCATGGGCTGAAAGAATGGCTCCAAAGGAATCTATATCGGCGGCCAATTGGAGAGCGGATCGTTTTTTGGTTCCCAGAGTCAGCATCTCGGCCGTCAAATCCGCGAGGCCCGCTTTTCCTGGAAAATCAGCCTCTGCTCCATAAGGGAGAACGAGGTGCATACTCAACAAAGGCAGATGCGGTTTATTCACCAGACAGACGCGCAGACCTTGCGGAAGTTGGTAAGAAAAAATTTGCGGTGGGGTAAAAAGGGAGAGGCTCTGGTTAAAATTCATGCCAGTTCTCCTAAGGTTTCATGCTCTCTTTGACTGACCGGAACAAGGGTAATTACCGTACGATTTTCAGCACAAAGATATTTGCGAGCTACCCGCTGAATATCTGCCGGAGTTATTTCTTCATAAGCAGAAAGAAGCGCATAAATTTGCTGAAAATTTCCGGTTTTTATTTGATAGAGTCCAGCCAGTAAACCTTTAAAGAAATTAGTCTGCATATTCCTTAAAAAAGCCGCCCGGAGCTGCTTTTTAGCTTTCCTCAGTTCGACGGCCGAAATAAGATTCTCTTTTAAATTTTCTATCTCTTTCCAAATTTCTGCTTCCAACGTAGCTAAGCATGTGCCTGGTGAAGCAATGGCGTAAATTTGTAAGAGACCAGGATCCATAGGAAAGAATGGCGGTGAACCTACTTCCGCGCGCACTTCCACTGCTTGGCCAGGCTTCTCAAATTTTTCAAAAAAGCGGGATGATCTTCCTGCCGAAAGCACAGCGCAGAGAATCTCCAAAGCAAAAAGGTCAGGATGATTAATTCCTGGAACATGGAAGCCCGAAAAGAAGGCCGAAACTTGGGCAACTTTTTTGAAGACGGCCCTTTTCTCACCCCGTTGGGCGTTTTCCGGAGGAATGACTAAACGAGGCCTGGGTTGGGGAGGAATGTGGCTATAGTATTTCTCTACAAGGCGGTAGGCCTGTTCTGCCCAAACATCTCCCACAATTACCACCACCGCATTGTTCGGAGCGTAGAATAAGCGGTAATATTCCAGACAGTCATCCAAAGTCAGATTTTTTAAGTCGTAATCCCAGCCAATTACCGGCCAGCGGTAAGGATGTTTTTCATAGGCCAAGGCAAAAAGTTGTTCAATAAGCAACCCAAAAGGAGTGTTTACAGCGCGCAGCTTCCGCTCGCTGCGCACTACTTCCCGTTCTGTTTCCAAGGTTTGCGGGGTAATCTGCAGGTTTTGCAGGCGGTCAGCCTCCAACCGGACCGCTAACTCCAGCTTGGCCGCCGGCAGATTTTCATAATAAGATGTATTGTCGGTGGTAGTAAAAGCGTTGAGTGTGCCTCCATTAGCCTGGATGATGCGCGAGAATTCTTCCGGCCCCACTTCTTTGGTCCCTTTGAACATCATATGTTCGAAGAGGTGGGAAATTCCAGTCAGCCCAGGCCTTTCGTATCGAGAACCGGCCGCAAAGTGGACTTGATAAGAGACCACGGGTAGCGCATGATCTTCGCCGATAATTATTTGCAGGCCGTTGACCAACTTGTATGTGGTAAAATTGGGCAGGATATTCAATTCATTCTTTCCAGCTTATGCATTGCACTGGACAACTATCTATGGCCTCCTGAATCTTGGCTTCGGGAGCGCCGGTAGGATTATATACTTCCGAGATGTCTTTCTCATTTAAGCGGAAAACTTCGGGGCAAGTTTCCGCACAAAGCCCACAAGAAATGCAATCATCTTGATTTACCACCGGAATCTTAGGCATAAAAAAATCTCCTTTCTAAGCCCAGCAAGATATGGCTCATTATACCATTGGATTTTTTAAATTGCCACTTCTATGCAGTTTTCTTTATGCCTCCTAACCTCCCTGTGCCCTCCACGCCCTCTGTGGCAAATTTTTAAATTAAAATATATCCGCGCTTTTTGCACGTTCTGCGGCGATTTATAATCCCTCCTAACCTCCCTTTAAAAAGGAAGGGACTAAGAATTTCTTTTCTTTAAAGGAACGGCTAAAGAAGATTAACTCTCCTCTTTTCTAAAGATAGGATGGGAAAGATTAAGCCCATGGCGAAAACTGTGCGCCGGTCAGCTTAAGCGGTGGTTGACTTGGTTTACCGCTTGGGACATAATGGGTGGCAAGGAGGAAAAGATGACCCGTATTTATCTTGTGCGGCATGGGACTACAGAATGGAACCAAGAAGAAATTTTTCGGGGAAGAGTAGACATAGAACTTAATGACACAGGAAGAAGGGAAGCGCAGGCTTTGGCCCATTATTTTCAGCCCATTTCTCTCCAGGCCATATACAGCAGTCCTCTTTCTCGAGCCTGGGAGACAGCGCAAGCAGTTGCCCAGGGGCATAAATTAGAGATTATTCTTGAGCCAGCTTTTATTGATATTGACTTTGGAGAATGGCACGGATTACCGCTGAAAGAAGTGCAAGAGAAATTTCCTACTTTATACCGGGCCTGGCGGGAAAAACCGCATACAGTCATTTTTCCTAAAGGGGAAAGTCTGGAGCAAGTACGGCATCGGGCATGGGCGGGCTTACAGGCTATTATCCAAAAAAGCGAAGACCAAACCATCCTGATAGTTTCTCATCGGGTAATTACGAAGGTACTCATCTGTGCTGCCTTAGGCCTAGATAATTCCCATTTTTGGCAAATAAAACAGGATACCACGGCCGTTAATTGTTTCGAATACCACCGCGGTCGTTTGGTGGTTTCTTTAATTAACGATACTTGTCATTTAAAATCAATCCACGCTGGAACTACCCGTAAAGATTTCTAATGAAAAAAGTTAAAGAAAAAATCCATCACCTTTGGATGGAGCAACTGCGATTTCAGTTAAGAACTGCGTGGGATATTTTATGGGAGGCCCGAAGTTCTTTTTCCCGTGATGGGTGCCTGAACCTTTCCGCAGCTTTGGCATTTTACACCATACTTTCTATCATTCCTTTTTTATTTCTATTAGTGTCCCTTACAGGCTACTTGCTTGGTTCTTCTGAACAAGCTTTAGAGGTAGCCATCTCTTTGGGGGACCGCCTTTTCCCTCAAAGTAGCGATTTTATTCTAAAAGAAGTACAAGCTTTGACTCACCGCGCCAAGCTTTTCGGCTGGGTCGGATTCTTTTCTTTGATTTGGACCGCCAGTATAGTCTTTTCTTCCTTAGAATTTGCCTTAGGTATAGTGTTTCGGGTAGAAAGACGGCGTAGTTTTGTCCAATCCAAATTATTGGCCATCTCCATGATTCCGGCAGCCATGATTATCTTTTTCTTTTCTATATTCATTACTGGTTTCGCCCGCATCATGGAGAGTTATGACCTAACCTTTTGGGGAATTAATTTGGCCAAATCAAATTTTTTAGAATTCTTGGTGGGCTATCTCTTACCTTATTTGATCTTAGCCATTTCTTTTACGGCCATATATAAAGTCATCCCTCCGGCCAAAATATCTTTTCGCCATGCCTTGGCGGGCGGAGCCAGCTGTGCCTTTCTCTTTGAAATAGTCAAGCATCTTTTTACCTGGTACGTAAAGAGATCTTCTCCTTATAGTATTGTTTACGGCTCTCTGGAAACGATAATTATTCTGGTGGTCTGGGTTTTCTATTCCGCAGCCGTCCTTCTATTCTGTGCCGAATTAGTTTCCGCTTACCGCAGGCGGGATATAACTTTGTTGCAAAAAGTTTTCCTATGAGGTGCCAAGATATTGAACCTTGCAGAGAAAAATAAAAAAGTTCGCGCCCTTTTTTCTTTTAGCACTTTCCATTTTATAGATGACGGTTTTGCTGATTCTATCTATCTCCTTCTTCCTTTTATAGCTGCCGAATTACAGCTTTCTTTTAGTCAGGTGGGCATCTTAAAAGGGGTATTTTCCGGCGCTATGGGCTTGGGTCAATTCCCCTTAAGCCTTGTGGGCGAAAAGCTGGGGGAGTTAACTGTAGTCGCCAGCGGGATATTGGGATTAGCCCTTGGTTTCTTACTTTTAAGTTTAACAACTTCTTTCCCGGCAATTTTGGGCGCCTTGATCTTAGCAAAGGGTACGGCAGCTGGGCAACATGGTTTAAGTTCATCAGTGATCTCCCGCGTCTTCGAGGGCCCAGGAAGAAGAACTGCTCTGGGTACTTTTAACTTTGCTGGAGACTTAGGAAAAGTCTGCGTCCCTTTTTTATTGGCTCTTTTAATTAATTTCTGGGGCTGGCGCAAAGCTACCTTTTTTCTGTCTTTAGGCGGACTCTTATTAGGGATTTTCCTCTGGATTTTAACTAAGAATGTGCAGGAGCCGGCACCCTTCATAGCCGCAAAAGATACTGCCCAGGTAAAAAGTAACTCCTGGGGCATCAAGAATTTAAAGAGTTTTGCCGCTCTGCTTACTATTGGCATAATTGACATTGCGACGCGAACTGCTTTACTTACTTTTCTTCCCTTCCTTCTTCTGCAAAAAAATATTCCCGCCGACCAAGTCGGTTTTGCTTTGACTATTCTTTTTGCTGGTGGAGCTGTAGGCAAATTTGTGTGCGGGGTTTTAGCGGAATGGTTGGGCGTAATTCCCATGGTCATCGCCACTGAAGCGCTTACTACGGCAGGAATTTTATCTTTATTTTGGTCTTCCCCAACAGCAATATGGATGCTCTTGCCTTTAGTAGGTATAGTGCTTAATGGAACCTCTTCGGTCTTATATGCTACAGTGGCTGAAATTATTTCTCCATCTGGTCGTTCCCGGGGATACGGACTTTATTACGCCATCACTTTAGGAGCAGGCGCGGTATCACCCATCTTTTATGGGATTATCACCGATTATTTTAGCCTATCTGTTACTATTATAAGTACGGGCTTGATGGCCTTGATTACTATTCCTTTAAGCAATTATCTTTCACCCACCAAAGCGTAAAATAAGTCCCTTAAAGAATTGTTTCGCCATATCTTTTCTGGGGTTTTAGTCAAAGAAATAGAAATTTTAGATCTCCCCCTTACCCTGCCTCTAACAATAGTTCTCCCACTTTTCAGTGACGGATTACTAAAATCCTTGATTTCAATTTGAAGGTTAAGTAAAATACAAACTCGACTTAAAAATTTCATCGAAAGAAATGGAATAAAAAATGGATTTACAGAAGGTATATGTCACGGCCAGAGAAAAATTTAAGGGGGTCTGCCGGGTATGTCCTGTTTGCAATGGACGTGCTTGTGCCGGAGAAATGCCCGGGATGGGTGGTATTGGTACGGGTTCATCTTTTATAGCTAATTTTGATAGTTTGGCCCGATGGAAATTAAATCTGCGCACTATTCACGATGCTGCTGACCCAGATATAAAATACAATTTTTTCGGATGCTCTTTGCAGACGCCTATTTTAGTGGCTCCTTTAGCAGGCATGGCCATTAATATGGGGCAGGCCATGGAGGAGAAAGAATATTTAATGGCCATGGTGGAGGGGGCTCAAGAAGGAGGATCCATAGCCTTTACTTGCGATGGCCCCAATCCCATTTTCTTTGATTTGGGTATAGAAATTTTAAAGATGAAACAGGGATGGGGCGTACCCACTATTAAGCCCCGAGAAGAAGAGGCTTTTCTTTCGCGCTTAAGAAAGGCCGAAGAATGCGGTGTTCCCGCAGTAGCTACAGATATAGATGCTGCAGGGATAATCCACATGAAGAAAGCAGGCCAGCCGGCCGGACCCTGGCCGGCGAAAGTTTGGGAGAGAATTATCGCCCGCGCCAAGGTGCCCATCATCCTCAAAGGAGTGATGACGGAAAAAGAAGCTAAAATCGCCGTGGACATCGGAGCCGCTGGCCTTGTAGTTTCTAATCATGGAGGTCGAGTCTTGGATCATACGCCGGGCACCGCAGAAGTTTTGCCCGAGATTGCTTCGGCCGTCAAAGGGAAAATTAAAATTTTCGTTGATGGAGGAGTGCGCAGTGGTGGAGATGTTTTAAAAATGTTGGCTTTGGGAGCAGAGGCGGTGCTGATTGGTCGGCCTATGGCCATAGCAGCAGTTGGCGGTGGGAAAGAGGCGGTGGCTTTCCTTCTAAGTCAATATGCTTCGCAGTTGCACACAGCCATGATTTATACTGGTTGTAAATCTCTTCCCAATGTCACTTCCTCAATTTTAAGATTAGGAAGGAGGTGAATGTTTTAACATTATAAAAAAAATTCTTGCAAAAAATAATTAAAAATAGACCTAAAGGAGGACAAAATGCGACGGAAATCTTTTTTTAAGACTTGGCTCATATTAAGTTTAGCTACCTTATTGATCTTAGGAGGCTGGATAGCCCAAGTCCAGGCGCAAGCCAAATACCCCAGCCGACCTATCAGCTTTATTTGCCCATGGGGCGCTGGGGGAGGCACAGACCGGGTAGCGAGAATGCTGGCGGTGCTTTTAGAAAAAGATCTCGGCCAACCGGTAACTGTAGTCAACCGAACGGGAGGTAGCGGAGCAGTAGGGCATACAGCCGGGGCAACTGCCGCTCCTGATGGCTATACGATGACTATTATCACCGTGGAGATAACCATGATGCACTGGATGGGCTTAGCCAAAGTAACTTATAAAGATTTCAAACCAGTAGCCCTGATTAACTTTGATCCAGCAGGAGTTAATGTCCGCGCTGATGCACCGTGGGCTACCCTAAAAGATCTATTAGAGTATGCCAAGGCTAATCCTGGAAAATTAAAAGCCACAGGAACCGGCAAAGGAGGTATCTGGGACTTAGCGCGGGCCGGCATGTTGAAAACAGCAGGAATTCCTATAGACGCTATTCCCTGGGTGCCCAGTGAAGGTGCTGCTCCGGGATTAGCAGAATTGGTTGCTGGAGGTGTCCAGGTTGTTACCTGCAGTCTCCCCGAAGCAGCTTCTTTAATCGAAGCTAAAAAAGTGAAGGCCTTGGCCATTATGGGTGATAAACGCGCTGAGATTTTCCCGGATGTGCCCACTCTAAAAGAATTAGGAATCAATTGGTCCATGGGTGCTTGGCGAGGAGTAGGTGTGCCCAAAAATACGCCTGATTCAGTTGTGCAAGTTTTAGAACGGTCCTTACAGAAAGCTGTGGCCAGTACGGAATTCAAAGACTTCATGAAGAAAAATGGTTTTGGAATTATGTGGGGCTCGGCGGCTGAATTTGGCAAGTTTATGGCTGAAAGTGATAAGACCATGGGCGCCTTGATGAAAGAAGTCGGGTTAATTAAATAGTCTTCAGTTTCGAGAGCCGTAAGGATTTTGACTTTCCTTACGGCTCAATAAAGATAAGCACATGAATAAAAATGATTTTTATGCTGGCCTAATTTTTGTAGCTTTAGGAGTGACTATAATTTTGTTAACTATACCCTTTCCCTCTTTGGGGGCAGGCCATCCCGGCCCAGCGCTTTTCCCCAACATCTTAGCCGGTTTATTTATCTTTTTTGGTCTGCTGCTTTCAATAAAAGCCCGGCAACCCTCCGCACCGCAACTTGCGGCTGAAGATGATAAAGAAAAAAAGAATATTGGAAATGCTTTTTTTGTCTTAGGAATCATAATTGCTTTTATGCTTTTGGAATCAAATTTGGGATTTATTTTGACCAGTTCTGTACTTCTTTTTTTGCTCATGAAGAAATTAGGTACCTCAACGATTAAAAGTATCTTTTTTAGCATTCTTATAACTTTTTTTGTCTACTCTCTTTTTTACAAGATTTTAAGAGTCCCCCTTTCCCCAGGCATATTAGGATGGTGAAAAATGGAAGCTGCTTTACAAGGTTTATATCTGCTGCTTAACCCAAAAGTTTTGGTCGTAATTCTTATTTCTTGTTTCTATGGCCTTTTTGTAGGGGCCATGCCCGGCCTAACCGCAACTATGGCCGCCGCTCTGCTTATCCCTTTTACTTTTTTTATGGAGCCCGTCCCAGCTTTGGCCTGTATGGTGGCTATGTCCGCTATGGCGATCTTCGCCGGTGATATACCAGCAGCATTAGTAAGAATTCCTGGCACACCATCTTCAGCAGCTTACACCCAAGATTCTTTTGAGCTAACTAAACAGGGCCAAGGATCTTTAGTTTTGGGAGTTGATGTTACTTTCTCGTTTATTGGCGGAATTATGGGAGCAATCCTGCTTATGATTTTTGCGCCTCTTTTGGCAGAAATAGCCATGACTTTTACGACCTTTGAATTCTTTTGGCTGGCCGCTTTAGGTTTGAGCGCGACGGTCATGGTCTCGCGGGGCTCGCAAATAAAAGGGGCCCTTTCCATGATCCTGGGACTCTTCCTTTCCACCATTGGCGTAGATATAACTCTGGGATATCCTCGTTTTACTTTTGGGAGTGTGGAACTTTTAAATGGCATTAATTTTATCCCCGCCATGATTGGGCTTTTTGGAGTTTCCGAAGTAATCCGTAATGTAATCAAAGCTGAAATCGCTTATCCCATAACCTCTTTTCGGGCGACTAAAATTTTCTCGGGAATGTTTTCCTTAATTAGCAAGTATTATCTTAAGATAATCCGCTCGGGGCTCTTGGGGACATTTATCGGCATCCTTCCGGGAGCAGGAGCTGATATTGCCGCTTGGTTAGCATATGCCGTGAACAAGAGAACTTCTAAAGAACCGGAGAAATTCGGCTTCGGCTCCATTGAAGCCGTAGCTGGCTCTACCTCGGCGAATAATGCTTGTTTAGCCGGGGCCTGGGTGCCAGCCATGGTTTTTGGCATACCAGGAGATTCCATCACGGCCATCGTCATTGGCGTCCTTTTTATGAAAGGCTTAAGACCTGGACCGATGATCTTTGAACGAAACCCAGAGATTGTTTACGGGGTGTATTTTTCTTTTCTTTTGGCCAATCTTTTATTATTGCCCTTGGGGTATTTAGCTATCAGAATTAGTACCCAAATGTTGCGCGTGCCCAAAAAAATTCTTATGCCGGCTATCCTTATGTTCTGCATGGTGGGTTCCTTTGCTATAAATAACAGTCTCTTTGATGTAGGCATAATGCTAATCATGGGCATTATAGGTTTCTTTTTAGAGGCTAATGGCTTTCCAGTTGCTCCTGTGGTTTTGGGTTTGGTGCTCGGGCCCATTTTGGAGAAAAATTTTATGATGAGCATGATTAAAACTGAATGGGATTTTTTGCCCTTCTTTTCTCGACCTGTCAGCGCCATTCTTTGTCTTCTTACCATAACTATTTGGTTTTTCCCACTTTTATCAGCCTTCTTAGAAACAGCTAAGAAAAAGAAAGATTTAGTGCAGTAAAATTTTGCACCTGTAAAAAATTTACTGCATGATGATTCTATTGAAATTATTTGATTTTTTTAGCATCTGCGCCTACCCAAACTGCAGTTCACCCATTTTAAGAAGTCGTTTTTCAAATATTTGATTCCGCCTCTTCCCTAACTGTTTATTATCTTTAGATATTTTGGATTTAAAAATTCTTTTTCAACTGGCATGATTCTTGTACTTTAAAATTTTTAAAAGAAAAGAGGTGAGGAATATGGAAACCCAATTACTTTATAATCTACCCGAATTCGCTAATTCGGCTATGCCTTTAGGCTGGCCTATTGCTGTTTATTTTTTCCTTACGGGATCCCTGGCTGGTCTCTACATTACCTCAGTGATCGCTACTCTTCTCAATAAAGAAGAATGGAAACCAATTGCTAAAATTGGGGCAGTGGGCGCTGTTTTGCTTCTCCTGACGGCACCTGTTTTATTGATCATCGATTTAAACCAACCATTTAGATTTTGGCATCTCTTTGCTTATATGAACCCCACTTCTCCGCTCACCTGGGGAAGCATTTTTCTAACTCTCGATGGAATAGTCTGTTTAGTTTATACTTACTTCGTTTTACAGGAAAATACGCGGATGGCGCGCTTGTGGGGATTAGGAGGATTACCTGTTGCCATTGCCGGCCACGGTTATACTGGTTTCTTCTTGGCGCTATCTAAAGCTCGAGCTTTCTGGAATACAGCCCTCAACCCGGCTCTTTTTATGGTCTCGGCCATGGTTTCAGGGTTGGCTATCTTAATTGTCGTCAGTAATATCTGGCTGCGGCGTAATGCTCCCGCACTCCATATCCAGCAGGTGGAAAAACATAGAGGTGTTATAGGCACCTTGCTCAAACTTTTTATTATCTTTATCATTGCTGATCTATTTTTAATTGTCAGTGACCTTACTGTTTTGGCCTCTTCGGATACGGAATCGTATGCCATGTTGCAACTGCTCACCAGTGGCGAATATGCCATCTGGTTTTTAGGAATCGAGCTCTTCTTGGGCGCAATCCTACCCTTAATTCTGCTTGCGCATCCGCGCACTCGCCTTATTCCGGCTGTGCAGTATGCCTCCGCAGCATTAGTGATCATCGGCATATTTGTGATGCGCTTTATAATCGTCATTGGCGGCCAGTCCGTGCCGATCAGTTAAGATTATTGCCGGCACAGGGGAGAAGTCGCGCGGAGAAGCCCCTTTCTTTTAAGGGAGGGGCTTCTCTCATTTTCCGCCGCGATTTTACCCCTTACCTTATTCCTTTCCAATATTGAGAGAGTGTCGCAATTGTGAGCAAGGGCTAGAGGCAGGCCGGAGGCCGGCCTCTGGCCCCTTCTCCAAAATTTAGTTATTTATATTATGGCGCACTCTCACTAAGGAAAGTTGAAAGAATTCGCGTTTTCAGAACCAAACCCCGGGAATCGGTTTCCCGCAGAATTTACATTTACCTTGGTTAAGGTTTATCTCGCCCACAGTGTATCCCTGACGGGCAATAAGCACCTTATGGCAATGAGGGCAGTAAGTCTTTTCACCTTCATGTCCAGGGACATTGCCGATATAAACAAATTGCAAACCAGCTTCCATGGCCACTTTCCGGCTTCTCTCAAGAGTGGAAACAGGAGTGGGCGGCAAATTGCGTAATTTATATAGAGGATAAAAACGAGAAAAATGCAAAGGAGTTTCCGGTCCCAATTCCTTCTTTATCCAGTTACACATATCTTTAATTAGATGGGCATCATCGTTCTTGGTGGGAATTACTAAATTAGTTATTTCCAGATGTACTCCTTGCCTTTTTATAAACTTCAAAGTTTCTAAGACCGGCGCCAGTTGTCCTTGAGACATTTCTGCGTAAAATTCTTCGCTAAAGGATTTTAAGTCAATATTGGCTCCATCCAATACTCCACAGAGTTCCCGCAGGGGAGCTTGATTTATGAACCCATTGGAATGGCAAACATTGCGCAAGCCCTCTTTCTTGGCCAATTTGGCTGTAGCCAACATGTACTCAAAGAAGATGGTTGGCTCCACATAAGTATAGGCGATGGAATGAGCGTGGACTTTCTTGGCTAACTCCACAACTCTTTCCGGAGGGAGTTCCAAATTATAGGTCTCCTCCGGTCGGGCCTGCGATATCTCCCAATTTTGACAGAATTTACAGCGGAAGTTGCACCCTGCGGTAGCAATGGAAAAGGAAGTCGTGGCCGGTAAGAAATGGTAAAAAGGTTTCTTTTCAATGGGATCTAAATGAGCGGCACAAGCGTTTCCATAGACTAAAGTATAATATTTTCCTCCCCGATTTTCCCGCACTCCACAAAATCCCCGGTAACCATTTGCCACAATACAACGCCGAGGGCAAAGTTGACATTGAATTTTTTGGTTTTCCAGAGGAATAAAATAAGGAGACAACTTAGGGCCTAAGAGCCCTTTGTGGCCAATTTGGGCGAAAGCTGAGCTTTTCCAGAATGGTATGGTTAAGGAAATAGTCCAGCAAGCGGCCGACTTTAAAAGATCTCGGCGCGAGCAATTTTTATCTGGCAGGAAATGGATCATAAGCCATATTTTTCTAAGATTTTGCCCGTCCGGGCACTTTCCACAATTTCCTCAAATTGGGGCCCCAGATCCGCACCTAATTCTTTGGCTCTCTTCTTCGCCCAGAGACCGATGTTGCGCGAATCTTTATAAAATTCTTCCCCTTGGGGTTTGCGCGTATCAAATTCAGCCAACCGATCATTCTCCGAGCGGTGGTAGACCACTCGAGAAATGATCTTATGCATCTCCTGGCTGCCACACTTCAAACAACTTACTTTTTCCTCATCTTCTTTTTTCATAACCAGAAAGCCTGAAATGGCCTGGCATTTTTGACAGGCATATTCATAAATGGGCATATAATTTTACCTCCTCGCCATAATGAGACTGGGTCGTAAATTTTTTAAAAAATTTCCGCCGAGAAAATATATATTTCGGCGTCTTTCTCTTTCCAAGCGTGCCGCGGCAAACCGGCTTTCCGGCAGGTCTCTTCTAAAAAAGTAATTCGATCCCAATTATGTTCGACCGCCACCTGAGGCAACAGGAGGCCGGAATGGAATCCTTTTTTAATGTATAAACCGTGTTTTCCTACTTCGATCTCTTGAATATCTTTTATTCTTTGCAGAGGAGTAAGGACTGAAATTTCCAAATCTAAATCCCTCAATTCTTGGGGCGATAAAGGGGGAAAACGCGGATCTTCAAAAGCTGCTGCCAAAGCCATTCCTTCTACTACTTGATACAAGGGCTGATGGGCATGAATCTGGCCAATGCATCCGCGCAGTTGGCCATGAGTGTGCAGAGAGACAAAAGCCCCGCATTTTTCTTGCAAGGCATGGGAAATAACTGCCGGGCGTTCAATTTTTTCACCCTGGAGTTTAGCCTTAATGGCCGCCCAAGCAATTTGGCGGAGAGTATTTTTCTCTGCTTCCGTTAGACCTAAGCTAATTCCTGCTTTGGGGCGATTTGATTCTTTGAGAGGATTTTCGTTGCTCCGATAAATAACTGCCGCGGCATAGCCAACTACACTTGATCGATCTCCCGTGACATCGCCGGAATTCATATATTTGAGTACCTGGACTTTATTAGCCCCCATTCCTTTAGCCGCGAGCATGACCGTAATTACTGGGCCTCCGCCACAGGCCTCTCCCTGGCCTGTCTCTAAATCTTGGGCAAGTTTTGGTGGATCGAAGGCCCGCATATCATCTAAAATAACTTTATCCAGTTTCACCGCTCGATCATAAGGGTGAAAATGGGAAAGATCTGTACTCGCTACCAGGAGAGCCTTTTTGCCTTGGAGAACATTTTGGAGAGCTCGGGCAACTTCGGCACAGGACTGGTAACTCTGCTCCCCCAAGACAATAGGAACTAAATTGAACTTGCTTATAGTCTCTTGCAGAAAGGGTAATTGTACTTCCAGCGAGTGTTCTTGCATATGCCCTTGAGCGGATGATTGAATAAGCTTGCTCTGTTCTCTCAACTTTTTACATAATTCTTGATCAACAGGCACCAGTCCTAAAGGAGTTTCATAACTTCCGCGGTCATAAACGGACGCCCCCCGAAAGTAAGCCCGGTGGCTGGGCGCCACTACCACCACCACCTCGAATTTTTTCCCTTCCAGGAGCTTGAAAGCATAAGCAGCTACTTGTCCAGAGTACATATAACCCGCATGGGGAGAAATTAAACCAATGATCTCTCCGCTAATATTTTCTTTTTGGGCGCGGGACAAAAATTCCTTTACTTGCTGAGATAAGATACGGGCATTGGCTGGATAAAAAGTGCCAGCTACAGCAGGTTTCCTTATCTCCTCTTTCATAGGATTTGCCTCCTCTTTGGCGTTAAATCTTTCAGGATTTTCGCTAATTAATAAAAATGAACCCCCTGCTATGGCCAAGAAAAACAAATATTTCCAACAGGGATAACGAGAAATTAACCTCATTTTAGGGGTTTCAAGTTTTGAGCCCTAATCTTGGGAGGAAATGCTGCTCCTCCCGAGAGAATTATTTTAAGCCCCTCTTCGATTGTAAAACCGGTAAAAATTACTTCCTCTGCTTTGAATAAGGCCACCTGCCCCAGATATAAATTATTGGTAGGAATATAAACTGAATAGTACCGGGGCGTTTCTGATAACTGCTCCATGGAGATTTCACTCGTTAAGAAACCCAAAGAAAAAATTCCCTTCTGCGGGAATTCCACTAATACTACTTTTTTAAAAGACGTCTCTTTAGCAGGCGACAGAGCTTCTACTATCTGCCGGACGGTGGGATATATGTTTTTCACTACCGGGATGCGCATAAGCAAATCTTGAATGAACTTCAAGAGGCGGGAACCCAAGACATTAGTAGCTAAAAGCCCCACCAAAAAGATGATTACTATTTCGGTTAAAATACCCAGACCGGCGACTTCTTTGCCGATTAATTCATATAAGTAGGGGCTAAGGAATCCATCAAGAAGGCGAAAAAGCCAGACTAAGGCCAGGATGGTAATTACAATGGGAACAACCACCACCACTCCGGCGAAGAAAATTCTTTTGATCGCTCCCTTGATCCGATCCATGGCCTTTCCGACCTGGGGAGAGCAGAGGAGGACTAACGGCAGGTGCTACAATTATGACTGGAACAACTGCTACACCCCCCGGAGGTTGCAGAAGAGACAAATTTGGAACCGCTTTTAAAGCTAAATGCTGAAATCTTTTTAATTACCCTTTCACTTTGGCAATTAGGGCACTTGATTTCAGTTGTTGGGCCAATTACTATTTTCTCAAAATCTTGTTGGCAATCTTGGCATTGAAACTCAAATATGGGCATAAACACGCTCCTTAACTATTTTACCAAAAATGATTTAAAATACAAGGATTTTGTAAATACGCGGCGAGACTGCTTTTTAAAGTCAAGCCCCTTTCTTTCTGACCGTCGATCAGTTTTAATTTTTCTCACCAGCAGGAGACAGGCGGGAGG
>JBNAWB010000022.1:0-29711 GCA_049699975.1 Thermodesulfobacteriota bacterium
TAATTTCATCAAATCTCTGTGTCCTCTTAAACCTCTGTGGCAAATTATTTTTAAATTAAAATTTCTCTGCGCTCTTGGCGCTCTCGACGATGAATAAAATAACCCCACCTCCCCTCCCCTTATTTTAAGGGGAGGAAAGAAGGAAATTAAAAATATTTTTCTCTGTGCTCTTCGTGCCCTCTGTGGCTTTGGCGTTCTCGGCGGGCAGGAATACTTGATATTGACATGTCCAAAGAAAAAGAGCTAATTTATTAAAACCTTTTAAAAGTATTTAAGATAATAAAAAATGACTAAACTTATTATAATTTTTTTGGCCTCGGGTGCTTTTATTGGTTTTATCCCTTTTGCTCCAGGAACATTTGGCTCGCTATTAGGAATTATAATTTTTTACTTTATTGCCCCTTTTCCTCCGCTGATCTACCTTTTGACCATCATCACCCTCTTCTTTCTGGCAGTGTGGTTGGCTCACTATGCCGAAAATATCTTTAAATTAAAAGACAGTCCGAAAATAGTTATCGATGAAATATTGGGTTGTTTAATTGCTATTTCTTTTATTCCTTTTTCTCTTTCTAATATGATATGGGGATTTCTTTTTTTTCGTCTTTTCGATATAATTAAACCACCTCCTATTAATTTAGTTCACCAGCGGCTCTCAGGTGGCTGGGCAGTAGTTTTGGATGATGTAATAGCTGGATTTTGCGCTAATATTATTTTACGAATTTTAAACCAAGGGGGCTAAATCGCTGCTAAATGAGCCGACTCTTTAAAAAGAGGAAGTATGAAAGTAGAAATTATAACTATTGGGAATGAATTAACTTCTGGTGAAATAATAGATACTAATTCTGCTTATATGGCCAGCGAATTGAGCTCCCATGGTTTTGAAGTTACTTTTATTACTACTGTGGGCGACCAAGAATTTTATATTGAAACTGCCTTGCAAAAGGCGCAGGAGCATGCCGATGTGATTATTGTGGCTGGTGGATTAGGACCAACTGCTGATGATGTAACTGCCAGTGCTGCCGCCCATGCCTTTGGCAGGCATCTAATCATTAATAAAGAAGTTTTGCAGCAGCTTCGGGAGCGCTTTGCCCAAAGAGGAATGGAAATGCCTTTAGCCAACGAAAAACAAGCATTTTTCCCCGCCCAGGCCGAAATAATTCCTAACCCAATGGGCACGGCCAATGGATTCATTTTGCGCCATAAGGGCAAAAGCTTCATCTTCCTCCCCGGAGTACCCAAAGAATTACAATATTTATTTAAAGAAAAGGTCATCCCTTTTCTTAAAAAGGAAAGGGAAGGAAAAGAAGAGAAGGAATTTTGGCGGCGGCGTACTCTAAAAGTATTTGGGTTAACTGAATCAGCCATAGCTGACCGTTTGCATGATATAAATTTAGCCGATTACTCCGCTACCTTAGCTTATTTACCCCGTTTTCCAGAAAATCATGTAAAAATTACAGTGCGGGGCAAATCAAAAGAAGAAACAGATAAAAAACTCTCAGAATTGGAAAAACTCATTAGGGAAAAACTGGCGGGCCGAGTTTTCGCAACTGATGAAGAGACTCTGGAACAGATAGTGGGCCAGATGTTGCGCAAAAACAAAGCTACCTTGGCCGTAGCCGAATCCTGCACGGGAGGGTTGATTGCTCATCGGCTGACCCAAATTCCAGGTAGTTCAGATTATTTCGAGCGCGGTATAGTCGCTTACAGTAATCAGGCCAAAATAGAAATTTTAAAGGTTCCAGCAAATATTATAAATAAAAATGGGGCGGTGAGTGGGCCCGTGGCCGAGCAGATGGCTGCGGGGGTACGCGAAATCAGCAATTCCACTTTAGGGTTGGCCGTAACCGGGATCGCCGGCCCAACTGGAGGATCAGCGGAAAAGCCGGTGGGCACTGTTTTTATTGCTCTGGCTGCTCCTGAAGGAGTGGTGAGCAGAAAATATAATCTGACCGGAGATCGGGACCAGATTAAGACCCTATCTGCCCAAATAGCTCTCGATTGGGTGCGCAGATATTTTCTAAATCTTCTTTCTGGTCTTACCCGTTAAAATATATGGAAAAAATCCGTTCATTTTTAGCCATTGAGATTCCAGAAATATTGCATCCGCCAATGGAAGAGTTACAAAGAAAGCTTAAAGAAACTCGGGCTGATGTTAAATGGGTAGTTCCCCAGAACATGCATCTTACTTTAAAATTTTTTGGGGCAATTTCCTCTGAAAAATTAACGCAAGTGAGCCAAATCATACTGCCCATTGTTGCTCATTGCCAGCCTTTCTCCATAACCATCTCTGGCTTAGGCTGTTTTCCTTCGCGCCATCGCCCGCGGGTAATCTGGCTGGGAATCAACAATGGGAATAGGGAAATTGCTCTTCTCCAAAAGGAAATTGAGGAAAATTTGTTGGCGGCCGGGTTTCCGGCTGAGGAACGCGCTTTTACTCCCCATCTTACTATGGGACGCGTACGTTCAGGAAAAAACTTAAGTGAACTTCAGCCGCTCCTCGTAGCCAACCAAAATTTGCAAGTGGGCACATTTGAAGTGCGCGAAATTGTACTTTTTAAAAGTGACCTTAAACCGACAGGGGCTATTTATACTCGCCTGCGAACTTTTCCTTTTGCCAATATGGGCTCATAAAGGAGAAGGCCCCTTTAGCAAGGAAAAAAGGGAAAAGAAGAACACCATTCAAAAAACTAAAGGAATTAAACTGGCAAAGGAGGAAAATATGCCGGCCGAGAATCAAAAAGAAAAAGCTATCGACCTGGCCATCAGCCAGATTGAACGGCAATTTGGTAAAGGGGCCATCATGCGCTTGGGCACAGATGCCCTAATTCCCGACATACCCGTCATCTCTACGGGGTCCTTAGCCTTAGACATAGCCTTAGGAATTGGCGGAGTCCCCCGCGGGCGAGTGGTAGAGATCTTTGGCCCTGAAGCCTCAGGCAAAACTACTTTAGCTTTACACATTGTTGCAGAAGCACAGAAAAAAGGGGGTATTGCCGGATTTATTGACGCTGAGCATGCTCTCGACGTAGCCTATGCGCGTAAATTAGGGGTCAAAACAGATGACCTCTTGATTTCCCAGCCAGACACTGGAGAACAGGCGTTGGAAATTGCCGAGATGCTTGTCCGCAGCGGAGCTATTGATGTAGTAGTCATAGATTCAGTGGCGGCCCTGGTGCCCAAAGCTGAGCTGGAAGGAGAAATGGGAGATGCCCATATGGGGCTGCAGGCACGCTTGATGTCGCAAGCGCTGCGCAAATTAACCGCTACTATAAGTAAATCAAATACCTGTGTGGTCTTCATCAACCAAATCCGCATGAAAATCGGCGTTTTCATGGGCAACCCGGAGACTACAACTGGCGGCAATGCTCTCAAATTTTATTCCTCCGTGCGGTTAGACATTCGCCGGGTAGGGGCGATTAAAGATGGGCAGGACGTAACCGGTAGTCGCACTCGGGTGAAGGTAGTCAAAAATAAATTAGCGCCACCTTTTAAAGAAGTAGAGTTTGATATCATGTATGGAGAAGGAATTTCCCGCGAGGGCGATTTATTAGATCTGGCTGTGGAAAATGGGATTGTCGAAAAAAGCGGATCTTGGTTTTCTTTCAACAACGAGCGTATAGGCCAAGGGCGCGAAAATGCCAAGCTCTTCCTCAAAGAGCATCCTGATGTCGCGCGGTCCATGGAAGAGAAGATCAAAGAACACTTCGGCCTTTTGCGGAAGACGAAAGAATCTTAAAAATTTGTTATGCTCAGCTCGGCGATGCGCCCGGAAAAAAAAGCAGAAGAATTTGCCCTGCGCCTTCTGGCCCGCAAGGACTACAGCCAAGCCGAAATGCGTCAGAAACTTGTAGAGAAAGGATTTTCTTTGGCGGAAATAGAAAACGTTCTCCATAAACTTTCGACCCATCAGCTTTTGAATGATCAGCGCTATGCTCAAAGTTTGGCTAACTTTTATGGAAAAGAAAAATTTTGGGGGCCATGGCGGATTAAGCACAAGCTCAAAGAAAAGGGAATTTGCCCAGAAATAGCTGAAGAAGTTGTCGCCCAAGAAGAAAAAATTTTTCCGGCGCAAGAAAGATTAAAAAAACTTTTAGAGAAAAAATTAAAAAACCGCACGCTATCTGAATTTTCTAAACAAGAATTGCAAAAATTAACCAACCAGCTTTATCGTTACGGATTTTCCTGGGAAGAGATTATCAATATTTTAAACAGAGAGGGAGGCTTTACCGAAGAATGATGACCGGGGCAGAGATTCGCCAGAAATTTTTAGAATATTTTCAGGAGCGGGGACACACCATCGTCAACAGTTCCCCTCTCGTTCCGCAGAAGGACCCTACCCTACTCTTCACGAATGCCGGTATGGTGCAGTTTAAAAATTATTTTACCGGCGAAGAAAAGCCTCCTTTTCCAAGAGCTACGTCTTCCCAGAAATGCGTCCGGGCTGGAGGGAAACATAATGATTTGGAAAATGTAGGCTATACCGCCCGCCACCACACTTTCTTTGAGATGCTGGGCAACTTCTCTTTCGGAGATTATTTTAAAAAAGAAGCTATTGCCATGGCCTGGGAATTTTTGACTGCTTATTTAAAATTACCCCCCGAAAAGCTGTGGGTGACCATTCATGAAGGCGACCCTGACCTGGGTATAGGTCTCGATGAAGAAGCTCAAGAAATTTGGCGCCAATTTGTGCCCCTGGAACGGATAAAAGCCTTCCCCAGCAAAGACAATTTTTGGCAGATGGGCGATACGGGGCCTTGTGGTCCTTGTTCGGAGATCGTCATTGACCAAGGTCCGCATATTGGTTGTCGACGTCCGGAATGTTCTATCGGTTGTGACTGCGACCGTTATTTGGAACTTTGGAATTTAGTCTTTATGCAATTTGAACGTTTCGCGGATGGCAAGATTATACCTCTCCCTCGACCCAGCATTGATACCGGAATGGGCTTGGAAAGAATTACGGCGGTCGTCCAAGGGGTAGAGAGCAACTACGATACGGACCTCTTTCTCCCGCTTCTCCGTTCTTTGGAAAGGATTTGTGGCCAAAAATACCTAGCCGCTTCTACGGCCGGAATCTCCTTCCGCGTCATCGCTGACCATATTCGAGCCGCTACTTTTCTGATTAGCGATGGGGTATTGCCATCTAATGAAGGGCGGGGATACGTGTTGAGACGCATTATGCGCCGGGCTATGCGCCATGGCCAAAAATTAGGCCTCCAGGAGACCTTCCTTTATCGACTTACTGACGACGTGATCGCTCTTATGGAAAAGGCTTACCCGGAATTAACTCCTAACCGGCAAATGATTAAAAACGTAATTTTGAGAGAAGAAGAGCGTTTTTTGGAAACTTTGAATAATGGACTGCGCCTCTGGTCCGAAGAAGTCAAGAAATTCAAGAGCCAAGGCCAGCAAATTATTCCTGGCGAATTCATTTTTAAACTTTATGATACCTACGGTTTTCCTCTTGATTTAACTGAAGAAATGGCCCGTGATGAAGGGTTCCGCTTAGACCACCAGGGTTTTGAGCAGGCCATGGCTAACCAAAGGGCCCGAGCACGCGAACATTGGAAGGGTTCTGGAGAAGAAGCCTTGGCTGAAATTTATAAAACTCTGGCTGCGCAAAATCTAAAAACCGAATTTGTTGGTTATGATCAACTCGTAGCTGAAGGACGGGTACTGAAGATCCTCAAGGAAGAGAGTGAAGTAAAAGAGGCTCGGGCCGGAGAGGAAGTGGAGATAATCACCGATCGAACTCCTTTTTATGGAGAAGCCGGAGGACAAGAAGGCGATCAGGGGCTATTGCAAAATAATGGGTTTCTTATGGAGGTAAAGAAATGCCTCCGTCCTCTCCCGGAGATTATAGCCCACCGGGGGGTAATTAAAAAAGGCGTCGTGCACCAAGGGGATTTGATCACTTTGCAGGTAAATGCTCAAACCAGGCAAAAAACAGCCTTGAATCATACGGCTACGCATCTGCTGCAGGCGGCTTTACGCCAGGTTTTGGGCGATCACGTCAAACAAGCCGGATCTTTAGTCACTCCGGATCGCCTGCGCTTTGATTTTACCCATTTTTCTCCCTTAACCCCAGAAGAAATAGACCAAGTGGAAGAAATAGTTAATTCCCGCATCCGTCAGAACATCGAGGTCTGTGTAACTTTCCTGCCTTATCGGGAGGCTATTCAGCGGGGAGCTATGGCCTTATTTGGGGAAAAATATGGCGATATAGTGCGTTTAGTGCAAGTGGGCGAGGTAAGTGCCGAGCTTTGTGGCGGAACCCATACCCAAAGAAGTGGAGATATAGGTCTATTCAAGATCATTGCCGAAACCGGAGTGGCTGCTGGCGTACGGCGCATAGAAGCAGTTACGGGCGCAGAAGCCTGGAAAGCAGTTAAAAGAGAAGAGCAAGAACTCCGCGCCATAGCCAATGCTCTTAAAGCCAGGCCTGGCGAAGTGGCCGAGAAAGTGCACCGCTTACTTAAAGAGCAGAAAGAAACAGAAAGAGCTCTGCAAGCTCTTAAAGCTAAAATTTCCACTAACCAATCTAAAGAATTGCTCTCCGCCGCTAAGGAAGTAAAGGGCGTCCAAGTTCTGGCTACTACGGTAGAAGCTAAAGATCCAAAAGAGCTGCGGGAATTAGCTGATCTTTTGAAGGGGCAAATCCAATCCGGCATTATTCTCTTAGGCGCTCAGGGAGATGGGAAAGTAATGCTTCTTTGCGCCGTAACTAAAGATCTCCAAGAAAAATACCCGGCCCATCAACTAATAAAGAAAATTGCTGAACATGTGGGAGGCAGCGGCGGTGGACGCCCCGATTTGGCCCAGGCGGGTGGAACTAAGGTGGAAGGACTCCCTGCAGCTCTCCAAGAAATTTATGCTTTAATTTAAAAAAGATTTTATCCCCCTTTTTCTTTTTTCTTTTCCTTTTCTTCTATTTTAGCTATTTCTGCTTGGCATTTGGCGATGAGGGGTTTAAGTTTTTCTTCATACCCTAAATCGGGGAAGGTTTGCAATATCTTTTCAAACCTGCCTAAGGCAGCGCGGTACTTTTTCATGCGGAAATAAAAATGGGCAATATAATATTCATGCTCGGCGAGTTGACGCCGACAGGCCTGCACTTTCTCGCGCGCCGCAGGAGTATGGGGGCTCTGCGGGAAATTTTCAATAAGGTATCGAAATTGTTCTAAGGCTTTTTCCGTTGCCGTCTGGTCTCGATCTACCGAAAGCATTTGTTTAAAATAACACATACCTATCTGGTAAATTGCATAAGGCACTTCTGGATGCAAAGGGTGCAACTTTCTAAATTCTTCATATTGATTTACCGCTTCGGCGTAGCTTTTATTAAAGAAAAGGGCATCAGCAATGCGCAGTTCAGCTAAGGGCGTATAAGAACTCAAAGGATGTTCTTCTTTTAATTTCTGAAAAGCTTCGGCAGCCCTTTCATATTTCTTTTTGTTCAATAATTTTAAGCCTTCATTATACATTTCTTGAGGTGTTTTCTGAACTTCTTTTTTCGGCCCCAAGGCACAGCTGCATAGGAGGCTAACTGAGCAAAAAATTGATAGCAGAAAATAAAAAATTAGTTTAGGTCTATGGCATTTCCATGTGATAAGCATAGTTCTTTAAATTGAAAATTCCTCAATTTTTAGGCTTAATATTTTCTTTAACCCAGCTTATTATATCTTCTGTGGAAGTTCCGGGGGTAAAAATGGCGGCCACTCCTTTTTCTTTTAAAAAGGGAATATCTTCTGGGGGAATTATTCCGCCACCAAACACCTTAATATCATCAGCTTGGTTTTCTTTTAAAAGTTCTAATACGCGCGGAAAGAGATAATTATGAGCCCCAGAAAGAATACTCATGCCGATGGCATCTACATCTTCTTGAATAGCAGCATTAACAATCTGCTCGGGAGTCTGGTGCAGCCCTGTATAGACTACTTCAAATCCCCCGTCCCGCAAAGCTCGGGCCACTACTTTAGCCCCGCGGTCGTGACCGTCTAAGCCGGGCTTGGCAATTAAAATCCTAACCTTCCTTTCCATTCATTTACCTCAAATATATTTGGCCACAGAGAGCCCAGAGAGCACAGCGCAGCAGAGCCGCAACCAAAAATTTATTTCTCGCGGAGCCCGCAAAGAACACAGAGGAAAATTAATTTTTTAAAAATATTTTAACTTTTCACCTCCGTGGTCTCTTTAAACTCTGTGCCAAATTTTTTTAAAACTTTAAAATTCTCTGCGTTCTTGGCGTACTCTGCGGTGAATAAAATAACCCCTCCTTTCCTCCCCTTATCTCAAGGGGAGAAAAGAAGAAAATTAAAAATATTTTTCTCTGTGGCCTCGGTGTCCTCTGTGGCAAATTATTTTTAAATTAAAATTCCTCTGCGACCTCGGCGTTCTCGGCGGTGAATTTAAAACATCCCCGGATCACGATAGACTCCAAAGACTTCCCTGAATACATCGCAGATTTCCTGCAAAGTTGCGTATTCCTTTACGGCCGCCAATATGTAAGGCATTAAATTCTCGGAACCCTGGGCAGCCCGCCGCAAATCATTTAGACATTTTTTAACTTGGGCATTATGGCGCATTTTTTTAACTTCCTGCAATCTATTTAACTGCCGTCTTTCAACCTCCGGATCAATCTTTAGATATTCAATGGGTTTCTCTTCCTCCATTTGATACTTATTAACCCCCACGACAATCTTTTCTTTCCTCTCCAACTGCTTTTGATAGGTATAGGCCGCATTGGCAATCTCTTGTTGAGGGTAGCCAAGTTCAATGGCCTTAATCATGCCCCCAAGTTCATCTATTTTCTGAATATACTTCCCAGCTTCCTCTTCCATTTTATTAGTCAGGGCCTCCACGAAATAAGAGCCCCCCAGCGGATCGATGGTGTTAGCTACCCCTGTCTCTTCGGCTATGATCTGCTGCGTGCGCAAGGCAATAGTAGCTGCCTCTTCCGTAGGCACAGCATAAACTTCATCTAAAGAGTTAGTATGCAAAGATTGCGTTCCCCCTAAGACAGCGGCCAAGGCCTCAATGGTGGTGCGCACAATATTATTATAAGGCTGTTGGGCAGTCAAAGAACAGCCAGCCGTCTGCGTATGAAAGCGCAGCATCCAAGAACGAGGGTTCTTTGCTTGGAAACGCTCCTTCATTATGCGCGCCCAAAGCCGCCGCGCTGCCCGAAACTTAGCAATCTCTTCAAAAAAATCAATGTGGGAATTGAAAAAGAAAGATAGGCGCGGGGCAAAGTCATCGACCTTCATCCCTCTTTCTAAGCACGCTTCCACATAACAAATCCCATCGGCCAGAGTAAAAGCCAATTCCTGCACAGCCGTGGAACCTGCCTCTCGAATATGATAGCCGCTGATGCTGATGGTATTCCACCGGGGAACTTCTTTGGTACAATATTCTACAGTATCCACGATAATCCGCAATGAAGGACGAGGAGGCAGCATAAAAGTCTTCTGGGCAATAAACTCCTTGAGCATATCATTCTGAATTGTTCCGCCAATATCTTTCTTGCGCACCCCTTGTTTTTCAGCTACCGCAATGTACATGGCTAAAAGAATAGCCGCGGGCGGGTTGATGGTCATGGAAGTAGTCACTTTATCCAAGGGAATACCGTCAAAAAGAATCTCCATATCTTTTAGAGAATCTACGGCTACGCCGCATTTGCCTATTTCTCCCCGAGCCATAGGGCTATCTGAATCATAGCCCATCAAAGTGGGATAATGAAAAGCAACGGAAAGCCCCGTCTGACCCTGGGATAAAAGATATTTATAACGGCGGTTAGTATCCTCAGCACTGCCAAACCCAGAGAACATGCGCATGGTCCATAAACGTCCCCGATACATAGAAGGCTGAATTCCTCTCGTAAAGGGATATTGTCCCGGGAAGCTCAGGTCGCGTAAATAATTTAAATTAGAAGTATCCTGTGGAGTATAAAGAGCCTTGATCTCTAAATCTGAAATAGTGGAGAAGCGCGGCAAACGTTCCCCTTGATCTCCTGCCCCAGAAGGATAACACTCTTTTTCCCAGGCCTGACGGGCCCGCTCCAACTCTATCAAATAATCTCGCTCCATAAACGCCTCCCCGGCAAAGTTGTGCTAAGCAGCTAATTCAACTCTTTGGTCGGTAAATTTTCGAAACGCCATCTCCTCTTATGGCTAAACAAAAGCGCCCTTTTTCTTCAATTTCTGGCCTTTGAGCACAACTAGAATTACACCCATTTATAATTATTAACAGATCAGCTTCGGCATCTGTGGAAATCCACCTTACGTTGGGTAGGCTTTCCTTAACTATTTGAGCAAATTCACCACGTTCATAAGCAGGATTACAACCACCACAAAATTTAATGGTTAATCGAGGAGGGTCAAAGGTTCCCTCCTCTCTCAGCCATCTTTCAATTTCCGTGATAGTTTTTTGGGCCAGGAATTCTTCGATGCTCGCCATCAAGAATTACTTGGTATATTCATAAAAGCCCTTGCCGGTCTTTCTGCCCAAGTGGCCAGCCCGGACCATTTTGCGCAGGAGGGGACAGGGCCTATACTTAGAATCTCCAAATTCCTTATAGAGATTCTCCTGGACCATTAAAAGCGTATCTAAACCCACTAAATCAGCCAAGGCTAAAGGACCAATAGGATGATTGGCTCCCAGCATCATCCCTTTATCAATATCTTCCGCAGAAGCTACCCCTTCCTGCAAGACGAAAATGGCCTCATTGATCATGGGCACTAAAATTCGGTTAACCGCAAATCCTGGAGATTCATTAACCGTAATTGGGTCTTTGCCCATCTTTTCTGCTAAAGATTTGATAAGCTGGTAGGTTTCTTCAGAAGTGGCCTGTCCTTTAATTATCTCTACCAATTTCATAACGGGCACAGGATTGAAAAAGTGCATCCCGATTACTTTCGCCGGCCGCTTAGTCACAGAAGCAATCTCGGTAATAGAAAGACCAGAGGTATTGGAAGCTAAAATTACTTCTGGCGCACAAAGCTGATCGAGTTCTTTATACACCTGTTTCTTAAGCTCCATATTCTCCACCACCGCTTCGATCACCACCTGCACCTCTTTTACCGCCGCCGCCAAATCAACCGTACCTTTAATGCGCGATAATATCTCTTCAGCCTGTTCTTTAGCCATCTTCCCTTTGCTAACTGCTCGTTCTAAATTCTTACGAATGTTGGCCAAACCATTCTGGACGAAACGATCTTCTATATCCCGCATAGAGACCTGAAAACCAGTCTCCGCTGCTACTTGAGCTATACCTGCTCCCATTAAACCCGCTCCTAACACAGCTATTTTCTTTACTTCCATAATATTCTCCTTTCCCAAAGAATTAGCAAGGCGCATAGCACTAAGCGCTTAATCATTTTTTTCTGGCGCAAATGGCCATTTTACTCGCTCTTAAAAATTATCTTCCTTTGAAATTTGCCGGCCTTTTCTCTAAGAAAGCCCGCGCGCCTTCGTCCTTATCCTCGGTGCTAAAGCAAACAGCTTGACATTCAGCTTCGAGATCCAAGCCTTCGCGCAACGATTTTTTTAATCCCTCATTAATAGCTTTCTTGGCCATTTTAATAGCTACCGGGCCTTTGGCCATAATTTTTTTGAGCAGTTTTTTCGCTTCTTCCACTGCTTGCCCTTTGGGCACGACTCTTTCTACTAAACCAACTCGCCATGCTTCTTGGGCACTTAATCTTTCATCAGCGAAAATGATCTCTTTAGCCTTTCCTGGGCCAATAAGACGCGGCAAACGTTGCGTTCCTCCATAGCCCGGGATAACACCTAAGTTCACTTCCGGCTGTCCAAATATGGCATTCTCGGCGGCAATGCGGATATCGCAACACATGGCCAGTTCATTCCCCCCACCCAAGGCAAATCCATTTACAGCCGCAATAACCGGGCGGTCAAATGCTTCAATTTTGTCAAAAATCCTCTGGCCTCTGGCCATGAACGCGGCCGCTTCTGATCCCTTGACTTGAATAAATTCCGAGATATCAGCCCCGGCGACGAAAGATTTTTCCCCGGCTCCGGTAATAATCACCCCTTTCACTTCCTCATTGTTGGCCAAGTCATCAAAGATTTTATCTAACTGGTCAAGAGTTGGCTTATTTAAAGCATTCAAAGTAGGCTGGTTATCAATCGTCACCAAGGCGATCCCTTCGGCTATTTCACAGCGCACATATTGTTTTTCCATATTTTTACCTCCGGATCAAATGGTCATATATCATATTTTTTATATTGATGATAATTACAAGTTTACCCTGAAATTGTCAAGCTTTTTGAAAAAAACCTCGAACTTCTCATTGAAGGGTAGGATTATTAGAGGAATTTTTATTTTTGTAAGTGCCCGAGGCAGGCCAGAGGCAGGCATGAATGAAGAAGCATCGGCGGGAGAAGAAGATGCTCAAAGCCCATAACCGATTTTCCGCAAAGGGCAGGCGGCTTAAAAACTTTATAGGGCAAGCCTATATGGCTTGCCGAAAATGCGGCCAGGGATGAACCCTTGCCCTACAATATCCACTCCCCATTTGGCAAAGAGGAAACGGGAATATTAAATAGGCGAGCGAATTCAGACTTGAGGCGGGGGAGCGTGGCCATCTCTTTAATTTCAAGGTGTTACGAGATTGCCACGGTCGCTACGCTCCCTCGCGATGACAATATGACTCAGTCTTGTTGGCGAGAGGCCGCTTCCTGTATCAGCATAAGGAAGCACAACGGCTTTTATCTTAACCTTCTTCCCTCCCAGCACATCTCTTTCTCCATCCGTAATGTCAATATCTTTATTTTCAGTAATTTGATAGATTTTGACAAAGGGTTTTACTTTTCCAAAATGCCAGGTAACATTGTAGTGGATATTGTATTTTCTCCCTGGAGAAGGTTCGACAAACTGAGCAGTATCCCCGCATTCTTTAATAACAGCTTGATTATAATCGGAAGATTTTGTATTCCAGCTAAAGGAACCATGCATGCCTCTTTCGTCCAGCTTTTTAAGTGATACATTTAATATAAATGCTTTACCGCCCGGGGATGGTATTGGGCATCCCTCTTTGTATTTCTTGATTGCGGTCCGAAAGGGGATCGTAAACAAAAACATGTAATTGTCATTAGATGGCTCCTCCCTTAGGGTGTATATTTTTTCCTGAATTTTATTTATGTCCCCTCAAAGTTGGAGAGCGGTTCCCTTTCCTACCATTCCTAACAGAGCAACTAAAGCAAAGCCGGAATCTTCAACTTGAGCCCCTTTACCCTTAACTTCTTTTGATCCCGAAGCTTCCTCTTCTGCGCACAGGCTATTTCTGGCATAATATTTACTATTAAATTTATAGGTTACGTTCATATTTCCCTGGGGAAGATAGTTGATTTCCTCACTTACTCCAGAAGATTGTTTCCGACTGCGTCTCTTCTTTTCTTTTTCAAATTTAACCACTTTTCCAAATGCTTGAATAAAACAAGAACCCTGCTTCTTAATGTTACTGCCAGCTTCCGGAAGTGTTTCCCATTTAATATTCACAACGATACTGACATCCAGCTGGTCTTCCAGCTGCATATCTGCGTAGACTTTCAATAAAGGTGTAAGAAAAGTACCCATGAGCAAGGTGGCCACTGCGAGGATAAAAAATATTTTTCTCATAGCACTTGCAACCTTTCACCCTTCATTTATTGCTTTACCAACTCGACGCGTCGGTTCTGAGCCTTTCTCGTAGTAGTGGATTTTGAGGCCACTGGCTTAGATGCACCAACGCCCACCCTCAGGAAACAATCGGGAATTTAAAAACTTACTCCCCAGGGCAAGTCTCCTCCCCAACAAAACTGCCTCATAATGTCATCGCGAGGGAGCGTAGCGACCGTGGCGATCTCGTAATACCTTGAAATTAAAGAAATGGTCACGCTCCCCCGCCGCAAGTGCAGGCGTCGCTCGCCATGACCAGAAAGAGGGGGCGACACAGTCTCAACGGAGAGAGACGCTAAAACTTGACCAGGGGAGAAAGTCGGAAGCGACTCGTACCGAGGTGAGGGGCCAAAGGAATACCATATACGGAATAGACTCTTGGATATTTGATACCATATAGAATTTCAACATTGAACACATTTAATCCTTAGCTAATTCGATGAAGAAGGTTAGCAAAATAAACTAATAATATCAATAGATTTTTAATTTTATATTTAATATAAAACAACTAAATTGGAGAAGATCCAAATTTATTAATTCTGAAAGACAAAATTATTGTTTTAGGGCCGGTATTTCAGGTAAGTCTTTTAAAGCAGAGGCCACAATTTGTTTTAATATTTCTCCTGGTTTTTCGCCTCTTTTGCCTTCCATGGACCCTTGAGCAACCCAGATGGTGTTTCCAGTCTCGGTTGATATCATTTTAATTTGTAGCCGATAAAAATCGCGGAAGCGACTAAAATCCAAAACGCGACAAAAAACAATGCCCTGTATTTTAAGATTCTTCCCGATCTTGGCCAATTCTTCCAAGCTAAAAGAGTTCGCTTTAGTTATACCTTCCTTTTGCAGCATCTGGCGTAAAAGAGCTTCTTCTTTGACCTCATAACCCTTCCTTATTAATTCAGCCTCTACATATTCAGCGAACTTTATCTGCGGGTCGAGATTCAATACAGCCAAATACTTAAATTGAGAAGCCTTAAACCCGGGAGTAAGATAAACTTCCCCGGAAAGCGAAAAAAGGTAGCAACCAATTAGAGATGAAAAAAGAAAAATAACCATCGGCAGGAAATAATTTTTATTCACAAATTGGCCTCTTTTTCTTTTTGAAAAGAATTTTATCAAAGTCTCAACAAAAGCTTAATAAAAAGCTTGCTCATTTTTCTCGCTTAATTTCCGCCTGTTGAGTGAAAAAAAGGGGTTATAAATTTTTATAACCCCTTGATTTTAGCTGGTCGGGGCGACTGGATTTGAACCAGCGACCACCTGAACCCCATTCAGGTACGCTACCAGACTGCGCCACGCCCCGTTTAATTTCTTAATACTATTTTTATGGGAAAAAGTCAACCCCAAACCCTTATCATCTCCCCATGGGGAGATGAAATAAGTACGGAATCTTCAACTCAATAATTTGTGTAACTCTTCCAAATCTTTGCGGACCCGTATAAGAGCATCGCGATATTTTTTGTCGGGAAATTTAAGAGCTAATTGTTTATCCTGTTCTGCCTTCATCTTTTGTAATTTCTTTTTCGCTCCAGCAATTGTAAATTTTTCTTCATAAAGGAGTCTCTTAATTTCCAAAATTAATTCCAGATCTTTGCGCCGGTAAAGACGCTGCTTGGAATTGGTTCTTCCTGGATTTATAATTTTGAATTCTGATTCCCAATAGCGCAAGACATAGGGCTCTACCCCCGTTATCTGGCTCACCTCACCGATCTTATAATAAAGCTTTTCCGGGATGGGTTGCGGCTTTGTTTTTATTATCTTTTTAGCCATTAAAAGCTTCCAATCCCAGGTTCAGCACCTTGCCTAATTATTAAGTTTTTTCCGCCGGCGGATTTAAGGCTTTTCTCAAAACCTGGCTGGGCTTAAAAGTCAAGACCCGGCGCGCGGAAATTTCAATTTCTTCTCCAGTCTGTGGATTTCTTCCTTTGCGCGACCGTTTCTGGCGCACTAAAAAATTTCCAAAACCAGAGATCTTGATCTTTTCGCCATTTTCCAAGGTTTCTTTCATTAAGTCAAAGACCAAGTCCACTATTTCCGCTGATTCCTTACGAGAAAAACCGATCTTTTCATAAATCGTTTCTACCAGGTCTGCCTTAGTCATAAATTTTCCCTCCTTTCCCTGTTTATCAAAGTAATCCATCACTGAAGGGTGAGATCATTATAAGAATTTTTAATGAACCCCTCAACCCCCCGTGGAGTATCAAAGCTTACTCCACAGGGCAAGCCCTCTCCCCACGGGGAGGGAAGAAAGTCGGCATCGGCTCGTACCGAGGTGGGGTGGAAACTTAATTGGGTTAATCATGGAATCTTCCCGTCCAGCGATCGGTTACCTATCAAAAGTAATTTTATTTGCCTTCAAAAATTTTTTGATTCAATTTATGAATTTAGCGGAGTTCCCCTCCAAACCTCTCTTTCAGCAAGCTGATAATTTTCTGGTGTAACTCATTTACTTCTTCGTCTGTAAGAGTTCTTTCGGCATGCTGATATTTGATGCGAAAGGCCAAGCTCTTTTTTCCTGGGGGAATTGGTTTCCCTCGATACAGGTCAAATATCTTTACTTCCTTTACCAATTCTTGACCACCTTCCCAGATTGTTTGCTCAAGATCACCTGCTAAAATTTTTTCCTCCACCATAAAAGAGAGATCTCTAAATACAGCCGGGAAACGCGGCAAAGGTTGGAAAACTCTTTTTTCTTCGCTTAATGCTTGCAAAAGAGAAAAATTTATTTCGAAAATATATACTGGTTGATTAAGGTCAAAGGCATCTTTAACATCAGGGTGTAATTCGCCCATTATGCCCAACAATTTTTCATTCGCCATAATTTGGGCAGATTTAGTGGGATGTAAAAAAGGCTCATTGGCCCCTGGCCGAAAATTATATTCTTTGACGCCTAATCCTTCCAAAAGTAGTTCCAGAGCTCCTTTGAGATCGTAAAAATCACATTCGCCTCCTGCTTTATGCCAAGATTCTTCTTCGCGCAACCCAGAAATGATTCCGGCCAGCATTTCTACTTCTTCGGGGAGCTCTTCTCCTTTTCGCGGAAAGAAAACCCGCCCTAATTCAAATAATTTAAGGTTGAAATTCTGGCGATTAAAATTATGGCGGACAGTTTGTAAAATTCCGGGGATAAGAGTTGTGCGCATTGCGGACTGGTCTTCGCTTAAGGGATTTTTGATCATCAAAAGTTGGCCTCGCGGATCTGCAGCCTTTAAATT
Source organism: Thermodesulfobacteriota bacterium (assembly GCA_049699975.1). Lineage (GTDB taxonomy): Bacteria > Desulfobacterota > SM23-61 > SM23-61 > SM23-61 > CAZAGD01. The sequence continues at coordinate 16,885 of JBNAWB010000022.1, forward strand.
TAATTTTTTCAAAACCTGGGGCGATAGAAAACTGTAATTTATCGTCTCAAAAAAGCCGCAGGCCGTTAAAACTTGCCGCGCTCTGTAGGCCAATTTTTCTGCTTTCCCTTTTCTTTCGGGACCTACTCTCCCCAAGGGCAAAGTTACTGGAATCTTGTGGTAACCGTAGAGACGGGCCACTTCTTCTATTAAATCGATCTCTCTTTCTATATCTACGCGAAAAGTGGGCACAGTAATCTTAAATTTATCGTTCTCTTCAGCTTCTACTTGAAGCGTTAAATTTTCAAGATAATTGCGAATTTCTCCAGCAGATAAATCAGTACCCAATATCTGGCTGACTCTATTGATCCGTAATGATATTTTTCGCGGCTCAATTCTTTTAGGGTAATTGTCTACCGCCTCTTTGATAATGACCCCCCCTGCTAACTTAGCCATCAAGAAGGCGGCCCGTTCGGCGGATTTTAACGAGCCATTGGGATCGATTCCTCTTTCAAAGCGCAGCGACGCCTCAGTATTTAAACCAATTTTTTTAGCTGTGCGCCTAATACCCATGGGATCAAAATAGGCGCTTTCCAAAAGAATATTCCGCGTCTCAGGCTTTACTTCGGAATTTAATCCGCCCATAATTCCAGCCAAAGCCACCGGCTTGCGACCATCACAGATCATGAGCGCTTCGGGGGGCATTATTCTTTCCACGCCGTCCAGGGTAGTGAATGTTTCGCCCGGATTGGCCGTGCGCACCACGATGCGTTTTTCTTCTAATAAATCAAAATCAAAGGCATGGAGCGGCTGACCAAGTTCCAGCATTACATAATTCGTGACATCCACTATGTTATTTATGGCCCGCACTCCCAAGGCTGTGAGCCTCCGGCGCATCCAAAAAGGAGAAGGAGCAATTTGCACATTTAAGATGAGTTTGGCTACGTAACGCGGACAGAGGTCAGGTCTTTCGATAGTCACTGTCGTTTGGGCGGCAAGAGATTCCTGGACTGCTTCTTTATCTTCTCGAGGATAGACCAAAGGCTGTTTAGTCAAAGCAGCTATCTCGCGGGCAATTCCCAAAATACATAGGCAGTCAGCGCGGTTGGGAGTGACGCTAATATCCAAAATCCAGTCATTTAGATCTAAAGCTTTTTCTAAAGGTAGACCTAAAGAAAGATGGTCATCTAAAATCATTATCCCGGCCGCATCGTCGCTTAAACCTAATTCCATCTCGGAGCAGAGCATCCCTTCGGAGAGAATACCTTGAATTTCGACCGGTTTTATCGTTCCCGTGGTCGGTAAAACTGCTCCGGGGAGAGCCAAGGCAACTTTCTTCCCGGCCTGGGTATTTGGAGCCCCACAGATAACTTTATAAATTCTCTGCCCATCATTGACGGCGCATAAAAAAAGGCGTTCACTCCGTGGATGCGGCTGAAAATTCGTTATTTCTCCCACAACTACTTTTTGGAAGTTTGGTCTGCTCTCTTCAACGCTTTCCACTTCTAAACCAGCGTTAGTTAATAGATCGGCTAATTCATCAGGAGAAAAAGAGATGTTTACAAACTCTTTGAGCCATTGATAACTTACCTTCATAGCTTTTTCCTATAAATTTTCCACCCCATTTATCAAAACTGCTTTAAGAATTGCAGATTGTTTTCGAAAAACACCCGAATATCACCCAAGCCCACTTGGAGCATAGCGATTCTTTCCACGCCCAATCCAAAAGCAAAGCCAGTGTAAACCTCCGGATCATAACCAACAAACCGGAATACTTCCGGATCGATCATTCCTGACCCCAAAATTTCCAGCCAGCCACTCTTTTTACAAACTGAGCACCCTTCTCCTTGACAAATTACACATTGAATATCAACCTCGGCGCTCGGCTCGGTAAAAGGAAAGAAACTTGGGCGAAAGCGCATTTTCACCTCAGGCCCATAAAATTGCTGCACAAAAAATGTCAAAGTACCTTTTAGATCAGCGAAAGATATATTTCGATCGACCACAAAGCCTTCTACCTGATGGAACATAGGGCTATGCGTTGGGTCTGAGTCATGGCGGTATACTTTCCCCGGAGCGATAATGCGCAAAGGCGGGGTTCTTTTTTCCATGGTGCGCACTTGGACTGGCGAGGTATGGGTGCGCAGGACTACATTGGAAGAAAAATAAAAAGTGTCCTGCATATCTCGCGCTGGATGGTCTTTAGGGAAATTAAGAGCTTCGAAATTATAGTAATCAAGTTCTACTTCTGGGCCTTCAGAAACCTCGAAGCCTAAGCGCTCGAAGATAGAAACAATCTCATAAGTGACCTGGGTTAAAAGATGCATGCTCCCTAAGGTGGGCTTTCTCCCGGGCAAACTTATGTCTATCTCTTCTTTGCGTAATTTTTCAACCTTTTGCCGCTGCCGTTCATCTTCCAGGGCTTTTTCTATGGCTTCTTCTAATCTAACTTTTAATTCATTGGCTAAACGTCCTAAAAGCGGCCTTTCGGCTGCAGGTATCTTGCCCATATCTCTTAAAAATTGAGTCAAGAGACCCTTGCGCCCTAAATATTTCGTCCGCAGCATTTGGATTTGAGCTTCTCCAGAAGAATTTTTTAATTCCTGGAAAGCTTCTTCTTCCATCTTCCGCAAACGTTCTTCCATAATCATACCCACTTAAACCATCTGCCCTTTTGCTAATTCAATTAATTTGGAAAATCCGGTAGGATCGGCATAGGCCATTTCCGCCAAGGCCTTGCGGTCGATTTCCACTTTGGCTTTTTTCAGTCCCGAGATTAGTTGGCTATAAGTAAGGTTATGAGCCCGAGCTGCGGCGTTTAAACGAGTTATCCACAGCGCCCGAAATGTCCGCTTCTTAGCTTTTCTATCTCGGTAAGCGAATTTCCTGGCCCGATCAACCGTCTCTTTGGCTAAACGATAGAGACGACCTCTTGCGCCTCGATAGCCTTTAGCTTCCGCTAAAATTTTCTTTCTTCTTCTTCGGCTTTTGACACTCTTTTTTACTCTCGGCATTTATCTTAACTCCTTCCTTAATATCTACCTGATGAATTTTTTCATCAGAAAATGGCTTTGAAAAATAGTCATTCATTCCTTAAAACCGGCACTTGAAAAATGAGATTGCTTCACTTCGTTCGCAATGACCCAGAAGGGTATCACCATGACTTGGAAAAGTGTCGAAACGTACCTACTTCCTGTCATGGCGCGGGAGAGCAACGACCGAAGCAATCTCATGGCTTCTATTCTTGGTCACTGAGAGCGCTGCCGAGCGCGAAAGTTGCTCAAGCCATATATGGCAGCAGCCTCCGGACATTTTTCAAATCTCGTTTGTCAACCAATGCTGGCTGGCGTAAATTGCGCTTCCGTTTAGCTGACTTGCTTGTTAAAAGATGGCTCCGATAAGCTTTGTAATGCATGATTTTCCCCGTACCCGTTACTTTGAACCTTTTACGTGCTCCCCGATTTGTTTTTATTTTCATTTTTATTTTAGCCATGAACTCTCCTTCGTTAGATTAATAATCCCTAAATTGAACGATTGTTTGTTCACCATCAAGGAAAACGCAAAGACAGCGCGGATCGCATACTAATTCCCTATGCACCTGTTAAGAGGAATGGGTGTCGGTCATTCCTGGGAAAACAGGAATCCAGTTTATTATTGATTTATCTGGATTCCTGCCTGCGCAGGAATGACATGAGCATTACCCTGAATTCATAAATCGCTCAATTTAGATATAAGTTATTTTGAAAATTAACCTATGTGCTGATAATTTCCAAAATGATCTTCTTACTCAACCCCAAAGAACAATTCCGACCATCCACAGAGAAAATAAAATTCTTCTTTCCCGATCTCTGGGGACAAATTCAAATACAACTCAAACTTAATTATAAAAATTAGGTCTTAGGGGCGAGAAGCATGACCATGCTGCGCCCTTCCAGGCGGGGAGCTTGTTCAATGACTATTAAATCTTTCAATTCGGCAATTATGCGATCTAATAGCTCTCTTCCCATCTCTGGATGGGCAATTTCTCTCCCCCTAAAAAGCATGGAAACTTTAACTTTATTTCCTTCACTTAGGAAACGTTTTGCATGGCGTAACTTGAATTGCAAATCGTGTTCTTCAGTGCGGGGCCTTATTTTTACCTCTTTGACCTGGATAACGGTCTGGTGCTTTTTGGCCTCCTGAATTTTCTTGCTTTGTTGGTATTTATATTTGCCATAATTCATTATCCGACAGACTGGTGGCGTTGCTTGCGGAGCAACTTCTACCAAATCCAGTCCTTGCTCCTCGGCTAATTTCATGGCCTCTTTTAAAGGCAAAACACCGATCTGTTTTCCATCATGGCCAATGACTCTTACCTCTGGAGCTCTTATCTGCCAATTAACATTAACGTCCTTGCCTGTTTCTTTAGCTATAAAATTCACCTCCCACCTGGCATTCTTTTCTTAGAAGTTCGATGAACTCTTCAATCTTCATAAGGTTTAAAGTCTTACCATTTCGGGCCCGCGGAGCTACCAAATCTTGTTGGGCTTCTTTGGCTCCTATGACTAACATATAAGGAATTTTCTGTAGTTCTGCTTCCCGAATTTTCAATCCCAACTTTTCATTCCTAATATCTTTCTCTACCCTTATTCCTGCTTGCTTCAATTTAGCGTATACTTTTTCCGCATAAGGAATCTGCGGATCAGTGACGGTAAGGACGATTACTTGCACCGGAGCTAGCCAGGTGGGAAAAGCACCAGCATAATGCTCGACGAGCACCCCGATAAAACGTTCCATGGCGCCCAAAATAGTGCGGTGCACCATCACCGGCCGGTGTCTCTGACCATCTTTGCCGATATAAGTAAGATCAAATCTTTCCGGCATAGCAAAATCGCACTGAATGGTAGCGCACTGCCATTCTCGTTCCAAAGCATCTTTAAGCTTTACGTCAATTTTAGGCCCGTAAAAGGCTCCTTCGCCTTCGTTGATTTTATAAGGCAAGGAAGATTCATCTAAAGCTTGCCGCAGGGCTTGCGTAGCTCTCTCCCAATCTTCGTCTGAACCAATTGTGCCTTTTTCTGGACGGGTGCTGATCTCTAATTCATAAGGAAAATTAAAAATGGCCATCATATCCTGAACTAGGTTTAAGATTCCTTTGATCTCCTCATTAAGCTGTTCAGGAGTACAAAGGATATGGGCATCATCTTGAGTAAAACCGCGCACCCGTAAAAGTCCATGAAGTTCTCCTGATTTTTCATGGCGATGGACAGTACCCATTTCAAAGTATCGTAAGGGCAAATCTCGATAACTCCGAATCTGGGATTTGTAAATGAGCATATGGGCTAAGCAGTTCATAGGTTTTAGGCCATAGGTTTGTCCTTCCACTTCCGTGAAATACATCTTATCCCGGTAATGATCAAAATGGCCCGACCTTTTCCACAAATCTAATTTTAAAATCTGCGGGCCAATGACCAATTGATATCCCCGCTTGAGATGTTCTCTTTTTTCAAAGTCTTCCAGGATCATCCGCAAAATGGCCCCTTTGGGGTGATAAATAACTAACCCGGCCCCAGCTTCTTCGTTAATAGAAAAAAGATCTAACTCCTTTCCTAATTTACGGTGATCCCGCCGACGTGCTTCTTCTAAACGCCGCAGATATTTTTCTAAATCATCTGCCGAGGGGAAAGCGGTACCATAAATCCTCTGCAGCATTTTATTACGCTCATCGCCATGCCAGTAGGCTCCTGCCACACTGGTCAGCTTAAAAGCTCTGATTTTCCCCGTAGAAGACAAATGGGGTCCCCGACAAAGGTCTATAAAATCCCCTTGTTGGTAAAGACTAACTTGATTATCTTCAATTTCCTCCAGCAACTCTATTTTATAGGTTTCCCCTTTCTCCGCAAAAAGCCGGCGCGCTTCTTCCCGGGTCATCTCTAAGCGTCTAATTGGAATATCCTTGGCAATCAGCTCACGCATTTTTGCTTCGATATTAGGGAAATCATCCACAGAGAAACCCTGATCATAGTCAAAGTCATAATAGAATCCATCTTTAATAGCCGGACCAATAGTTATCTTGGCTTGAGGAAATAAGGTTTTTACCGCGTGGGCCATAAGATGGGCAGTGCTGTGTCTTAGAATTTCTAAGCCTTCAGGAGAAGAAAGGGGAACCCACTCGAGTTTTCCTCCTTGGTCTAAAGGGGCATTTATATCTAAGAGCCGGCCATTTATCTTTACCGATACGATAGAATCATTTTCTGAAAGAGGAAAGTTATCTTTAAGTATTTCTAAGGCGGATATTCCTCGGGGATATTTTTTTATTTTACCGTCGGCAAAGATTATTTCTATTGTTTCCATTGAGCAAACACAAAAATAAGAAAAAGGCATCATACAAAATAAAATGATGCCTTTTTCTTGTCAAAAAATTATATCTTCAATTTACCTCAAATAAATTCTTGGTAGGCACGAGGGGATTTGAACCCCTGACTTCTACCGCGTCAAGGTAGCGCTCTCCCCCTGAGCTACGTGCCTACAAACCTATAAAATTTAATATATATTTACAACTTCTTGAAAAAATTGTCAAGCAAAATATTAATATTTTAAGATTTTCTTTAGGTGCTTTATGATAAAAATTTTAATTTTTTTTATATCCACGTAATGCCTCAAAATCATCTCCTGTTCAGTGATGGATTACACATCCAAAGATTTCAATATACTGGGTAATTTTTTATAATGAATTAATTGAGTATCACTTCGATGTCTCTTGCCCAAAAATTTCGGCTCCTTTTTTTACATACTGCAAGCCAGAGAAAATGGTGAATGCTCCTGTGGTCCATATGAGCACCTTCATTAAAAGTGACCAAAAAGGAGCTATTTGGGAAAAAAGAACAATGACAATTGTAAGGAGTTGGAAAAAAGTGGTCATCTTGCTGGCTAATGTTGGTTGAATTTTAGGAATGCGGCCCAAAATAAATAAAATCAATAACCCTCCTAAAATAATTATATCCCTGCTTATAACCAATACTGCTAACCAACCAGGGATTTTCCCCAATACGGCTAAACAGATAAAAGAAGAACCAGATAGAAGCTTGTCAGCAAGGGGATCCAGGTAAGCTCCAATGATTGTGCGCTGCCCCATAAGCCTGGCTAACATTCCATCTGCGGCATCAGTTAGAGCAGCTAAGATAAAGATCAATAAAGCCCAGAAAAAAGCGCCATTAATCAAGAAAATGATTAGTAGGGGAATGAGCAGGATGCGCGCCAAACTCAGAAAATTAGGTAAATTACACATTTTTAACTCAATTCTTCTTTCTTAATTCCCGATCACGCTTTTTATTCCAGCGCACCCACTCTTCTTTAAGATCTTCATCTATATTGAATCGGCTTGGTTGGGAGGGCTTGCCTACAGCGGGGATGACTACTTGCATCATTTGCTGCAAAACTATTTCTTCCCATTCTTCCCGGGAAATCTCATGATACGGAGGAGGAACTTCTTGCGGACCAGAAACTTCTTGGGGGCTTTTAAAACCTTCTTTTGCTAATTTATATTCCGGGCGAACGAAGGGATTATATACTTGCACAGCTCCTTCATAGACTCTGATCAAGGTGGTTTTATCAGCGCCTATATTCATCCGCCAGATAGTATCTCGAACACCAGCAACTGCGTTTGCCGAGGCTACTTCAAAAGTTTTCTTAGAACTAAATATCTTGCGGACATTGGCCCAACTTTTCCCTAAGACAATTTCTACTTTTATATCGCGGGAGTTAGTTGGGGCTGCAAATAACACCCTCTTTAATTTAAAAGTGGTGTGCTCGTCAAATCTCATTATAGAGCGATCAGGAAATTGAATTTCTAAGCGAGATTTGGCATGAGTCTTTATTTCATCCTCGGGATATAAAAAGCTTCCTATCTGAAGCAGTTTCCAAGAAGTTTCCTGGGCAGACAAAACTTCAGCTTTGCCTTGCAAAAAAGTTATTTTTGCGGCATTCCCTCTCTCCTCTTTCGAAATAGGACTTTGGGCAAGAGCCTGGGCATTTAAAAAATTAAAAGCTACACTAAGGAAAATTACAAAAAAAATCCCCCCTTTTTTAATTATTGCCATTTTCCAATAAATTCAAATAATTTATTGTGCTTTCTTAAGATTTACCTTTAGTGTATGCCGCGATTGATTACCTACAAATACATCGCGAACGTCGGCAAGGTAGCCGGGTTTACGAATCTCTACTCGATGAGTACCACTTCTTAGTTCGATGGGATCTCTCTCAAAATCGGCAGCGAGGCCTACTCTTTCCCCATCTATAAAAACTTCAGCATCATCAGGGTTAGCAACAATGAAGAGAAACCCTTCATGACCTACGCCCCGCAGGGTTTCTTTAGGATAACCACATCCAATAATTAAGCTCATAAAAAGCAGTAGCAAAATAAATTTTCTCATGGCCACCTCACTGTTTGACTTTCACTATATCGTTGACTTGAAAACCACCGCCAACTCGCACCCGAGCTTTAGTAAGTTTGTCACCTACATAACCGGTAACAGTTAATTCTCCTTTGATAGGGCCTTCTTCACGTCCTAAAAGAATTTTTGTCTGGGGATCGTAGATTTCTTTGCCTAAAGTCTGGACGACTAAGATATCGCCAATCTTTAGTCCCACATCTCGGCCGGCATTTATATATATATCGCTCCCGCTTATAGAAGCAATCCTTCCTGTCCATTCCACATTTTGCAACGACTGGACCAGATTATCCATAAACTTAGTGATGGCCGAACGTAGAGCCTCTTGACCTAAGGTTTCATCGTAGCCCGCCCTGGTACCTAACCCTAATACCTCTTGAGCTTTACGCTCAAATTCTCCCTTTCCAGAATCAGCAAATAAAAGCTGGCCTGTAGAAGCATCCACTACGCGCACATCAACCACACATTTGGCTGTCTGAACTTTTTGACGATAAATCCCATAATCAGCGCCTCCCGTGCTGATTCCAAATTGAGAGATAGATCCTGTAACAATAGCATTCAAGCCCAAGATCCGCCCGGCCTGCGCCGCCGTTTCTGGATTAATAGCTCCGGTCTGGCCTAAAGCCTGCTCGCCGAGGATTTGTTTCAATTGGGCGCGCTCCACAATAATAAATGCTCCGGTCTTAAAAAGTTCCGTGGTCAAAATATCGGAGGCCGAAGTTCCTAATCGGCCTGCTCCATAGCTTGTCTTATTTACAAAGTCTATAATCCCCACCCGCAATTTCGGACCTTTATGAGTTATCCGCGGGGCTGCTGGCGGGGCTTGGGGAGCAGGAGTAGTTGTCGATACCGTAGTTTCTTTGGTTGTCGGTCCCAAAGGGGCACCTGCACACCCAGCCATAATAAGCAGACCAGCTAAGATTAAAAAACCAATAAATCTTCTACTTTCCCACATACAAAGTACCTCCTTCTTAAGGTAAATTTTTTATCTCCCTCCAGGCGTAAGACAACCTTTTTGTGCCGGAGCGGAGGCTAATGGTCCATTTGGTAAGGTAGCTAAACAAGTTTCGGTTACTTTTTGGGAGTAAGGGGTATAAGACTTTTGGATGGCAAATTTTAAAGATTGTTCAGTGCCAGCTTTCATGTCTTTAACCCTATGATCAGCCTGCCAGACTAGCTGACCTGTGCGGGCATCTTTTAATTCGAATTTGGCGCCCACGGTAATGGAGGCATACGCTATTAGATAAGTAGTGCTAAATTCTGTAACGGTAGTGTAAAGAAGCGCATCTACACCTAAAAGTTTACCTAAATCCTGCGGGGTGAGAGAATGAATCTGTCCTGCATCCCGAATATCTTTTTCCGCAAGTTTACTATCGATAAAAGAGAGAGCAGGACTTTCATAACCTTTTTGTCTTATTTTTTGGTAAACAATCGGCCGAAATATTTCGGGAGCCTGCAAATGAGGAGTTTCGTTTTGCACCGGAAGCACGGCAATAGAACGCAGATTTCTGCTTTTATAATCTTCTACTAAGAGGTGATGCGGGGCTGCACAGCCCATGGAAAAAATGAGGGTTAAAATGCAAATAGCTAGTCTTTTTCGATTCATTATTTATCCCTTTCCTCAGCTACTTGGGCATTACTTGGAGTTCAATGGTATTCCAAGTGCTTTTGGTTACTTGCACATTAAAATCTCGGAATTTTTTGCGTGCCAATTCATCAGCCACAGATCGGGCATTCCCTTTGATATCCAAATCTATCTTGGCTACTCCTCTTTCAAAGCTGCGTTCATATATCCCTTCTACTCCCCTTACCTGCCCTTTCAGTAGATTCTTAAATTTCTGTAAATCCTGGGGCCGCGAAAGGCCCAAAACGGTTAATTGCACTAAAGTAGTCGCTCCTACGCGTTTTTGAAAGTTTTTTATTATATCATCCATTAACTTTTCAGAGATTTTGGCGCTGGCCTGTTTTAAAGCCTCTACTCCGGCGGTTGTTTCATCAATATGCACCGCGGCCGCGTACTCTGTGCCTGAAGAAAGCACCCGCCCATCGTCAATTTGTATAGCCCGTAAAGAAATATTAGCCTGCACCGATTTCATTGGTGATCCGGCTATGGCGCCAATAGATTTAGCCAGAGCCTTTCCCACGATAACTACTTCCGCATCGGCCTGCTTGCCTAAAGTAATCGCGGCCTGATCGGTCAAGTCGGCCACCCGATAAGCAGGAGCCACAGATATATTTTGGGATTGCGCTTGATGATCAACCAGATCAAACCCTCTTTCGCGAAATTTTTCCATTATGGTATTTTCAGTTACGGTGAGGTCAGTCTGTTCTACTCGATGGTATCCCCACCAATAATGATAATAATGGCGACCGATATTCTGCTCAGCCACAAGCATCATAATGCGCGGTTTGCCTACCTGGGCTAATAGAACCCCTATGGCCTGTAAATCTTTGCGCAAATCGCCAATAGCTACTGTGGCTTCGATGGTTACTTCATATACATTTTTAGCCCGATTTTCATTTAAAATGCGCCAATTTTTTATGTATCCTTCGGTGCGGGTATAGATGTTATCATTAAGGAGCTGAAAGTTTTGGATGCGCGTTTCGGAAGAAACCATGGTGCCCACAGCTTGTTCCAGAGCTTTAACTAAAGCATCTTTAATAGCCTTGTCCTTGCCAACTAAATGATCAGCACCTTCATACCATCCTTCTCCTTTGGCCGTAATCGTCTGCATTTCTTGCCCGTAGGCAGGCAAAATAAACCAAATAAATATAGAAAAAATTAAAATGATGCCTTTTCTCGTAAGCTTTCTCAAAGACAATCCCTCCTTTCTCATTTAAACCCCTAAACCGCCACTCTTATTTGTGCTGGCGGCTAACTAAAATGTCACCCATTTACCCTCAAGCGCCGCCAATAAAATTTCACATTAAAAATATTAACCAGAATCTTCTAATCAACAACTATTAATACTCGGCATTGTTCTAAAAAACTTAAGTTTTTGGACATATCGCGCAGTCCTTGAGCATCTGCGTTCTTGATTACCAGATCTGTATTTCCCGGCCCCGTAACTTTAATGGCTTTGATAACCAGGGGATGGGGAGCGACCCGGTCATTTTTAAGGGCGGCCTCGAGATTTTTGGTGTAACCCGCAATCCCATTTTTCATAGCCCATTCTTTAGAGGCGAAAGTCGAGCCATAGACCTCGCGACCATCTTCATCGACTATTTTGGGGGCTAAAGCCGGCCGCACGTTCAAGCCGCGGGAATCAAAAATAACGCCAGTATAAACAAGATCCCCTGTCTTAGGAACGGGTTGACTTCCCAAAGATGACTGCGTCAATAAAGTCTGGTTCAAAGCCCCGGACAGGGGAATTTCCACGGTTACCTCTACCGCCCCATCAGAAAGGTAACGTGTTTTAATAACCTTGGCCCCCCTTATTAACCCATGCACCTGGGTGCGAATTTGATCATTTTGGGTCATGGCATTTTCCACAACGGTTTGCGAGTCTATGCGTACGCCTTTTATGGTCTCTAAGATATTTCTCAGGGCATCTGCTTTGGCCGCTCTTTCCGCTCCCAGCCTGGCCGCGGCTATATTAGGAGCATCAGGGTTGGGCGCACCGCTTCCTGATGCCCGAATAATTTGCTCAGACCAATTGACTTCTCCATTGCCGATTTTCTGGATTAATGGCTGTTGGGCATTGATGGATAAGGGAATTAAAAAAAAGATCAGACCGACGAAGCAAATAAAAAAGCTTTTTCTGCTCATATATTCCCTCCTTGGTAAATTGAGAGCGAAAAATAAATTATTATTAATTTTAAACTACTTAGCCAAATTGTCAAGGTTAATTCCAGCTTTCGTTACGCAAAAATCATTTATGGACTTTTTGTAAAAATCATTTATGGACTTTTTTAATAAATTCTTGATTTTTGGCATAAAGAATTGGAATTTTTTAAAGAGTTATTAAAATAATCATGGCCATTTTTCGTCATTCCTGTGAAGACAGGAATCCAGAAAGGGACTTTGAAACAGTATTAAGTCTATATCCTTTGTAGCCAGAGAAATGGGACAGGGGTCCGATCTTAAGAAGCGGATATATGAGCATAAAAATGATTTGGTAAATGGTTTTACAAAGAAATACAAGGTTCATCGTCTTGTCTGGTATAAAATCCATGAGTCTTGGGAGTCTGCATTTCAAAGAGAAAAGCAGATAAAGAGATGGAAAAGGTTATGGAAATTGAGATTAATTGAGCAGAATAATCCTTCTTGGGATGATTTATATGAAGATATTTGTAAATAATAATGGTCTGGATTCCTGCCTTCGCAGGAATGACACCTTTCTTTTATGATGTCTAATCTTCTCCTGAAATGTTCAGCAATAGTTTCCCATATGTGCACAAATGATTTTTACGTAACAG
>JBNAWB010000023.1:0-28846 GCA_049699975.1 Thermodesulfobacteriota bacterium
TGAAATTAAAGTGATGGCCACGCTGCGCTCGCCATGACGAAAAGAGGATTGCGATACGGTCTCTAAAGGGAGGATGGAGGGATTAAATAGTTTGGTTGCAGCTCTGCCACGCTGTGCTCTCCTTTTACTCTGTGGCTAAAAATTATCATCCTCTCCCCTTGGGGGAGAGGGCTTGCCCTTTGGGGTAAATTTTAATACTCCACAGGGCAGGGGTGAGGGGGCTTATTTTAAGGGGAGGATCTGCGGCAAATGTTAAAAGAGCATAAGTTAAAGATTTTCCAGCACCTTTTCAAGTTCAATTTCATTGGCCAATGGGGGCAAGCAAGTAAAATTTTGACAGATAATAACGGAGGGATATGAATGAACATTTTCCATTGGTGAGTCATGAAGATCCTGGAATTCTAAAATCTTATAGGGAAGATATTTTTTATTTATCTTTTCTAACATTCCTTGTATTTGGGGATCTTGCTTTAAACCAATTAATTTTATCCCTATAGAGTTAAAATAGAAATCAAGGCTGGATAGCATATAGCTAAACAGTAAAGGATTCTCGCAAATGTTGGCGTAATAAAGACTAAGAATTTTTTGGGCTCTTTCCAGCAAAACCTGATCTCCATTTAGAAAATTAAGCCTAATTAGGTTGCGCACTGCTACCGAATTGGCCGAAGGCAGGACATGGTCATAAATATTTTTAGGGCGGACGATCAAAGATTCCGTTTCTTTTCCGGCATAAAAAAATCCGCCATTTTGTTCATCCCCAAACCGTTCCATCATTTCTCGGTTAAGGTCTTCTGCTTCTTTTAAATACCACTTCTCGAAGGTAGCTTCGTAAAGATCAAGAAGAGCCTGGATGAAATAAGCATAATCATCGGCAAAACCGGCAATTTGCGCTCTCTCTTCGGCCCAAACTCTAAATAAAAGGCCGCCACTCCTCATCTTCTCCATGATAAAAGAAGCAGCTTCGGCAGCAGCTTGTAAGTAATAGCTCTTTCCGGTTATCTCAAAACCAAGGACAAGAGCCGATATCATCAATCCATTCCAAGCCGTGATAATCTTTTTATCCGTGGCGGGCTTAGTTCTTTTTACTCGCTCTGCTAAGAGGATTTTTCTTCCTTCAGTTAATATATTTTCTAATTCTCCAGTAGATATACCGTATATACTTGAAATTCTTTCTACAGGCTCAGCAATATAAAGAACATTTTTCCCGCCCCCAAAATTTCCCTCGGCCGTGATTCCATAATAATCGGCAAAAATAGCTCCGCGGTCTTTTCCTAATAAAGACCGCACCTCATCTTCAGTCCACAAAAAAAATTTCCCTTCTTCTCCCTCACTATCCGCATCTTGACTGGAATAAAACCCTCCTTGAGGATCGCGCATTTCTTCCAAAATATAATCAAAAATTCTTTCGGCTACTTGAAGATATATGCTTTTTTGCGTAGCTTGATGAGCTTCCAGATAAACGCGGGCCAGTAGAGCGTTATCATAAAGCATTTTCTCAAAATGAGGAATAATCCACTGGTTATCTACAGCGTAACGATGAAAACCGCCCCTTAAGTGATCATGAATTCCTCCGCGGGCCATTTTCTCTAAGGTTAATTCTACCATTCGCCGAGCTGCCATATTTTTTCTCTGCCCCAAAAGAAAGAGAAGGATAGGTGCATTAGGGAATTTAGGAGCTTGGCCAAAACCTCCGTTTAGGGAATCAAAGTGAGTGGCTAAAATTTCTTGGGTTTTGGTTATTATTCGCGGGTCAAGTTCTGTGGCCATGGGAGTTAAATTCATCATATTTTGTAAAGTTTCTTTTATCTTGAATCCCCCCCGTTCCACTTCCTCCTGGTGAGTTCGATAATATTCTGAAACGCCCATTAAAACTTTAGGAAAGCTGGCCATTCCTCTCAAATCAATGGGTGGGAAATAAGTTCCTCCAAAGAAAGGGACAAGGTTGGGAGTTAAAAAAACATTTAAAGGCCATCCCCCAGCGCCGGTTATTAACTGAACGGCATGCATATAAATTTCATCAAGGTCAGGTCTTTCTTCCCGATCGACTTTAATATTAATAAATCTTTCGTTCATTATTCTGGCAATCTCTTCATTAGCAAAGCATTCTTTTTCCATTACATGGCACCAATGGCAGGAGGAATAGCCAATACTGAGAAATATTGGCTTATTTTCCTGCTGGGCCCGGGAAATTGCTTCTTTTCCCCAGGGATACCAATCTACCGGGTTGTGGGCATGTTGCTTTAAATAGGGACTTGCTTCATTAATAAGTCGGTTAGTATACTTAGGTAGCATAATTTTTTATCCTTGGTGGGTCTTATTTAAATTTATTTAACTTTTAGATGAAAAATCTGAAGCTTAGATTCTTCCAGGAATTATTATTCCAAGGTTTAAAAAAACTCGCGCATAAAGTAAAAAAACAAGAACTATTAAAAGCAAGAATAGACAGAGAAAGTCTATTTTCTGCATGCGCGGCTCATAATATAACGTTCGCTTCGCTCCCGGGCTGAATCCTTTTGATTCTAACGCCATGGCTAAAAGATTTGTGTAACGGATGGCATAAATAAAAAGAGGGACAGCTTGGGGAATAAATTTCTTAAAGCGGGTAAAAATATTACCAGATTCTAAATCCAACCCGCGGGAAACCTGAGCTTGAATGATTGTGGCTCCTGCTCCCACGAAAGTAGGGATAAGGCGTAAAGCAGTTGCCAGAGCAAAAGCCATAGGATACGGCACCCCCAAACGAATTAATCCATTTGTAAATTCTTCGTTTTTCGTCGTGGAAAGAAAAATTAGGCCGATAGCAACAAAGGTGGTAAGCCGAAGTCCCATGGCTATTCCATAAAAAAGAGATTCTTTGCTTACTTGCATTCCTTTCCATACCCAAAGAATACTTGGTCCTTTGGCAAAAAACGACCACAGCAAAGCACTGAAGACAAAAAGGAGTAGGAGGAGAAAGCGGAGCCTCCAGAAATTTAAAAGAGCTTCGGCTGAAATAGCTAAGAAAATAATTACCAGCGTTATGCCTCCCATGTACAGAGGATGATTAAAACATAAACAATATACGCAAAAGAGCAAAGATCCTATTATTTTAGTTCGCGGGTCCAACCGGTGAACCCAAGTGTTTTTATTTAGATAAAGGAAGAGATGCACTCCTTATCCCTTAATTAAAAAATTATTTTCTTTTAATTCTTCGACCATTTCTTCCACAGAAAGAGCTCTTGTTCCCAACCAATTACTCAATTGGACAAGCGCCGGCGGGCGGAGAGCCGCTTCAGCTAATAAACCTTCGTTAAAGAAGACTTCGCGGGTAGGCCCATCAGCCAAAACGCGCCCGTCTTTCATAAGTATAATCCGCTGGGCATATTCTGCGGCCACCCACATGGAGTGGGTAATAATCAAAATTGTATGCCCCTTTTTATGCAATATTTTAAGCATCTCCATCATACTTCGCTGTTGCAGGTAATCTAAGCCAGTAGTAGGCTCATCAAGAATAATCATTTGCGGTTGCGCAGCCAGGATGGAGGCCACGGCCACTCTTTGACGTTCCCCTTTAGTAAGCGTAAAGGGATTTTTTTCTTCATAACCCGGCAAACCAACTATGCCCAGCGCTTCTTCCACTCTTTGCTCAATCTTTTTAGATTCTTCCCTCATCATTCTAAGCCCAAAACCCACCTCCTCTTTTACTGTGTTAGCAAAAATCTGGTGGTCTGGGTTTTGAAAGACATAGCCGACTAAAGAGGCCATCTCGCGCCGACTATAGGCCCTAAGGGGCTTTCCTTTGATTTTTATTTCTCCAGCAGTTGGCCGAAGAAGTCCATTAATGTGTTTGGCCAGGGTTGTCTTTCCAGAACCGTTTTGGCCTAAGAGAGCAATAAACTCTCCTTCTTGGATGGAAAGATCAATCCCCCGTAAAGCTTTAATGCCTAATAAAGGATAGGTAAATTCCAGGCCCTCCGCTTCTAAAAAAGATTGGCCAGGTATTTTGCGAATTAAGGGCTGGGCAGCGAATTTCCGCCGTGGACATAGATTATATTTTTCAATTAGCTTCATAGCCGAGGACACGGAGAGTGGCTTGTGGGGCCAGCTCATTTTTTGAAACAATTCCACTGTAGCCAGAGGCCTAAGGCCACAAGACTTGAGTTTGTTACTATTCACCAGTATTTCTTCCGGCTGGCCTTGGGCAACCAATATCCCATCTTGGAGCAACCAAACCTGGTCAGCCATTAAAGCAGTCTCAGGTTCATAGTCTACGATCAAGAGCATCCGCCCTTCTCTTTTTATCTTCTCCACAAGGGAAAGAATTTCTTCTCGTCCTTGCGGATCAAGGTCGGTCATCGGTTCATCCATTACTAAAACATTTGGTTCCAAAGCTAAAATGGAGCCAATGGCCAAACGCTGTTTCTGCCCTCCAGATAGAGAAGCTGGTTCACGATCACTTAAATTAGTCAACCCCACAAAAGACAAATACCGGCGGATACGTTCGGCGATCTCTCCTCGAGGAAGGGCTTGGTTTTCTAGACCAAAAGCCATCTCCAACTCCACATTCGTTGAAAAGAGCTGCGCTTCAAAATCTTGGAAGACTAATCCTACTAGTCGCGCCATCTCGGCTACTTTCTTTTGGGCGACTTCTTGGTTATTAACTAAAACCCGGCCTTGATACTGACCAGGAAAGAATTTGGGAATTAAGCCGTTAAGAGCCAGGCAGAGTGTTGATTTGCCTGCACCCGCATGACCCATCAAGACTACAAAATTTCCATCTGCGATTTTGCCTTTAATATTTCTTAGGGCAGGTTTTATATTTCCCCGGTAGGTAAAGGTAAAATCTTCAATGATGATCGGCAAATCTTTCCTCGTTAATCAAAGCAAAAAGCTGCCCAAAATTATTACCAAAGTGCAGAGCCAACCAATGGTTGCCTCGGGGAGATTAATTATAATGCCACCTAAAAGTCCAAGTATTGAACCAACTGCGATTAGCCAAGACCCTATAAGTCCGGCCTTAGGTCGGCCAATATCTTTTTCTTCCATAATCTCGGCCCAAAAAAGGCCGAGTTGATTTTTAGTTACGTCAAAAACCGCATTCAAAAGAATTAGGCCTATAAGGCTGGCTATAAAATCGTTTATGGTGATTATTTTGCTCAGTACAGCATAAGGTACAATTCCTAAGGCATCTACGGCACTGCTGATCACGACCGCGCACGCCGCACTGGAAATGAAAGCGATAAAAATATAGCTAACCCAACTGCGCAGATTACCAGAATTCCACTCCCGAGATTTTTCGGCCAAAGGAAGGAAGGTCGTCCACATCGTATAGGGCAGATAGCTCAATAAAAAATTTCCAATAAAACCAGCGAGAGAACCAGGTCCCAAAGTTCCGCCAAATATATCTCCAAGGAGATTACCGATGGCTGTGCCCCAGGCTCCAGCTGGACCGAAGAGGAGACCGAAAGTCATGGGAAAGATGTTAGCTACCCTTACCTCTGTAATGCCTGGGATAAGCGGAATGACCGTCTTGAAGGCAATCAGCGCTGCCCCATAAATGGCCGCACACACGGCCACTAAAATTATCATCCGCGTATTCCTCCACATCGTGATTGCCGCTTTCATTTGGTCATCTCCTTGCTGAATAAAAATTTACTAAATTGCTCCAAGGTAGTCAATAAAGGTAATCTCTCTTATTATCTTTCCCCTCTTTTCTAAAGAGGGGCATGGAAGATTATGGGACGTAGATGAACGCAGATTTTCAGGATTAAAATTATTATAAATTCTCCTCTGTGCTCTCCGTGCCCTCTGTGGCAAAATCAAAATCCTCGGCGCTCTCCGCGTGCTCGGCGGTGAATCATAACCCCACCTCACCTTCTCTTATCTTAAAGGAAGGCCGAGAGGGCACGGGAAGAAGACACTGGTGCGCTGAAAAAATATAGGCAATTGAGATTATTAATCAGATGTGGTATGGAAATTTAAATATTAATGTTGGGAAAATTAAGCTATGAACATTAAAGACCTGGCCGAAAAAGTGGGTAAAATTCTTGACCGTGAACCGCGCTTGCTCCATCTGCCTACCGAAGGCAAAGCAGTCTTTGTAGGCGACACTCACGGAGACTTTGAAGCCACGCAGACCATTATCGATAGATACTTGAAATCTCCTTACCTCATTGTTTTCTTGGGTGACTACGTAGACCGAGGAGTGGAATCAGAAAGGAATATTAACTTTTTGCTGCAAATGAAGGCTGAGCATCCTGAACAAATCTATCTCCTCTCTGGTAATCACGAAGGATATATGGTGCAAGATTTTTCTCCCGCCAATTTCTGGGAGTTCCTTACTTATGAGGAAAGAAGGATTTATGGAACGATTTTCTCCAAGCTTCCTTTCTGTGCCGTTACGCCGAAGGGAATAATAGCTCTTCACGGAGCGTTGCCTGATCTGCCTAACTTAGAGGCCATTAATAATATCAAATTAGGCGAAGAGCAATGGGAACGGATCGTCTGGGGAGATTTTGTAGAAAGAAGAGGGGAATTTTTGGGAAATTTTTGGGGAAGACCCCTCTTCGGCGAATCCTATTTCGATAATCTAATGAACAGATATCAAATGAAAATTCTGATCCGTTCCCATCAGCCTAATGTTCCTCTTTTAATGTTCAAAAAGAGGTGCCTTACCATATTTACATCTCACGCTTATATGCCCACCCGCACCATCGTTATAGCCGATTTAGAAAAAGAAGCGCATACCACTGATGATTTAACCATCATTAAAATATAATGGCCTACTTCTTTTCTTCCCACAAAGTGAACAATTGATCATATTGGGCTGGGAAAACTACTTCGTAATCAAGGTGAATCCGCACGGGATACCGCAGTCCTGCTTCGTGAGTCTTGGCTAAACCCTCGCGGAGCTGTTCGATACGCTCTGCAGAATAAGTAAAAGTAAAAGCCATTTCATCATCTTTGGTCTGGGCCAGGCGGCGTGAACCATGCCCGGGCAAAACTACATAAAACCCAGGTTTCTGGATTGGAGTTACAATTAAATCGGCACAAGCCAACCGCCCATCAGTAGAATAAGTGAGGCGGCCTCCGTCTCGATAGAGGGCGGCGTGAACTAAACGCATGATTTGGGCCGGGTTGCCCGAAAGGAATACAGCGTCAGGATCATAAGTACAAAGGTTCAAGGGAGAAAATAAAACCGCTTCATAAATATTATAGGAAAATCTGGGCATAAGCGCTTCGGTGCGTGCTCCGGCCTCCAATGTTTTATTGTATCGATTTAAACAAAGATGTCCTTCAGTGAAATAAGGAATGGGAGGCTTAAAACCCATGGCCAATACACTGGGGCCGCAACGCATATCTTCATATTTTAAGCATATGTGCTCTTCATGTCTTTTGGCAATTGTCCAAGCCTGGCAGAGAACCATTTTCTTCTTATAATTTTGCAGCGGAAACTTCGCTGATACAGGTGGATCTTCTGCGTGGCGTAGCATCTTCACTGCTACAGGAAGGGTCGGCAGTTTCAAATATGTGATTAAATCTTGCAAAAAAGAAACAAATTTGCTCATTTAAATTTCCTCCTTTTTTCTCTTCCTCAATAGATGTCAAACTTTATACTGCTTTGATTCTAAAAAGTCAAACAGATATAATCCTGACCGTTGATCAGTTATTAATTTCTATTTAATTTGCTTAATTTCCTCCGCTCCTTATTTAGAAAAGAGAGGAGAAGAGGTGGGAGAAAAGGCAGAGAAGGGAACAAAGTGTAGGGCAAGGGCTTGACCCTTGCTTTGTTCGGCAAGCCCTAAAGGCTTGCCCTACGAATTGATAGAAATGTTTAGTCCACCTCCCCTTGGCAGAAAGAATGGTGGAAAAGTCGCTACGACTCGATTCCGAGAAGAACGATATTAATGCCCAGCCGATTTTAATTTCGCCTCTCCCCCTCCCGACTGTTTCCTGCTGGCGAAAAATATTAAAACTGTTAGACGGTCTGGATATAATCAGATTGGGAAACTCATCACTGAAAAGGGAGATTTTAGGATTCGCCCATTTTATTTGCCCCTTACCATTCCTCTCCCCCGCATCAAATGCGGGATCGCTCGCCATGTCGAAAAGGGGGCGACACAATTTCAATGGGCAGAGAGCTGGCCCTGTGGAGGAAGCTTTAATCCTCCACAGGGCAGGGGTGAGGGGTTCATTAAAAATGCCTATGATAAATAATAACCCCACCTTCCAGTGATGGATTACTCTGATAATCTATGATTTATTAATTTTTTACCTGAATATGCCTCAGGCAGGGGGAGAAGTAGGGAACTTAGCTCAGCGCTCTCCAAAATGCTTTGAGGCCAAGAGAAAGCAACCGGGGCTCATGGAAAAGCAATTTTAAAAAGCTAACCTGCAATTCATCTCTGGTCCATTTTTCCAGAATTTCTTTGGTCTCTCCTTTAATTAGAGATACCAATTCATCATAATCTTCATCTTGGAACTGGTTTAGAATTTTCCTCACCAACAGATGAAGGGTCAATTCTTTGTTAAGGCTCTTTAATTCTCTGCCATAGTTTCTCCCATTAAGTAAGGCCTGAGCAAGAGCCTGGGCCCCGCATAGTCCGGGCACTACCCCTCCCACTGTAGTAACCTTTACCTGCGCAGCCGCATCCCCTACCAGGAAAATATTTTTCCCCAAAACTTTTCCGCTTCTTAACCATCCCCAGCGATGCAGCGGAACTCTTGCTTGCTGAAATTCCCAGGGATCTAATTTATTTTCCTTCAGAAATACCTCTAAACCTTCTTTTGCTTGATGGAAATGGTCAGCAATTAAGCCGACTGTAGCTAAAGATGATGATTCGGGAATTAACCAATAGAAATATTTTATACGTTGGGGAGCCAGCCAGACTTGACAAACTCCCGGGTCAATTTTTTGCGGGATAGACACCTTCCCTTGTAGAAGAGCGGCAGCATAATATCCGTTTTCTTTTATTCCTTGAGCCACTGCGCTCTTAAATCCATCAGCCCCCACCAAGATGTCTGTAGTTATTTTTTTCTGCTCCTTCGTCTCCAGATCCTTAACATTTACTAAAATTCTTTTCCCCAAATAAATAAAACTTTCATACTGATGGTTAAGGATTATTTTTGCTCCCACTTCTTTTGCTCGGCCGGCAAGCAACTCAATAAGCCTTCCTCTTTCGACAACTAAATCTGGATGGCCAAGTTTTAGTTTCACCGCTTTGGCCTGGGAAAAAATTTCCATATATTCTACTTTATTCAAAATCGCTTCTTCTGGATTAAAGCCCAGAACCTCTTTAAGTTTATGGGTAACAATCAAAGTTCGGGGAGGCCATCCCAGTCTGTCACGTTGCTCATAAACTTCGACTTCCACCCCTTCTTTAGCCAAAGAATGAGCCAAAAAAAGTCCCGCAAGGGAGGCGCCTATTACGGTTACTTTCATTGCTAAATGAACCCTTTTCTATCCAGAAAAATTCATTTTGTTATTTGTTTTTTAACTTCCTAAGAATTATAAGAATTAATCGCCTGAGAATATTGACGAATGGCCTAATAAATAAAGACCAATTTATCAAATTTGAGGTGGAAGAACGGGAGGCGGACCTTGCTTAATTTTCTTTTTCCTTTTTTCAATCTTTCCTTCCTCCTCATAATAATAATAGTGATACTTATAATACCTGCTCTCTTGCAGCGCAATATCGTTTAAAATTATTCCTAACAACTTGGCTTCCATTCGGGAAAATTTTTCCAGTACATCACGCAAAATATTCTTTTCTACATTTCCGCTACGCACGACAAAAATAATACCATCCGCTTTCTGGGCTAAGACTAAGGCGTCGCTAATACTGGAAGCTGGTGGGGTATCGAGGAGAACAAAGTCATATTTTTCTCTTACTAAAGACAAAAATCCATCCATCCTTTCTGACCCTAATAGGTCAGCAGGATTAGGTGGCGTATCTCCAGAGGGTATTAAGTCCAAATTTTCGATTATTGTTTTTTTTACCGGTAAATGTTCGGCATCAATTTTTTCTTTCAAAAGTAAATTGCTTAAGCCCGGTGTCCTATCATTGGCAAATAAACGTCGCAAGCTGGGTTTTCTCAGATCTGCTTCCACCACAAGAACTTTCTTATTTAATTGAGCTAAAGCTACAGCCAGATTAGCTGTAATAAAAGTCTTTCCTTCCATCGGGCCTGAACTTGTGATGAGGATAATCTTTTTTTCTTCTCCCATGAAAGTAAAAAGCAGGTTAGTGCGGATGGTCCGAAATGCTTCGGCAATTGAGGAATGAGGCTCGGATAACATCTTTAATTCTTGTTCTTTCTTGCCGCTTATAAAGTGGTAAACTGCCCCTAAATAAGGTAAATTTGTTATTTGCGTTAATTGTTCGGGAGTTTTTACGGAAGTATCCAAATACTCACAGAAAAAAGCTATCCCTAAGCTTAAAATAATTCCCGTGGCTAGAGCTAATAAGGCATTTAAAAATATATTAGGTTTGGCTGGAGTGACAGGAAAATTTGCCGGATCGACTACCCAAAAATTGCCTAACTCGCTTGCTTTTGTGACGCCAAGCTCGGCGCGTTTTTGTAATAAAAAAGAATTTAAGGCTTGGCCTACTTTGACCACTCTTTCTAAGCCGAAAAGTTCTTTCTCTGCCGAAGGTAAAGTTTGGATCTTGGCCTCATATTTCTTCATGCTATTCAATAATTCCTTTTCGCTTACTTTAAGAGAGGAAATTAATCCCGTCAATTCCGCAATGATACTCTGTTTAATATTTTTTATCTCGCGATCAATCTGCTCCACGCGGGGATGCTTTTCCTTGAGCATAGCGCGCAGAGCAGACCTTTGCCCAGTCAGTTCGGCCAATTTCTTTCCCATCTCTATTAATAAATTATTATTGAGACCAGCCCCCAAAGAAAAGAGAGCTTCTTTCTCGGGGAATAATTCAGCCCCTTTCATAGCCGTCAGAACTATTTCGGCTTGTTTCCGGTAATTTTCTACTGCTTTGTATTCTTTTTCAAAAGCGGCTACCCGTTCTAAAGCAGATTTTATCTCGGCTTCTAAGACAACCATCTTCTCTTTTTCTTTAAACTTCCGTAAATTTTCTTCGGCCCGCTGTAGATCCTTTTCCACTTCTTTGGTTTGTTCTTCGAGGAAAGTAATAACCTGAGAGGCTTCCCTTGTGCGCTTGGAAATCATTATTTCTTTATATACCGCGACAATTGTATCAGCAATTTCTTTAGTCTGCCAAGGATCATTACCCTTCACCTTGATATTTATTAAAGAAGAATTACGCACCGGCGAAATTTCTACATTATCTTGCAGAGCCTTAGCTGCGGCCGGGAGTGAAATTAAGGTGAAAGAGAATTTCTTACCTATTTTCCCTTCTCCTTCCAACTGCAAAGAAAAATCAGGTGTAGAAAAAGCTTGACCTACCTCCCCCCGGCCGATTTCTTGCTCTTGCTCATCATATAGAATAAAACTGTGCTTATTTTTAAAAATGCCTGTATATTTTCTTCCGCTAACTCCCTCAGCAATTTTAAGAAGTTTTATCCTCGTAACCGTTGCAGGGTTGGGTAAATTTTTTTCCTTTTCTTTGGCCACCAAGCTATTTAAAATAATATGTCCCATACGTATCTCTGGCTTAACTTGTAACTGTAAGCCCAACTTGTTGACCACTTTTTCCGCTACTGTCCTACTCTTCAAAATCATCACTTGCGTATTTAGTTTTTCATCAGTTCTGGTAAACTCTGAAAAGGGAGTAAAGGGAATCCCCATTCCTTTTTCATCCTCGATCATAATGGTGGTGGTTGATTCATAAGTAGGAAACATGATTAAAGAAACGATTATAGTGGTGAGCACAATGGTGCCAAAAGAAATCAGGACAATCTTTTTTCTCCTTTTAATTACCTCTAAATAATCACGCAGGTGAATACTTTGGAGCTCATTTTCTTCCATGAGCAATCTCCATTTTAATGGCGAGAACGAATTACATCGATAATATCTACAGCTTGCAGAGTAGGTAAAATTTGGCTTAAGAAAACGTTCCAATCAGCAATGGCCGTGCGCGGAATGTACACTATATCTCCCTTTTGTAAAGTAAACCTTTCCAATGACTTTCCCTCCATTAGACTAAGCAGGTTAATCTCATAAATCTGCGGTTGACGGATATCTCCCCTCACTACTACCACTTGGCTTCTCCTGGCGGTACTTAAAAAACCTCCGGCTTGAGCTAAGGCTTCTACTATATCCATTGGATCAGTAAAGTAAATTACTCCAGGTTTAGCCACTTCGCCAAGGACATAGAATTTTTTCTCATTAATATTGGGGATATAAACAATATCTCCGTCTTCTAAAATCATATTTTGATTCATATCTCCAAAATCCAAAAGCCTCTTCAAATTAACAGGCAAAATTTTTCTATGGCGAGCTACATAGGCCATGTAAAGATCAGCACTATCTTTATTGATTCCTTTAGCGATCGAGAGGGCGTCTAGAAGAGTAGTATCCAGGTTAACTCTATATCTATCCGGAGCCCGAACTTCCCCTAAAATGGTAACTTCCTTCATGGGGCCAGGAACAACCACTTTATCCCCTGGTTCCAGCAAGATGTTCTGAGAAAGGTCACCGTCCTTTAAAAGAGCCTTAAGATCCACAGGAATTATGCTCTCCCCTCTCGCCACATAGGAAGCGCTTAAATCTGCATCCGGATAAATTTCTACATCCGAAAGAATTTCTAATAAAGTATTTCCACCCCTCAAAATAAAGCCAGGCCGGACAGGGCCTATAGAAATATCGGGTTTTTTAATCCGCCCCACGATCGATATCCGCAAACTATTTATTTCTTTTGGGTTGACAATAATATGGGGTTTTTCCACATAAGGGGCAAAGCCTTGGCGCAAAATCTCTTCAATTTCTGGAATAGTTAATCCCTCAACTTTAACATTGCCTAAAAGCGGCATAGAAATAGAACCATCTTTTCTGACTAACACTTCCATGCTCAAATCAGGCTGATTCCAGACTAACACTTGTAGAACATCATCGGGACCAACTCGGTACTCTGGTTTTCTCTCTAATAATCTAATCTCTTCGGGGAAATAGACCTTTTTCCCTGGGAAACGGGACCTAATGAAATCCTTCCGAGACAAAGTTTCCACTTCCATTTTGATAAAAGATTTCTCGGCCGCAGGTGGAGGAGTTACTTCCTTAACTGCTCCAGGTAACTTGGGTTCTTCTTTGCCCTCTCCTCGTTCTTCTTTCTCCCTATAGACTAAAGCCCTTTTAGACTCATCCCAATGCCATCCTTTCCCTTTGGAAGGAGGCTCAGATATTCCTACTCGGCGGATGGCTGGCCCGGGCGAAGAAGCGCAGTTCGGCAATAAAAAAATAATTATAAGGGGCATAAATAAGATGAATTTAATCCTACCTCTCTGCCTAAAATTATTGGCCATCATAATTTTTTCAATAATCCAAAATTATTTTCTCATTTGGCGATGATCAACATACTAAAATTTTTAGAGGATTTCAAGCAAAATTTTAATTAAAGTAACAGAACATAAAGAGCCGATATAATATTTAGAAAATTGATTGAAAGCGAGCAAAATTTTTGATCGCCCTCCTTCACTTGGTAAAATCGAATGCTATCTTCCATAATGGGAGGGGGTGAAAAAATAAACGAGTGCAGGAGGGCGCAAGGAAAATAATGAAATACTTAACGAATTTCTTATTTTTATTCCTCATCCTTCTTCCTACCTGGGGACTAACCGCAGACCCTATTCATACGGTGCAAGCCAAATCATGGGTCAAAGAAGGGCTGGCCCACATGGATAATAAAGATTATGATCAAGCAATTAAGGCCTTTTCTACGGCTATCTCCATAGATCCCAATTTGGCAAATGCCTATTTTAATCGCGGCAATGCTTTTACAAAAAAAGGGGTTCTCGATCAAGCTATTGCTGATTATACCAAAGCCATAAGCCTTGCTCCCAGTTATGGGGATGCTTACTTTAATCGGGCAAATGTCTTCCGTCAAGTGGGAAAATTAGAAAAAGCTATATTCGACTATACTCAGGCTATCGCCCTTCTGCCAGGAGACTATCAATTCTATAACGGCCGCGGCAGCACATTTTATCTAAGACAGGATTATGAAAGAGCCATTGCCGACTATAACCAGGCTATTGCCCTCTATCCCCATTCGGCAGAGCTTTATTACAATCGCGGCCTTGCTTTTGAAAAAAAGGGGAATTATGATCAAGCAATTGTTGATTTCTCTCGATCTATCGCTATGGAACCTGGTTATGCGGAAGTTTATCTGAATCGGGGCTTGGCTTACGAAAAGAAAGGATTGCTGGAAAAGGCCATAGAAGATTATACCCGGTTCATTAAACTTATCCCCCAAAATGCCCAGGCGTTTTATAATCGGGGTAATGCCTTCCAGAAAAAAGGAGATTTTGATCAAGCAACTGCTGATTATACCCAAGCCATTAAATTAAATCCTCAAGATCCTAATTTTTATAACAACCGCGGATTCGTTTACGTAAAAAAGGGGGAAATAGATAAAGCTATTACTGATTTTTCAAAAGCCATAGAATTAAAACCTGATTTTGCTGAAGCTTATCACAATAGAGGAGCAGCTTATTATCAGTTAGAGAATGAATCCCTGGCTATTAAAGATTTGGAAATAGCTGCTCTCCTGGGCAGTATTGGGGCTAGGGAATGGCTTCGGCAAAAAGATATCAGCGCTAAAGAAAGGAGATGAAAATGAAAGCTAAATATTTATTTATGTTGCTGGTGCTGATGGGGTTTATTTTCTGCCTCTCCTCTTATGCCATTGCCCAAACAAAGATAGAAGCCAAAGGGGCAATTCTGCGGATTGAAGATAAAACAGTGGTTATTAAAAATGAACAAGGCCAGCATGTAATCATTAAACTGGAGGATTCTCAAGGTCTTAAAGTTGGCGAAAAAGTTGAAATTAAAGACGGCATTTTGCGTACCTTTGATCCGCAAACTGGCCTGGAAAGGGAAAAGAAAAAATTACAGCCTGAACGCCCCACCTAAAAATGATTAATTAGGCAAATTTTCAGTTTGCTTCCCGCCGGGAAAAATGTTTATAATTATCTCCGATTGCCTCAGCAATTTGCTCAGATGAAGGAAGTTTTATGATTCATCTCTTAGGCATTTCCGGAAGCCCGGTGCAGAAGGGAAATACTGATGCTTTATTAAAAGAAGCGATTCAATTCGCTGCTGCTGACCCTGAAGTTCACTCTACTTCCTTTTTCCTTTCCCAATTACAGATTAACGGCTGTCAGCACTGCAACTGGTGCATCAAGCATCAAACCCCAGGTAAATTTTGCCATATTTCTGATGGCATGGAGGGAATCTATCCTGCCCTGCTCCAGGCTGATCTCATTCTGCTGGCTACTCCTGTGCATATCGGCCGCATCTCGGGACTCTTAGCAAATATGCTTGACCGGCTGCGGCCCTTCGTTTACGGCAACCTTTATCGCGGAAAGCTAAAAGATAAAGTTGGTGTTTCCATTGTCCTGGCTTTCTTGCGCCATGGTGGTTTAGAAACAACTCTGCAAATTCTGAATAATACGTTTGCCCTCTTTCAAATAATCTCCATAGGCCGCGGTGGCCTAGTATTATCCAGCATCGCTGGCCAAGGAAAGGTCACCAAAGGCATCAGATACATGGCTCTCCAAGATGAGTACGGCTTATTTTCCGTAAAGGATGCCGTTCTGCGCGGCATAGAGTTGACCAAAATTATTCAGGCAGGGAAAAAAGCTTTAGGTTTACCTTAATTAATAGTTAAAGGAGATAAATATGCTGAAGATGCTTTTTAGCTCCATAAAAATAAAAAATATGGAGTTGCGGAATCGTATCGTTATGCCCGCTATGCATTTTTTAAATTCTTGGGAAGGAAAACTGCTACCTCATCATTTTGACTACTTTGTAGAAAGAGCCAAAGGAGGAGTTGGCCTGATTATAATTGGCGGTTGCACGATTGATGAAACGAGCGGCGCGAAAAACATGATCAGTGTTGCTGATGATAAATTTCTGTCTGAACTTTCTGCCCTGGCCCAAGCTGTTCAAGCTCACGGAGCCAAGATTGCTGCCCAACTCTACCATGCCGGGCGTTATGCCCACTCCTGGCTCATGGGGGGTAAGCAATCTGTATCATCCTCTCCAGTGCGTTCTAAGTTTACTGGCGAAACCCCGCGAGAACTATCCATTCCCGAAATAAAACAAATCCAAAAAAACTACGCTTTAGCCGCCGGCCGGGTAAAGAAAGCTGGATTCGATGCTGTAGAAGTAATTGCCTCGGCTGGATACTTAATTAGCCAATTTCTATCTCCCTTAGTTAACCGAAGGAAAGACGAATACGGAGGCGACTATGCAAATAGGATGCGCTTTGGCCTGGAGGTAGCCCAGGAGATTCGGCGAGAAGTTGGCCCGGATTTCCCTATTATCTTCCGGGTCGCCGGAAATGAGTTTATGGAAGGAGGCTTGGGAAACAAAGAAGCTCAGATTTTTTGCCGGGAATTAGAAAGAGTTGGCGTGGATATGATCAACGTGACCGGGGGCTGGCACGAAACTCGTATTCCCCAGATTACCATGAACCTTCCCCGGGGAGGATTTGTTTATTTAGCGCGCGGTATCAAAGAAGCCATATCCATTCCCGTTATGGCCTGCAACCGCATTAATGATCCCCTTTTGGCCGAAAAAATTCTCCGTTCCGGACAAGCTGACCTGATAGGTTTTGCCCGCAGTTTAATCGCCGATCCCGAGCTGCCTCATAAAGCCTTTTGGGGGCGATTTGAGGATATCAATCTCTGTATTGCTTGTAATCAAGGATGTTTTGATCCTATTTTTGAACAAAAGCCGCAGACCTGTTTGGTCAATCCCCGCGCGGGGGCAGAAGGTAAGTTGCCTGTCCAACCCACTCTCCTGAAGAAAAAAGTAATGGTCATAGGCGGCGGACCAGCAGGAATGGAAGCCGCCCGCGTGGCCGCTCTGCGTGGCCACAAAGTTTCTCTCTATGAAAAAAAAGAACACTTGGGTGGACAGCTTCCTTTAGCTGCCGCCCCTCCTGGCCGGCAAGAATTTCTCACTTTCGCTAATTATTTAGAAAAACAACTTAAAAAATTGCAAGTAACTATTTATCTGAACACTGAAGCAACAGCTCTTCATGTTGACTTAGAAAAACCAGACGTAGTTATCTTAGCAACAGGCGCGGAACCTATTATCCCCAATCTAAAAGGCGTTGATCAATCCCACGTGGTTAAGGCTTGGGATGTCTTGGCCGAAAAAGTAGAAACGGGAAGAGAAGTAGTTATCATTGGCGGGGGCGCCGTAGGCTTAGAGACAGCTTTATTTTTGGCCCACCAGGGCACCCTCGATCCAGAAACTCTTTACTTTTTAATGTTCAATCAGGCTGAGCCTATGGAGAATTTAAATTCCCTTCTTTACCGGGGGGTGAAAAAAGTAACTGTGGTGGAAATGCTGCGCAAATTAGGGCAGGATATAGGAATAAGTACACGCTGGACCATTTTACAAGATCTGGCCCGTTTAGGGGTGAAAACTTTAACTAATGCCCGGGCCCAGGAAATAACTAAGGAGGGCGTTCTCATCCATCGGGAAGATAAAGAAGAAATTCTTCCGGCGGACACGGTTGTTTTGGCTACGGGAGCTAAACCAATTAACGCCCTTTATGAGCATCTTCAAAATAAAGTTAAAGAAATTTATCTTATCGGCGATGCCAAAGAACCTCGACGGGCCTTAGAGGCGGTAGCCGAGGGATTTGCCGTAGCCAGGGAAATTTAGACAGCGATGACCTCTTTGATTTCGGGTATTTTGGCTTTGAGCCGAGCCTCGACGCCTCGCTTCAAAGTAAGCTGAGACATGGGGCAAGAGCCACAAGCACCCACTAATTTCACTTTAACTATCCCATTTTCTACGTCTATCAATTCAATATTTCCCCCATCGGCCTGCAAAGCTGGGCGAATCTCGGCAATTACTTTTTCAACTTTCTCGCGCATGTTAACCTCCTTTTTTGATGGCCTACGCACCTATTCACTCAGGCACGCAAGCTTCTACTGGGCAAACATCAGCGCAGGTGCCGCAGTCAGTGCACTTATCAGGATCAATTATATATTTGGGATCACCTTCGCTAATTGCTTCCGCCGGGCATTCCTCTTTACAAGTTCCACACATAATACAATCATCAGTAATTTTGTACGCCATCTTCTCCTCCTTCAAATTTTTATTTGCGTATTAAGATCTCTTATAATCTCTTCCACATCTTTATTATGCATTAACGCCCCGAAATAAATCGTCTCTTTTCGCGACTCGGGGCAATTAAAACATTCTTTGCCAAAATGCTTCTGAAAAATTTTGCGCGCTTCGGGGTACTTATCAATTACTTCGCCAATGTTCATATTTTCGTCAAATTTTGGTTTTTCTTCTCCTCTTCTTTTCTTTCCTTCGCCAAGCATAATTTTACTTTGCCCCCTTAAAACATTGTTCCCACTTCCAAAACTCTTTTATTTTTTGCTAATTTTTGGATAAACTATCACTTTTCAGACTCGATGAAATGATTTAAATCATATAAATCAAAAAAGGGTTTTAATTACTTCTTCCAAAACTTTCTTCTCAGTGAAACCAATGAAGCGATGGGAAATTTGCCCTTGACGGTCAATGATAAAGGTTGCGGGAATTCCTTTGATTGGTCCTAATCCAGGAAGATTACTGAAAACTTCTAAAGCTTTTTCATTTCCCCTAAGATTAATAAACTCTATTCCTAAATTTTCTAAGAATTTTTTAATTTCTGGCGCATTCGTGCGATCTAAGGAAACGCCAATAACCTCCAGACCGTGATTCTTATATTTTTTATAGAGCTCGTTTAAATGGACTAATTCTTTTCGGCAAGGGCTGCACCAAGTGGCCCAAAAATCAAGGATGACTACTTTTCCCCGAAAACTGCCCAATTTTACTTCTTCTCCATTTAAATTAACTAAGCTAATTTCCGGCACCGTTAACTTATACGGCAGGGACTCACCCTTTTTATTCAAAAAAATTTTCCAGCTATCTAAGAACCATAAGCTTAGGCCGATGATAAAAATCAAAATTATAAGTCTAAGCTTTTTAAAACTCATAATTATTAAAAAGATTTTAAGAAATCAATTCTCCGGCCGCAATTTTTTGTAGGGCTTCGGGCTTAAGTAGGCATACTTTCCCATGCCAAGATTTAACGATTTTGTTTTTGGTAAAGCGGCTCATAACTCTTATTGTGGTCTCCACCGTAGTCCCCGCCATGTCTGCTAAATCCTGTCTGGTCAAAGATATATTCAGCAAAATGCCCCCTTCTTCGGGAACCCCCAGTTTATTAGCCAATTTGAGGAGGATGCTGGCAATGCGTTGTTCAACTCGATCAACCGCTAAACTCTTAATGGTGGCGTGGGCCTCTTGAAGTTGACGCCCCAATTGCATAATCATCTCCGTGGCCACAAAAGGATGGCGGCCAAAAAATTGCATAAAGTCTTGCCGGGAGAGTTTTAAAATTACCGTGGCTTCCATTGCTTGAGCAGAGGCTGGGTAGGGCTTATTATCAAATAAAGAAGTTTCCCCGAACATCTCGCCCGGCGCAAAGACTTGCAGAATGACATCTTTACCCGTGTCCGAGTGCTTGACCAGCTTCACTTTTCCTTCTTTTACTATATAAAGCCACTCCGGCCTGTCGCCTTCAAAAAATATATAATCATCCCGGTTAAATTTTTCTTCTGTAAAAAGTCGGCCAATTTCCTTCCTGGTTATCTCCGAAATAGAAGCAAAAAACTTTGATTTTTTCAAAACCTCGAGCCGCTCCATATTCTCGACCTCGGCAGTAAGAATCGGCAAAGCTAAAATCATTTTAAAACGTACCCCGTATTTATGCAATAAATTTTCCCGTAGAACCCATTGCCCTGACGACACTTTAGGTAACGCAAAAGGTCTATAATTTTCTGCGCCCAATCGAAATTTATAATGGATTCTTATGTAGCTCCTTTACTCTTTAGGAAAGATCAAAGGCTGGCATTTGGGACAATAATAAGTCGACCTCCCCGCTATCTTTTCCCGGAGGATGATTGCTCCACATTTAGAGCACTTTTCTCCTTCGCGGCCATAAACCAGTAAATATTTTTGGAACCCTCCGGGCACACCTTGAGCATCAACATAATTTCTCACCGAAGTCCCCCGCTCACGAATAGCCTGCCGCAATAATGCCTGTAGATTCTTTAAAAGACCTTCAACTCTTTGCGGGCTCAGATATTCAGTCTTTTGCCGGGGGTGAAGGCCAGTACGATACAGCACCTCGTCGGCATAAATATTACCTACTCCTGCTATAAAGGTCTGATCTAATAAAAGTGATTTAATAATTCGGCGCTTGCCCTTTATCATCTTCCTAAACTGTCGGCTACTAATTTGCAAGGGTTCCGGCCCTAATTTTTCCAGGAAGTTCAAAGCTCCCTTTTCCCCTTTTTTTGCTAAACAGAGGCGGCCAAATTGCCTTTGATCAACGAATCTCAATTGCCAGGGAGGGCTTAGAAAAGTAAAAATCAAGTGCGTGTGCTTATCTATTGGGGCAGCTGAGGTCAAAAAAAGTAAACTTCCAGTCATACGCAAGTGGATAATAAGAGCTAGATCATGGTCTAAATGAATAATGATATATTTTCCCCGACGCTCTATGGCCGAGATCCTTCGGCCAATTAAATTTTTTTCAAAATTTACGCCCGAACCTTGAATGCATTTTTTAAGGAAAATCTTCACTTCGCCAATCTGTAAGCCGATTAATTTTTCCCGCAGATTTCTAACGATTGTCTCCACTTCTGGCAGTTCGGGCATAGGTCTATTATTTTTCGGAAAAAGAGAATAAGAATTTAATAAGTGGTATGGGGGACCTCTTCTCTTCGCCTTCGGCGACTAAAAAAACCGCGTAAAAGCAAGCTACCGATGCCGATAAGGAAAAAAAGAACAGCAGCTATTATCCAATAGGCATCCATAGTTCCTCGATCAATTTTATGTACCAAAAGAGAATAAAAAAGGGCGCTGGGAATTTGGGCCAAACATACTAATGGGAAAAATTCCCAAAAGCCTAAGATGGTCAGCCCGGCTGCATAGCTGATTACATCGTAAGAAATAATAGGGATGAAGCCGAAAAAAAGAATAACGTATTTTTCATATTTCTTTAAAGCTACATCGGCGGTCTCCAAGTGCACTTTATTGACCAATTTTTGAACCACTGGGCGACCAAAAGTCTTGGCAATAGTAAAACAAATCAGCGATCCGCTTACGGCACTTCCCCAAGAAAGCAAAGTTCCCCAAATCAACCCAAAGGCGATAGCATTAACAATAAAGATAGGAAAAGCAGGCAGAAAAAGGATCACCGATTGGCAAATCATTAATAGCGCCGAAATAAGAGGTGCCCATAAACCATAGGAGATTATAAAAGATTTCAGACGTTCAATGTTCCCATGGACAATAACTCCATAAGGAAAAGTCCAATTGGCAGGCCAGTAGTGAATTAGATAGACTGATCCACCTATAATTGCTGCTCCTCCTACTAAGGAAAGGAGGATGATTATCCTTTTTAAGCCTTTCCTACTCAACTATCTCTCTTTTCCAAACGCACAATAACTCGCCGGCATGATAGCCAAATTGCACTAACTCCCAACCCTTTTCCCCTTCCTCATTAAAAACACCCTGAATAAGATCAGTCGTTTCCTTCGAAACATCATGAATGATGCACTGGCCTTTCTGGTCGCAATAGAAAGCTGGATTGGGCATCTCTTCTTTAACGAGATTTTTAAGCTCATACCTGGTTAATTTATATTCCCAAGCTTTCATTTTCCTTCTTCCCTTTCTTAATTCTTTCTGATATCTGCTGGCCTCGAAAAACAGCCGCTTCACCCAATTCTTCTTCAATGCGCAAAAGTTGATTATACTTGGCTAACCGGTCGCTACGACTGGCGGACCCCGTTTTAATTTGACCTGCATTAACGGCCACCGCTAAATCAGCTATAAAGGTATCTTCCGTTTCTCCTGACCGATGAGAAATTACCGTAGCATAACCGGCTTCTTTGGCTAATTTTATTGTTTCTAAGGTTTCGGAAACAGTGCCGATTTGGTTTAATTTAATTAAGATGGAATTGGCTACCCCTTGGGCAATGCCCTTGGCTAAAATTTTGGGATTAGTTACAAAAATATCATCGCCGATGATTTGTACTCTTTTCCCTAAGTGTTTAGTTAATTTTTTCCATCCCTCCCAATCATTCTCCGCCAGACCATCTTCCAGAGCCCAAATCGGATATTGGTGCACTAACTTTTCATAGAAATCTATCATTTCATCACTGGATAGTTTCCTTTGTTTACCTGTTTTAAAAACATAACTCCCTTCTTTATAAAAGCCGCTGGCTGCGGCATCTAAAGCAAGAAAAATCTCCTTGCCCGGGGTATAACCAGCCCGGGCAATGCCTTCCATAATTAAATCCAAAGCCTCCTCATTAGCTCCCAGGCGGGGAGCATAACCTCCTTCATCTCCCACAGAGACACTGTATCCTTTATCTTTTAAAATCTGACGTAAATGATGAAAAACTTCTACTCCCATCCGGAGTGCTTCTTTAAAGCTGGGTGCTCCGATGGGCACAACCATGAACTCTTGAATATCTAAAGCATTATCCGCATGCGCTCCACCATTGATAAAATTCATCAATGGGATAGGAAGCTCTTTAGCCCCCGCTCCACCTAAATAGCGATACAGGGGGATTCCTAAAGCTGCGGCAGCTGCTCGGCAAACGGCCATAGAAACGCTTAACAGAGCATTAGCTCCCAGGCGGGATTTATTTTCCGTGCCATCTAATTCCAAGAGGCGTCGATCTAATAAAATTTGGTCAGTGGCTGATAGACCGATTATTTGTGGGGCAATTATTTGGTGTATATTCTCTATTGCTTTACGGACACCTTTACCTAAAAAACGCTGCTTCTCTCCATCGCGTAGCTCTAGAGCTTCTCTCTCTCCCGTGGACGCTCCCGAGGGTACTGCCGCGCGCCCTTTGGCTCCCCCGGATAAAATTACCTCTGCTTCTACAGTAGGATTCCCGCGGGAGTCTAAGATTTCCCTTGCTTTTACTTCCACTATTTTAATCATTCAATAGCACCCCCCTCTCTATTTTTTCCCCCTGCGTAAAGCTGGACGAGGTTTTACCCATAATTTAGCGTACCATTTAGGTAAACGGTATTTCTGCAAAAACTCATGCCGCGGGGATATAGGTTTAATGTCAATAACTGGAGTCCCCTGGAGAGCATCCAAGCCTTTAACTTTTAAAACATTATTTTTCCGGGAAATTAGCTTTACTAAAGTTAGGCCGATGGGATTGGGACGATACTGCGTCCGCGTGGCAAAGATGCCCACCAAAGGAAGGTCTGGTCGAGATTTGGGATGAATTTTTTTTATTTTCCTTTGGGTGGGTGGCAACCTACTTATCCAAAAAAGAACCAGAATATGGGAATAATCTTCTATTCCGTCAAGTGCTTCACTATATTGGGGATCAAGGACAATCTCGGAAATGACCGACTCCCATCCTTCCCTTTTTAAATGGCGTATAGAATTGCGCACCCGGCCGATAGGCCTTAATGTTATTCGACTCAATTTTTCCCTTTCCGAATTTTTAAATTTATATCACGCATTTTGATTTGCTTTCAAGGGGGGAATGGAATGTCCGTTGGTCTCACCCCATCCCAGCATTTCAAACATAAGTCCGCCCGGCGGAATTTAAGGGCTTGGACAAATTCTTCTAAGCTATTGTATTTTAAGGAATCCGCTTCTATTTGGCGGCCTATCCAAGATTCCAAATCTCTTAATTGTTTAACAGAAGTAATGTTTCCGGTAGGCATAAATTGGCGGGCGGCTAATTCTTCATAAGAACGGGTAGAGATCCCAAAATCGCATGGGTACATTAGGGGAGGGCAAGAAATGCGCACATGAACTTCTTTTGCTCCGGCTTTCTTGAGCTCCCTTACCTTATCACGTATTTGCGTGCCCCGCACAATAGAATCATCGCAGAGGACTATCCGCTTATTCTTTACGGCATAAGGTAAAACAGAAAGTTTTCGTTTGGCCATCTTTTCTCGCGCAGATTGGCTGGACAAAGTGTAACTCCGATCAGCATACCGGTTATACAAAAACACGTCTTGATAAGTTAATTTTGAATAGAGGTGATAACCTAAGGCATGACCAATACCAGACATGGGCACGGGAGCTACTATATCTGCCTCCAATCCGCCTTCTGCTAAGTCCCGCTTAGCCAGGCTCTGACCCATATTCAGCCGTGCTTCCTGCACATATAGACCATCGATAATTGAATCTATGCTGGCCGTATAGGCCCATTCAAAAGCACAGTGAGCCCGCCGCGGAGAAGGAAGGTTTAAAAGGCTCTGAAATCCTTGTTCATTAATCAAAACTACTTCTCCAGGTTTAACGTCACGCACCACTTGCATATCTAAATTTTGCAGAGCTCGGGACTCTGAGCTTACGGCATAACGCCCATCGTCCTTGCCCAAAATGAGTGGTCGGAATCCAAAAACATCCCGCGTGGCATAAATGCCTTCTTTGGTTAGGATAACTAAGGAATAAGCCCCTTTAATCTTCTTAGCCAATTCCCCAAGGCCCGTAAGTATGTCCCCAGCTGCAATTATTATTTTGGAGATCAATTCAATATTGTAACTGCGAAAGAAGGCCTGTCCTCGTTCTTTCATTTGGCTGATTAGTTCTTCAGCGTTGATAATATTGCCACTAAAGGCCAAGGAAAGCTCCCCCAGCCGTGTCTGCCACATAACTGGCTGGCGCTCCCATAAGCTAACATGACCAATGCCCATATTTCCTTTTAAACGCCGTAAATCTTCCTCGGTGAAAGTATTACCCACTTTACCATGATGAGTAACCTGATTTATGTGCCCATCAAATGTAGCCATGCCGCAATATTCTTGGCCTCTATGTTGCAGAAAATCAATTCCTTGGTAAATATCTTCTACACAAGGCCGATTAGCATAAATACCGAAGACGCCACAATTTTCCCTAATTTCTTTCATGAATTTTACCTTTCCTTAATTATTGATGAGCCCATTAAATATTTTACTTCTTCTTCCGCCTTTTCTTTCGGGGGCGAGTTCTTCATGAGAAAATTGGTGTACCCACCTGACCACTGCTACGTTATTTTATATCTGCATGATAACTTTGCAAAGATTTGGCTCGGGCATGTCCTTTCTTTACGGCCGCAATTCCCTTAGCCGCAGCTACGGCTGCTGCAATAGTTGTTATGTAAGGTATTTTATATTTTATGGCGGCTTTGCGGATGTATGAATCATCGTACACGCTTTTCCGGCCAATAGGCGTATTAATTACTAATTGGATTTCCCCATTCATTATAGCATCCACGATATTAGGTCTACCTTCATGCATCTTTAAAATTAGGTCAGTCTCTACTCCATGCTGGTTCAGAAATTGACGCGTCCCAGAGGTAGCCTTAATTTTAAACCCCAGGTTTTTAAACTCCCTGGCTACTTCCACAGCTCCTCCTTTATCCCGATCATTTACTGTAATCAATACTGTACCTTGAGTAGGCAGCAAGGAAAAAGCTGCTTCTTCGGCCTTATAAAAAGCCAACCCAAAAGAATCAGCCAGCCCTAAAACCTCTCCTGTTGACCGCATCTCCGGCCCTAAAACTGGATCAACTTCGGGAAACATATTAAAAGGAAAAACTGCCTCTTTGACGCCAAAATGATAGAAAGACCTCGGTTTTAGGTTTAGCTGGGAAAGCTTCTTTCCCAACATTATTTGCGTGGCCAAGCGGGCCATGGGAATATTGCAAACTTTGGAGACTAAAGGTACGGTGCGCGACGCTCGCGGGTTGGCTTCCAGGATATAAACGATATCATTAGCGATAGCGTATTGAATATTCATCAAGCCGATGACTTTAAATTCTACAGCAATTTTACGCGTATATTCATAAATAGTATCTAAATGGCGGCGGGGAATGCTTACCGGAGGAATAACGCAAGCTGAGTCACCTGAATGGATTCCAGCAAGCTCGATATGTTCCATTACGGCAGGAACATAAGCATCTTCTCCATCAGCAATGGCATCGGCCTCTGTCTCTATAGCATTTTCTAAGAATTTATCGATGAGAATAGGACGTTCAGGAGTAACTCCTACGGCCGCCTCCACATATTCCTTGAGCATTTCTTCATCATGAACCACTTCCATCCCCCGGCCGCCCAGCACATAAGAAGGCCGCACCATCAAGGGATAGCCAATTCTTTGGGCAACCTCTATTGCTTCCTGTAAATTACTTGCCATTCCGGATTCGGGCATAGGAATTCCTAATTCCTTCATTTTTTGGCGAAATCTGTCCCGGTCTTCGGCTAAGTCGATCGTTTCCGGAGATGTCCCCAATATTTTTACGCCCGCCCTACTCAGTTCGGCTGCGATATTTAATGGCGTTTGGCCGCCGAATTGGACAATTACCCCTTCCGGTTTTTCTTTTTCATAGATGGCCAGAACGTCTTCCACAGTTAAAGGCTCAAAATAAAGCTTATCAGACGTGTCATAATCTGTAGAAACTGTCTCGGGGTTGCAATTGATCATGATGGACTCGTATCCTTCATCTCTTAAGGCAAAGGCAGCATGCACACAGCAGTAATCGAATTCAATTCCCTGACCGATCCGATTAGGACCTCCTCCCAAAACCATTACTTTGCGCCTGTTGCTCACCTTTACTTTATCAGTTGCGTTATACGTGGAGTAATAATAAGCAGCATTTTCCACTCCACTCACCGGCACAGCATCCCAGGCCTGGCGAACTTCAATTGCTTTTCGCCCTTCCCTTATCTCTTCTTCCGGGATCTTTAAGAGTAAAGATAGATAACGATCGGAAAAACCGTCTTGCTTTGCTTGCCGCAAAAGTTCGGCAGGAATAGGCCGTCCCCGGTAGCTGAGGATCTGCTCCTCTAATTCAACCAATTCCTTCATTTGCTGGATAAACCAAGGCTTGATATATGTTTTGCAATAAAGATCTTCAATCTTAGCTCCCTTGCGCAAAGCTTCATACATAATAAATTGACGTTCACTCGAAGGTTCGGCTAACAGATCCATTAGTTCGGATAATGTTTTTTGGTGAAAGTCTTTGGCAAAGCCTAGCCCATAGCGCCCTTTTTCTAAGGAACGGACTGCTTTTTGAAAAGCTTCTTTATATGTCTTGCCTATGGCCATGACCTCGCCCACTGCCCTCATCTGGGTACCTAATTTATCTTCTACGCCCCGGAATTTCTCGAAGTCCCAGCGGGCAAATTTGACGACTACATAATCCCCGGAAGGAGTATATTTGTCTAAAGTCCCTTCGCGCCAATAAGGAATTTCATCCAAAGTCAACCCCGCAGCGAGCATGGCGGAAATTAAAGCGATGGGAAAGCCTGTAGCCTTAGAGGCCAAAGCTGAAGAGCGGGATGTTCTGGGGTTAATCTCAATCACCACTACCCGCCCTGTTTCTGGATCATGAGCAAATTGGATATTTGTACCCCCAATTACTTGAATTGCTTCCACAATATCATAAGAATATTTCTGCAGTTTTTTTTGCAGTTCCGGAGAGATGGTCAGCATTGGCGCTGTACAAAAAGAATCTCCGGTATGGACGCCCATAGCATCTACATTTTCTATGAAACAAACAGTAATCATCTGATTCTTAGCATCCCTAACTACTTCCAGTTCCAGCTCCTCCCAGCCCAAAACTGATTGTTCAACCAAGATTTGCCCGATTAAACTGGCCGACAAGCCCCGGCTGGCCACGGTGCGCAGCTCCTCCAGATTATAAACCATGCCGCCACCTGTTCCACCTAAGGTGTAAGCTGGGCGAATAACCACTGGATAACCAATCTGGGCGGCAATCTCTTCTGCTTCTTTTACACTAAAAGCAGGGGCGCTACGCGGCATGGGAATTCCTAACTTGGCCATGGTTTCTTTA
Source organism: Thermodesulfobacteriota bacterium (assembly GCA_049699975.1). Lineage (GTDB taxonomy): Bacteria > Desulfobacterota > SM23-61 > SM23-61 > SM23-61 > CAZAGD01. Next base: position 28,027 of record JBNAWB010000023.1, read on the forward strand.
AAGGCAATTCGGTCTTCACCCCTTATAATTGCTTCCAATTGTACCCCGATTACTTGCACATTATATTTAGCAAGCACTCCTGTCCGGGCTAATTCGGCAGTAAGATTCAAGCCCGTTTGGCCACCTAAATTAGGCAGGATAGCATCTGGCCTTTCATTTTCAATAATCTCCGTTAAATACTGCACATTAAGAGGTTCTATATAGGTTACATCAGCCATACCTGGATCAGTCATTATAGTTGCTGGGTTGGAATTGACTAAAACGATTTCATAGCCCAGCTTGCGCAGAGCTTTGCAAGCCTGAGTTCCGGAATAATCGAATTCACAGGCTTGTCCGATAATAATGGGCCCAGAACCGATGATCATTACTTTTTTTATATCTCTTCTTGGTGGCATAATTTCTCCTCTCTAAATTATTAATAAGAGCATTAAACATTTTACATGCTTTGTCATGGCGAGCCCGAAGGGCGTGGGTCGCATCGCCCCTCGTGGCTGGACTTCTATAAATAACCCTTAGGTTATGGTGTAAAACATAATTTTCTCTCATTAATAATTAGTGTTCTAATTCAACTCAATTTAATAATTATAACCAAATTTTTGAGATTTCGTCATCTGCATTCTTAATTCTCATGTAATCCATCACTGAAGGGTGGGATTATTAGAGGAATTTTTATTTTTGTAAGCGCCCGAGGCAGGCCAGAGGCAGGCATGAATGAAGAAGCATCGGCGGGAGAAGAAGATGCTCAAAGCCCATAACCGATTTTCTGCAAAGGGCAGGCGGCTTAAAAATTTTGTAGGGCAAGCCTTTAGGGCTTGCCGAA
>JBNAWB010000024.1:0-28265 GCA_049699975.1 Thermodesulfobacteriota bacterium
GCCGCCCACCGGCCCAATTTCAAGGCCGGGGCTAAAATCTCTCCGCGCTCTAACCCCCCTATGGATAACTCCCTAATTCTATAAAAAATGTAAATCACGTACTTTTCGAACAAAGCCATTTTTAAGAATATTTTACAGTTCTTTCTCCGTGAGCTCTGCGCGCTCTGTGAGAGTTGCTCTTTTTCCAAATAAAATTTAAAGAATTTGCAAGTATGTAGTACAGATGAGGATTTATAATAATTTTGATCCTGAAAATCTGCGTTCATCTGCGTCCCATAATTTCCACACATTACGAGATCGCCACGGTCGCTACGCTCCCTCGCGATGACCTTACGACCTAACTTCGCTGATTTAATAAACCCGCCCTTCAGTGAGGGATTACTTAGGCCCCAAAATTTTTTTAGTATTTTTATATGGGAATTATATTTGAATTTTATCCAAAATTTGCTAATTAAATATAATGCAATTTTTGAAAAAATTTAGAAAGGAAAGAGACTATGAAAATCGAGAAAATTGAAGCTCTGCCGCTCAGTGCCAAAATGAAACCGTTACAAATTTCCACCACTACTTTTACAGAGTGTCGTGCGCTAATTGTAAGAGTTACTACTGCCGATGGCCTCGTGGGTATCGGAGAAAGTCTTGTCCGCATTGCCCCCAGGGCTACCAAGTTTATTGTGGAGGATATGCTTGCTCCTTTGATCTTAGGAAAAGATCCTACGGATACCGGAGCTTTGTGGTGGGAAATGTTTTCGGCTATGCGCACCCGAGGACACACGAAAGGACATTTTGTGGAAGCTATAAGCGGTGTAGATATGGCTTTATGGGATATACTCGGAAAGGCTTATAATCTCCCCCTATATCGTGTTCTCCATGGTTATGGAAGAAAGGTTCTTCCCGCTTACGGATCTTCGATATTTATGGGGGAAATAAAGGAAATGGAGGCCCAGGCCCAAAAGATGCTTGATTTGGGATATAATGCCTTAAAGATAAAAATAGGAATGGGTATTGAACAAGATGAGGAGGCAGTTAGGGCCATTCGCTCCATGGTGGGAAAGAATGTAAAACTTATGGTGGATGCCAATAGCGTCTATGATGCTCGCACAGCTATTCTTTTAGGCCGAAGGCTTGAAAAATATGATCTCGAGTGGTTTGAAGAACCTGTCCCTCCTTATGACTGGCGAGGATTAGCGGAAGTGAAAAAAGGGCAAGGAATACCCATAGCAGCAGGAGAAGGTGAGTTTACCGTATATGGATTTCGTGACCTCCTGGCCACTGGGGCAGTTGATGTATTCCAACCAGATGCTGGGAGAGTAGGGGGCTTTACAGAATGTATGCGCATTGCTGCTCTTATTCATGCCGAAAATAAGTCATTAGCACCCCATACCGGAATGTGCTCCGCAGTTAACTTGGTGGCGGGTATGCATTATGCAGCAGCAGCTCCAGGATTTTTGACTTTTGAATTCATGGAACTTGACCATCCCCTTTTAGATATTTTCAAAGAGCCAATACCAAGGCCCAAAGGAGGGCAAATTGCGCTTCCGGATAGACCTGGTCTTGGATTTGAATTAGACATGAAAAAAATTGAAAAATGGGTAGTTAAATAAATAAGCTTTTACTTAAAGGGGACGGTTCTGGTTATTTAAAAAAGAGAAAGATTCCTTTCGGGAGAAGGATTAAAAACAAAATAAAGAGAACCGTCCCCTTTATATTAAAAACAAAATAAAGAGAACCGTCCCCTTTATACACCGCCCATGGAGTTTAAAGTCAATTGGACATTCGTCTTGAATCACATTATTACCTTCCGGAGATGGGTTCCATTTATTCAGCCACTATTGTTCAATTGTGAGAATGAATACTGCCATAACCTCCCCTAACCATTCTTTAGAGGCCATGTTGCAATCTCATTACGGAGGAACATACCAATCGAAGTAATCTTAAAAATTATAAAAAAATGAGCTGGCCACGCTCCCCCGCATCAAGTGCGGGGTCGCTCGCCATGACCAAAAGTGGATTATGACAAGCCTCTTAGGCAGAGGAGGCTCTTACAAAATGCAAATCAACTTCTTTCACTTCGTCAGTTCAGGCAAGTAATTCACCACTGAAAGATGGGATTATTAAGGAATTTATTTTATAATGAACACCTCACTCAGCCTCTCCCCTGCTGGCGATAGCTTAATTGCTCTCTATTATAAAATACCAGGATTAGATGAATAACCTGCGGGAAGGGATGGCCCAGATATTTGGTTCGGCAATTTTTTTTAAAGCATCTCCTTGATAGACTACTATTCCCCCGCGCCAAGCATGACCAAGCCGGGCAGCAATTTCTTTCATTGCTCGAAGATCTGTTTTGGCCACCTCTCGGCGGGCTTTTATTTCCATTCCTATTAACCCACTTTCAGTCTGCAAAAGGATATCCAATTCCAGTCCCGAACGAGTGCGATAGAAATAGAGCTCAACATCTTTCTGCGCTGTTTTAATCCATTTTATAATTTCGCCCACCACCATTGTTTCATAAATTTCTCCAGAAACCTCTCCTCTGAAACCGGTCAATTGGCGCAGAAGTCCAATATCCAACCAATAAATTTTGGGGGCTTTGATTACGGAGCTGGTGATATTTTTATAATATGGCTGAAGCAGAATAGTTTGGTAGGAAATCCTAAGATATTCTAAATATCTGCGCGCCGTATCTACACTAACCGACGCATCGCGCGCCAATTCGGAATAATTCAATATTTTTCCAGATTGCAGCGCTGATAGTTTTTGTAATTTTCTAAATGGGCCTAGGTCATCCAGTCTGGCTAAATCAAATAAATCTCTTTCTAAATAGGTAAATTCGTAATCTCTTAGCCACTTCCATCGTTCATCATTATTAAGAGGCAAAAGAGCTGGCATGCCTCCCCATTGTAAAAGGTAATTTTCTGCTTCACGGTATTTATGGTCTATTTTATCGAGTAAAATTTCCGGAAGTTCATTAAAAATTCGATCAAGCGGATTTGAGGATAATAAGCCATCGAATAAAGGAGGGGGAATATTGCCGGAATTTTCATCCCAATATATTTCACTCATCATCAGGGGCCAGAGCTCATATAATGACGCACGCCCAGCCAGCGATTCACGGATTTTTTTTAAAAGAAGTATTTGACTTGAGCCAGAGAGCAAACAAAAAGATATTCCGCCTTCATCAAAAGCGTATTTTACTTTCTCAAAAACTACTGGTTCTTTTTGGGCTTCATCAATTATGGCATTCCCGATGTTTTTGCTCCACGATGCAGAAGAAATTGTTCGCAAAGCTTCCCTATTTTCAGGGGAATCGAGGTTAATGTAATTTAAATCAGGGTATTTATATTTAGCCAGAGTGGTTTTGCCAGTTTGCCTTGCACCTGTCAAAATGACCAGCTTTTTATTCTTTGAGGAAGGCAAAAGATGCTTTAAAAATCTAAATTTCATCCTTTTTTCGCTCATCATCTTAAATTTTACAGGAAATTTAAGAGAATTCAAGAGAAAAATTAATTAAATAAATAAGCCATCGTTAAAGGGTGGGGTTATTATTGGAAATTTTAATCAACTTTTTCCACTTCGAAAGTGGAGGGGGCTAATATCCTCCAGTCACCTCTAAACATTGACCAGAAACATAATCGGAAAGGGGGGAGGCTAAAAATAATATTGGGCCTGCGGCTTCTGTCGGTGTACCCGGCCTACCCATGGGAATGATCAAGGGCATCATATTGCGCATAGCTGCTGGAATCCCAATGGCTATTGCTTGACCAGCCCATTCAACAGTCTGGCCTGCTTCTTTCTCTTTAGTTAACCTGGTGTCAATCCATCCAAAAGCGACGGCATTTACCTGGACATTAAATGGCCCCCATTCTTTGGCTAAAGCCCGAGCCATGCCCACCAGACCGGCTTTGGCGGAAGCATAATTTACTTGCCCAGAATTCCCTCTGGTACCAGCAATGGAGGAGACATTAATTATTTTCCGATTGATTATTTTCCCCGCTGACTTTTCTTCTTTGGCTACGTCTCGGAAATAAGGTGCCGCTGCCCTAATCAAACGAAACGGGCCCGTGAGATGCACGGCCAGCATAGCTTCCCATTGCTCATCCGTCATCTTGTGTATAACCCCATCCCAAGTAAATCCGGCATTATTTACTAAGATATGCAGGCCTCCCCAAGTTTGGATAGTTTTTTTAACTATCTCTTCCCCAAAAGAAGGCCTGGTCACATCGCCGACAAAAGCCAGGGCTTCGCCTCCGGCTTTTATAATTTCTTCTACTACTTCCTGAGCCGGATCAGCATCGAGATCACTGACCACAACCTTTGCTCCCTCCTGGGCAAAAAGGAGGGCCGTAGCTCGGCCAATGCCTCTTCCCGAACCAGTTATGATAGCTACCCGGTCTTTTAACATTTTTTCCATCTTCGTCTTCCTCCTAAGGAGATGCGGATTTTCAAAATCATTTTTGCATATTTGATCGCGATTAAAGGGAGCGTGGCAACTTCATTGATTTTAAATTATTAGATTCCAAGATCGCCACGGTCGCTACGCTCCCTGGCGATGACATTTCGATACAGTTTTTACCTGCCAATAATCGCTACACTACAAACATTAGTTGCTGGAATACCTCCCAAATTATGGGTCAAACCTAAGCGTGGGTTTTTTACCCTTCTCTCTGGTGGCCATCTCTCCAAGAGTTGGTTATACATTTCATAAAGCATGCGCAACCCAGAAGCACCGATCGGATGTCCAAAACACTTGAGTCCACCGTCAGGCTGGCAGGGAATCTTCCCATTTAAATCAAAAAATCCCGACATTATATCTTCAATAGCTCTCCCGCGGGGAGAAATTTGCAAATCCTCATAGACCGTTAATTCCGTAATAGAGAAACAATCATGAACTTCCATCATACTTATTTCTTCGCGGGGATTTTTAATGCCCGCTTCTTGGAAGGCCATCTGCCCGGCGCGATAAGTGGTCTCTAAATGCGCCCCATCCCAAGAGCTAAACATCGATTCCTCTCCGGAAGATACACAGATGGCCAAAGCCTTGACCAAGACCGGTTCTTCCTTCTTTAAAGCCCGAGCAATTTCCGGAGTAGTCACTATGGCGGCGGCAGCTCCATCACTAACCCCGCAGCAATCGAAAAGCCCCAATGGGTAGGCAATCATAGGCGCATTAATAATCTGCTCTTCGGTCACCGGCCGCCGCAGGTGCGCTTTGGGATTCAAAGCACCGTTAGCGTGACTCTTGGCGGAGATGTGGGCTAAAGCGCGCTTACCTAAAGTTGGATCAATTTCATACTTAGCAAAATAAGTAGTGGCCAGTTGGGCAAATAGTCCTGGAGCGGTAGCATTAGGCCCGATTAAAGCCTGCATCTGGCCAAAAGCGGCTGTAGCCGGCAGCCCCCCATAACCCGTGTCCTTTAACTTCTCTACTCCTAAAGCAAGACAAATGTCATAAACTCCAGCGGCCACAGCATAACATGCCCCCCGAAATGCTTCTGTGCCCGTGGCACAATAATTTTCCGTTCGGGTTACAGGAATGAAAGGAAGTTTCAGGGTAGTCGCTAAGGGGATTCCTCCTTTACCCACATTAACTTCATCAATATGCGTTCCTAACCAGGCCGCCTGAATTTCTTTCTTCTCGATTCCCGCATCAGCCAAAGCCTCCTGAAATGCTTCCACCATCAAGTCTTCGGCCGAAGCGTCCCACCTTTCCCCAAATTTAGTGCAACCCATGCCAATGATCGCCACCTTATCTCTGATTCCCGTAGCCATTATGCTCCCTCCTTCTCGGGGACAGCCTTCCAAAAGTAGCCATGGATGTCCCGGCGTTCATCATAATATTTTTTACGAAAGGTAAAGTAAACTTGTTTCCCCACTCTTAAATCCTCTAAAGTACAGTCGGTAAAATTGCACATGAAGCGGCCGCCGCCTTCAAACTGGACAAAGCCATATAGTTCCGGAGGATCATATGAAGCAGCTAACATATCGCCCGTGTAACTTAGAATATGTCCTTTTTTATCAGCAAAGGGATAATCTTCCATTTCATTGACAGCGCCGCAAGCAGGATTGGCACAAACTCTTTGGGGAGGAAACTGGGGCGTACCGCATTTTTTACACCGCGAACCAACCATACCTAAGACAACTTTCCTATTTCGCCAGACTAAGCTCCAACGCGTGATAAAATCTGCTTCTCCCCGCAAGCCAATATCTACAGGCAGCATTCCCCGAAAGACAGCATACTTTTGGTAGCTGGACAAAACAGCCCGGTTAGCCAAGTGACCGGTAACTCCTTTCCCGGGCTGGCCACGTTTTATTAACTCTGTTGTTTCCAAAGCTAAAGCTTCACAACCGTTACCAAAACTTATCACCATAAGCTTCTCTCCTGGCCGAGTCTCTTCTAAAGCTTTAGCAAACATTAGGAGAGCATGAGCAGTGCCTGTTTCTCCCACTGGGCCATAAAGAGAATCTTGGATTTTGGTCGCTTCGATTCCAAATTTTTTTACTAAATTTTTGCGCGCCGCTTCATATGGGCAGGGGAAAATAATCTTGGAAAAATCCTTTAAAGACCAAGCATATTTTTGCAGTAGGCCTGATACTGCTTTGGGTATCAATTCTTCATAGCCCAAATCACGAATCCAGCGGTCTTCCCACTGGCGGTCAAAAGTGGTCTTCGATCCCCGGTAATGGTCCACAAAATCACAAGTGAGGGAATAAGAACCCTTGAACTCAGCTATAACGTCTTCTTGGCCAATTAAAAAAGCTGCTCCCCCATCGCCAAAAACCATCTCTTGCGGACTCCCCATTTTCCCCAGTCGGCAATCAGCAGTGCAAACTAAGATTTGTCTAGCATATCCAGAAGCTACTCCTTCCACAGCCGATAGAAAAGCTGACGTGCCCGCTCTTAATGACCCGGCAAAGTCAGCGGAACGCACATCTTCACGGAGATTCAGGGCTCCCGCGATAATCCCGGCATTTTGCCTCTCTGAATAGGGCATGGTGGTAGAAGCAAAGAAAAGGCCATCAATGTTGGTTCGCCCTTTCCCGACTAAAGAATCGAGGGCGGCGGCCGTGGCGATAGTGATGCTGTCTTCATCGGCGTTGGCTACAGCTTTCTCTCCCTGGGCCAACATTATGTTGGCCGGATTGATCCAGCCCATAGCTTGAAAGATGGTCATCCGCGGCAAACGATAGCGGGGAACATAAGCGCCCCAAGAAACAATTCCTACCATAACCACCTCCTGATGGAAAAATTAAATAAAATCAACCTGCCCACACTCGGGATGTTTTTGGAAGAGCAACTTCGTAATCTCCTTTTGTTCGGCTGTTGAGGCGATTGATTCTATTTCGGAAAGATATTGACCTGAAGCTGTAAACTCCTTTTTCCAGGAATGAACATACCCGGGGACTTTAATAAAAATACATCCTCCCGGCCCACAGCATGATGACTCTACAACCGCCACTCCCAAAAGATAAAGAACTTCCTTATCCCGGTAAGGAAGGCGGCCTTCTTCCAAAAATAAATACCAACCCCCAAAAAAGTTCACAGGTTCTTGCAAAGGAGGATGTAAAAATTTGATACGATCATAATTGTTCTTGGCGGCGACCGGGTCTTTTTCTAATGTTTGAGACATCGAAGAATTCCACGGTTCTTATTTAAAATTTACTTTGTTACCTAAGCATTTTCCCCGTTTTTCGCTGCGGAGGAAATTTCTGTCCGCCGAAAAATTACTACTTCATAATAATTAACATCTACTTCGTATTCAATATTACCTAATCTAACAGTATAAAATTGGCCTCCACCCCATTCTTGGTTTTCTTCTCGAAAAGCCTCGACCGAGATAAGATAATCTAAAATCCCGCGGATCTCTTTAAAGGTTAAATCATAATCGGTAATGATATTGAAGAATAGGTTTTGATGGTGAAAAGGATAAACTTCCATAGGTCTTTCTTTCTGATTATTATTTTTTCTAAACCAGTTTATTTAGTGGATCACCACATCCCTCTTCCCCGTTGAGGACATGGGCAATTTAAAGGGAATTTATTAATTTCTTGGACAGCAAATTACCCCATTTTCCCATCAATGGCAATATTAATTTGGAATAACCGCTAATTTATTTATCAAGAGTAAATTTCTGGGTTTAAAATATGAGGAGGAATTTCTCCTCGCAATACAGCCAGAATATTATTTACCGCCGTTAAGGACATCTTTTCGCGAGTAGCTAAGGTGGCACTTCCAATATGGGGAAGAACGACCACATTTTCCATCTGTAAAAGTTTAGGATGTACTTTTGGTTCTTCTTCGAAGACATCCAAACCAGCACCGGCAATTACTCCTTGCTCTAATGCTTCAACTAAGGCATGTTCATCGACTACTGGACCGCGCGAGGCATTTATAAGGAAAGCGTTCTTTTTCATTAAACGTAAGGCCCGGGCGTCTATAAGGTGTTTTGTCTCTTGAGTTAGCGGCACATGAAGAGTTACAAAATCTGCTTCTTGGAGTAAGTCTCGTAATGGCCGAAAATGCCAACTATTTTGCTCTTCCACGGCCGGAGGTAAGCGCCGAATATCCGTGTAAATAATTTGCATATCAAATCCTTGCGCTCGTCTGGCTACGGCGGCCCCAATCCTCCCTAAGCCGATAATTCCCAAGGTTTTCCCATGTACATCTTGTCCTAACATCAGCTCCGGAGTCCATCCCACCCATTTCCCCGCACGCACGTACCTATCTGCTTCCACAACCCTCCGGGCTACAGCTAAAATCAAGGCAAAGGTTAGGTCAGCAGTGGTAGCGGTGAGAACGTCGGGCGTGTTGGTAACCACGATCTTTAAACGAGTCGCCGCGGCCAGGTCAATATTATTAAAGCCCACGGCATTGTTAGCCACGATCTTTAATTCTTTGCCGGCGGATAAGACTTGCTCAGTTATGGGATCGCCTCCCATGGCCAGTAAGGCCACTTTGCCGGGAAGCTGGGCCATAATTTCTTCGGGTTTCATGGCTCTATTTTCTGGATTAATAGTTACTTCGGCATGTGCTTGTAATAATTGGAGGGGCTTTTCTTGGATTGCTCGGGTAACCAATACTTTGGGTTTCATGCTTATTTCTCCTTTACGTTTTCCTTAAACCTTAAAGCTGATAAATATATCAATTCTCTTTTTTTAGTTCGATCCCATAACTTCTAATTTTGCGGTGGAGGTTACTCCGCTCGATGCCGATCATTTCCGCCGTCTTAGATATGTTCTCATCATTTTCCATTAACTTCTTCATGATAAACCTCTTCTCAAATTCCCGGCGGGCATCTTTTAAAAGCGGGTAATCAAAAAAGGACATCTCGGGCGGAGATTTGGGTTGCTTCTGCACCGGTTCAGGGACATCTTTCGCCTCGATTACTGAGCTGCGGGTCATAATGACCATTCGTTCAACGATATTTTTTAACTCCCGTACATTTCCCGGCCAAGAATAGGAAATCAACAAATCCATAGCCTCGGGCGTAATCTTTTTTCTCTCCTTATGATTCTCTCGGCAGAACTCTTCCAGAAAATGTTCCACTAACAAAGGAATATCGCTCTTCCTTTCCCGGAGGGGCGGGACGTGCAAAGGAATTACGTTCAATCTGTAAAAGAGATCTTCCCGAAACCGCCCCTTTTGAATTTCTTCTTGGAGATCGCGGTTGGTAGCAGCAATTACGCGGACATCCACAAAGATCATCTCCGTTCCCCCTACCCTTTCAAACCTCTGTTCTTGGAGAATGCGTAAAATTTTAGCCTGCGTTTTCAAACTCATGTCCGCAATCTCGTCCAGGAAGATCGTTCCTTCATTGGCCAAATCAAATTTTCCTCTTTTGCGGGTCAAAGCTCCGGTAAAAGCTCCTTTTTCGTGGCCGAAGAGCTCACTTTCGATTAATTCCTCAGGAATGGCCGCACAATTTACTTCCACAAAAGGCTTATCGGCCCGTAAACTCATTTGGTGAATTCCGCGAGCTACCAATTCTTTCCCTGTCCCGTTCTCCCCGGTAATCAGCACCCAGCCATTGGTCGGGGCCACCATCTTCATCTGTTCTTTGAGATACTGAATGGCAGGGGAATTACCCACGATCTCATACTTGCGTTCCACAACTTGGCGCAGGGCTATATTCTCCTGCTCCAATTTGGCCACTTTCAAAGCGTTATTTACGGTCAAAAGAACTTTATCCAAGGAAAGGGGTTTTTCAATAAAATCAAAAGCCCCCAACTTAGTGGCTTTTACCGCCAATTCTATATTAGCGTGACCGGAAATCATAATTACCGGCAGGGAAGGATTTAAACTTTTAATCCGCTCTAAAACTTCTAGGCCATCCATCCCGGGCATCCAAATGTCCAGCAGGACCAAATCAGGAGGATCATTTTCTATTTGCTTCAAAGCCTGCGTTCCTTCTTTGGCCTCGCTTATTTGGTAGCCTTCATCTTCGAGTACGCCACTCAGTGATTGTCTAATTCGCTCTTCGTCATCCACTATTAATATCTGTTTACCCATAATCTTTATTTAAAAACTAATCAATAAGATATATTTCCTTTTTCAGCTCTTGATCGGCAACTCAATAATAAATCTTGTGCCGCGCGGGAAATTATCTTTCACCCGAATATAGCCATCATGATCAGATACGATTGTGTTCACGATAGCCAACCCTAATCCTGTACCACCTGGTTTAGTGGAAAAATAGGGCTCAAAGAGAAGCGGTTTCTCTTCAGGAGACACGCCACAACCATTGTCGGCTACTTCAATGCGGGCCAAATTCAGGGCCGCATCAAAATGAGTGGTGATTACTATTCTCCCCTCTCTGGGCTCTTGGCTTACGGCCTCAATAGCTGCTACGGCATTTTCTAAGAGATTGACGATCACCCGCTTGATTTGTTCCTTATCCAAATTAAAAATAGGAATTTGTTTATCAGGCACAAAATCAAAGATTATCTGTTTATGCCCCTCTTTATAGAGCACCATTGCTTCCTGGATAATCTCATTTAAATTATTGGGCGTAGGATTGGCGGCGGGCATGCGGGCAAAACTGGAAAATTCATTTACCAGATTCTTTAATTCTTCCACCTGGTTAATAATAGTCCGCGTGCATTCATCAAAAATGGCCCCATCTTCTCCGAATTGGCTTAAATATCTTTTCCGCAGGCGCTGGGCTGAGAGCTGAATGGGCGTTAAGGGATTCTTAATTTCATGGGCAATACGGCGCGCCACCTCTCTCCAAGCCGCTGCCCTTTGGGCTTTCTGGAGTTGCGTCAAATCATCTAAGACCAAGACCATGCCTAAGTTTTGATTCTCCTCGTCACGGAGCATAGTTATCTTTAGCAAGATAGATAATGTCTCATGGCCAATCGTTATTTTAATGGGTTGAGTTAGAGAATGGCTTTCAGCCTTGGTGGCCGCTTTCATCAATTCTTCGGCCAAAACAGAATACTCATTTGCCAGAGCTTCTACATATTTTCTACCTATCACCGCTTCCGCATCCAATCTTAATATTTTTTCGGCTGATTTATTAATGGTCCGAATGAAACCATCACGGTCAATTGAAATAACGCCTGCCCCTACGTCCCGCAAAACGATTTCCATGTAGCGCCGCCTCTGCTCCAGCTCCACGTTGGACTTGCTCAATTCGGCATAAGCTTTCTCCACCTGGCTCTTGCTCATCTTTAAGTCTTGGGTCATGCGATTGAAAGAATCAACTAAGGTGCCGATTTCATCAACTGATGTTTTGGGAATCTGAAAATCTAAATTACCTTGAATAATCTTCTGGGTACCATCAGCAAGTTTTTCAATAGGATCGGTAATACCTTTGGCCAAAAAAAGGCCAAACCAAGTAGCCGCAAAAATTATTAACAGAGTCACCAAAGAAAGGGTAATCAGATAACTGGAGCGGATGGGATGTTTGACCATACGTAACTGTTTATAGTCTTCAAATCCTTTGGAGATCTCCATGATGCGGGAGACAAGGCTTTGGGGAATAAAATAATCAACAGAAATGGCCCCGATCACTTCCCGGGAACCTAAGGAGGCGTAAACCGGCACCAGAGCGCGCACCAGATCTCCAGGTCCTGCAGATTGAATTTTGGTCGTTTCCTTACCCAGAAAAACTTCTTGGATAACCTTTGTTTCTAAAGGAGGAAAGCTTGCTGAAGGTATGTTGGGCCCATAGACCATTAAAGGCTGGCCTATTTGCGGGGAGAAGAAGCCTATGGCTTCCAAGTTATACTCAGTTAATTTACTTTTTAAAACCTCCGTTAATTCATTGGTATTTTTCTTATCCCAGAAACGCTGTTTGGTCACCAATCGGCTAATTTGCCGCCCATAATGGAGAGCATTATTTGATACATTTTGATAGTAATGCTGAATTACAACTAAGGAACCGTGCAAAGATTCTTCTACTTGGTCACTGAACCAATTTTCAATACTACTGGTGATAAAATTTATGGCCGTAAAAAAGAGCAAAATAGTGGGCACCAAAGAAAGAGTGACAAAGGCTAAGACTAATTTAGTTCTAAGTTTGGCCCCTAAAACCTGCCTCCTCCGCTCAAATATCAACTTAACAATATTTCTTAAGATGAGAAATAAAAGGAGAAGCAGGAGAAGAATATTTAAGCCAATCAAGGAAATTATGAGCAGATTATTAGGGAAAGGGGCTTCCACTTTCCAAGTGGATATATGGGTTTGCAGATAAAATAAAAGGCCTATCCCGGGCAGGAGGCCTAAAATAATAAGAATCTCTCGGCGCCAGCGTTTCCTTTCTTTGCTCTTAGGATCCACTTCTTTTAATTTTTCCCCATTATTTTCCAAAATTTATTTTATATATTAACTAAAGGGGATAAAAAAGGCAATTATGAATTACTCCATCACTGAATGGTGCGATTTGTTATAAGAATTTTAAATTCCTAACCCTGGCCTTTGCACGCGATTGTGATCCAGACTCAACGGCGAGAGCCGCTAAAACTCGATCGGGGGAAAGACGAAATTAAAAAATTAAACTTAAGCTACGTGGGATAAATAGCTGCTTAGCTCGGGCGTAAGCAAGTTTGTAAAAAAAAATTTTGAAAGTATCTAAGAAGGCCTATTTTTACAGGTTAATTTGGGCCTCAACTGCAAGATTCATGCGTGGGAGGTATAATTTGGAGGCGGCGGTATTCTTCTTCGGTAGAAAATTCTACCAATTCCCACCAATCTTTATGGGCTAAGAGCTTATGAATTAATTTATGATTAAGGGTGTGTCCAGATTTATACCCAATGAAGTGGCCGATAACTTGCGCCCCGATCAGCCAGAGGTCCCCAATGGAATCTAAAATTTTATGGCGCACAAATTCGTCTTGAAAACGTAATCCCTCAGCGTTCAAGACTTTTCTTTCATCCACCACAATGGCATTATTTAAGGAGCCTCCTCGAGCAAAGCCTCTGGCCTTTAATATCTCGTAATCTTTTAAAAATCCGAAAGTACGGGCCCGGCAGATTTCTCTTTCAAAATTTCCATTACTTATCTGGATTAAGTAATATTGGTTGGAAATCAAGGGATGCTTGAAGTCAATAGTATAGGAAATTTTAAAATCGTTGCTGGGTAATAGAGTGGCTTGCCGGTCATCTTCGGTTACAGTCACGGGATGCTTGATAATCACAAATTTTTTAACTTTATCCTGCCTCTGAATACCTGCTCTTTTAATTAATAAATGGAAGGGTTCTGCACTCCCATCCATTATCGGAACTTCCGGCCCATCTACTTCGACCTCCGCGTTATCTATTCCTAAACCAGCAAAAGCTGCTAATAAATGTTCGACCGTCGAAATTTTAACTCCTTCTGCTCCCAAAGTGGTGGCTAAGGTAGCGTCTACCACGTTATCTATGTGCGCCTTTATTTTTACCTTCTTGGGCACATCCCTTCTAATAAAAGTAATGCCCGTATCAGGGGCGGCTGGCCCAATAGTTAAACTGCAATTTATACCCGTGTGCAATCCAACACCTGCACATCTCACTTTTCTGGCCACTGTCATTTGCTTTAACATTAGAAACACTCCTTACCCACCTTTCTATCGTAATCCTAAATTTAATTAGCAATTTTAATGCCATAAATAGAAAAGGTAATCTTTTTTCTAATTTTTCCTGAAACCTTAAACCTTTTGCCTAATGGGTGATTTATGAAATCTAAAATATTTTTCTTAATGGTTTTCTACTTTAATTAATCTTTTTTTCAGTTTATTGTGGCAAACCTGACACAATAATCCTCTTTTTTATTGTTTTTTTGCAACCATTTACCTCTTAAATATATTGAAAAACAAAGTTAGCAGCAGGCTTAATATTAGGCAACTCACTAAAGGAAAGTAAAAGGTAAAATTACCTCGGCGAAAAATTAAATCTCCCGGAAGTTTTCCGAGCCAGGGGATCTTAGGTAGGAAAATGAGAATTACCCCCGCCGCTCCTAAGAGCAACCCTAAAATAATTAAGATTTTTCCCCAATCTGCCCAATGGTTCATATTATGGAGTACTTTCTTTAAAAACACCTTCTTTTTCCGAAGTCGAGGAGAATGCAGTTGCCAGAGAAGAATTCTTCATCCCTTTTGGGGGTGCTTCCATTTGCCTTATTATTTGTTGCAGATAAAAGGAAAGCCCCATCGCCAATAAAATTATCCCTACTTGGATATATGTCCATTTTGAAATTTTGATTTTGGAGACTACTTTATCCGCTTTTAAGGTCCCGCTTTCACTATCTTCTTGGTTAGGGATGAACTTAGGGAAGAGCGCTAATTGCCGAAAATCTATTTTCCGGCTTTCCAGTTCAGCCTGTCTTAAATACCGTTTGATCACTTCCTCGGAGGATAAGCCCAAATAGCGAGTATACCCTTTTAAAAAGCCAATTATAAAATTTGGTTGCGGGAAAAAATTGAAGTCATCTCTTTCTATGGCTTCTAAGAAAGCCTTATTTATTCTCGTCCCCTGGGACAACTCTTCTAAGGAAATATTCCGAGCTTCTCGTTCCCGCCTTAAGTATTGTCCTATGGTTTCTAACATCCCTGATTCCCTTTTATTCATTATGCTTTATAACACATGCTTAGTTAATAAACAAGAAAAACTTGACAAAATAATCTTTCCTTGTTATTGATTTGTCTCAATTATGATATATGAGGGGAGGAGATAATATGTCAGAAACCCCGACCATGGAAAAATTGATAAAAGAACTAAATGAACGGAAAGCAAAAATTGAATTAGCGGGCGGCCTGGACAAAATTGAGAAACAGCATCAATTGGGAAAACTCACGGCCCGCGAGCGAATTTTAAAATTGCTCGATGCTAATACTTTCGTAGAAACCGATATGTTTGTCCATCATCGGTGCGAATTCTTCGGCATGAATAAAGTGGAAGCTCCCAACGACGGAGTGATTACCGGTTATGGCCAGATCCAAGGACGTTTGGTTTTTATCTTTTCCCAAGACTTTACCGTTTTGGGCGGTTCTTTAGGAGAGGCCCATGCTTCTAAGATCGTTAAGATTATGGACTTAGCGGCTAAAGTGGGTGCCCCCTTAATTGGCATAAATGATTCTGGGGGAGGGAGAATTCAAGAAGGAATTGACGCCCAGTATGGCTATAGCCGTATTTTTTATCGTAATTCCATTTATTCGGGCGTAATTCCGCAAATCTCCGCTATCTTAGGGCCTTGCGCCGGTGGAGCTGTTTATTCTCCGGCGATAACTGATTTTATTTTCATGACCGAGGGCATCAGCCGCATGTTCTTAACTGGTCCCAATGTCATAAAGGAAACGACAGGCGAAATAATTAGTGACGAGGAATTAGGGGGAGCACGGGTGCACAACTTTATCAGTGGGGTAGCCCACTTCTATTCCCTCTCCGAAGAAGAGTGTTTTCAGCAGATGCGCACCCTCTTGTCTTTTTTGCCCAGCAGTAACCGGGAAATGCCCCCGATTAATTACTCTGGTGATCCTCTTGATCGGCCCAATCCTAAACTTTTAGAAATTGTTCCGGTGGAAGGGAAAAAACCTTACAACGTGGTCAAAGTGATTGAGGAAATCGTTGATGACGGCCAGTTTTTTGAAGTGCAACAGCATTGGGCCAGAAATATTGTCATCGGGTTTGCCCGTATTCATGGCCACCCCATCGGGATCATAGCGAATCAGCCTAATTTTCTGGCTGGGACTTTGGATATTAACGCCTCGGATAAGGCCGCCCGTTTTATTCGCTTCTGCGATTGCTTCAACATTCCGCTCCTGACATTAGTGGATACGCCAGCTTTTCTGCCGGGTAAGGCGCAAGAATTCGGGGGCATAATTCGGCATGGAGCTAAGATCCTTTTCGCCTATAGCGAAGCAACTGTCCCTAAAGTTACTTTGGTTTTGCGCAAAGGCTATGGCGGGGGCTATGTGGCTATGTGCCACCGCGAGTTGGGAGCAGATGCCGTCTTTGCTTGGCCCACTGCCGAGATAGCTATGATGGGGGCTGAAGGAGCTGCCAGCATTATCTTCCGCCGGGAAATTGAAAGTGCCCCTGATCCAGAAAAGAAAAGACAAGAGAAGATCGAAGAATATCGAAAACAGTTTTATAATCCCTATGTCTCGGGGCGAAGAGGTTATATTGATTATATTATTAGCCCGGTGGAAACCCGGGCGATGTTATGTCGAGCCTTTGATATGCTTTGGAACAAACAGGAAGATCGCCCAAAGAAAAAACACGGCTCTATTCCTTTATAAAATCATCCTAACCCTGGGCGCCCGAGGGTGGGCCAAATTTTCCACTCCCTCCCGTTAGGCCTTAGGCATAGTAACGATAGATTGCTTCGGCAACGCAGGCTGGTTTTTGCTTTCCTTCAACTTCAAAATTTAGATTGAAGGTCGCTTGCACACCACCTTTAATCTCTTCGATACTTGCTAAGGTGGCCCGCAGCCTAACGCGCGAGGGAATAGGCACTGGGGCAGTAAAGCGAAGCCTATTTAACCCGTAATTTACCCCCATCTTTTTTTCTTTTATCTCCATGATATTGGCCAGCAAATAGGGGGCTAAGCTCAAAGTATAATAACCATGAGCAATCGGACCGCCAAAAGGCGATTCCCGTTTAGCGCGCTCCGGATCCACATGAATCCATTGGTGATCGAGGGTGGCATCCGCGAACATGTTGATAGCTTCCTGCGTCACCTCATGCCAATCGCTTACGCCCACTTCTTGGCCTACTAATTTTTTCAGTTCTTCTAAATTCTCAATTATTCTTTTAGCCATTTCTTCCTCCTGCAAATTGACATTTTTTTTAAAGAATGATAAGAATTAATTAAAATTGTGGGCGATTAGCTCAGGTGGATAGAGCGTTGGTCTCCGGAACCAAAGGCCGTGGGTTCGAATCCCGCATCGCCCACTTGCTGACTCAATCTAAAATTTTTTTTGCTCACCGTCAAGATAAAAAGCCTTGATTTTTAGAATCTTCCCGGTAAGCTAAAACCACAGACTTTACACTTATGCTGGCGAAGATGATTTTCTAAGATAGTAAGATGCCATCTCCGAATAAGGAGGCTCTGGCACTTCGGGCAGTAAGTATTCTCTCCTTCATGCCCGGGAACATTGCCTAAATAAACAAATAACAATCCTGCCTCTAAGCCAATCCTCCGCCCTTTTTCTAAGACTTCCAGGGGAGTGGGAGGTAAGTGGGCAAGTTGATAATGGGGAAAAAAACGAGTTAGATGCCAGGGAGTTTCTGGGCCCAGGGTATCTTTAATCCATAAGGCAATGCTTTTCAATTCCTTTTCGTCATCATTTATTCCTGAAATAACATTCGTAATAATTTCTACATGCATTCCCCATTTGACCTTGGCCTGTTCCGCTGAATTTAAAATGGGCGTAAAATCCTCAATATGAGCAATCTGAGCGTAAGTTTTCTTGCTAAATCCTTTCAAATCCATGCGGAAGGAATCCAAAAAAGGACCTAAGCAATAGAGCCCTTCCTTTGTTATATAGCCATTCGTCACTATGTTGGTTAAAAGACCCTTGGCCTTGGCTATCTCTGCTCCTTCTCTAATATATTCCAGCCAGATAGCGGGCTCATTATACGTCCAAGATATTCCTAAACAACCTTGAGTTATAGCCATTTCTATAAGTTCAGGCGGGGTAATTATTCTTTCTCTTTTAGCTTCTTTTTCAACTTGCGCATGAGCCAATTCCCAATTTTGACATCCGGGGCAGCGAAAATTGCATCCATAAGTCCCTAAAGAAAGCCAAAGGCTTCCCGGATAAAAATGAAACATTGGTTTCTTTTCTATGGGGGAGACGGCTAAAGAAGCTACCCGGCCATAAATAATAGAAAATATTTTGCCCTCTTTGTTGACTCGCGTATGGCAATATCCAAATTTACCCTCGGCAATTATACATCGCCGCGGACAAACCTGGCAGCGGGCCTGTTTGGAGGAAAGTACTTCATAAAGTTGCGCTTCTTTCACTGGACCGAGGTGGTTGAGCTAAATTTGTTGATTTTTTAATAATACCCATATTTGAGCAAAGCTTCATTCATGGCTAAAACATTCTCTGGCTGGCAATAAGCAGTCAAACCATTGGAGCTGGCTAATATATACCCTCCACCGGGCCCGATCTCTTGGATACGTTTCTTGACTTCAGCAAACGTCTCTTCTGGAGTACCTTGGGTCAAAGTATAATGCAAATCAATATTGCCCATGAGACATAAACGGTGGCCATATTTCTGCTTCAATTCATTTATATCCATGGCGTTAGGTTCAATATTAGCTAAACCATTCATGCCCAGTTTTAAAAGATCATCAAGGATCGGCAGGAGGTTTCCATCACTATGATAAATCCAGGGGAGCTTGATTTTTTCCGCAACTTTTTTCATGCGGGGTAAGAAGAGTTCCCGAATGACTCTGGGGGAAAAAAGTGGCCCCTGCTTCCAAGCCAGGTCTTCAGGCACGATCATAAAATCAAAACCTAATTCATTGATCTTAGAAACGGCTTTACAAGCCCAATCCACGAAGATATCCAAGAGACGAAGGACCAAGCTGGGATTATCGTATAAGAGCAAGCTGAAATGTTCAATGCCCATGCTCAAGTAAGTGTTGCTGACTCCCATCCGAGTAGTCACTCCTAAAGCTACGCCTTTTTCGCGAAAGCGGGCGATGAATTTGCGGGCTGGTTCATAGAACTCTTCGTTTTCTGGATCAGGTAAAATTACTTTTTCTAAATCAGCCTCGGTTTTAATCAGACCATCTTCAATAATATCCATTCCTTCATAATTCCTCGTTTTCACAAAGCGCGGCGGAGCGATGCTAAAATTCAAATTATCTAAAGCGATTACTTCCAACACCTCGGGGGGAATCCGCGATCCAGGCGTAGAAAAAATTTGGGTAACCGTAGCTTTTTCAAAATTATCTCGTTTAAGGAGCTTCTCGGCCAAGCGGTTATGGACACTACTTTCTACCCAAGGAACCCGATCTGGTATCTTTAAATTTAAAGCAGCCAGTACTCTCTCTCGCGAAGTCAACTTGCCCTCCTTTTTTCTTTTTTATCTAAACGGCTAAATAACCGCCATCCACGGGAATAATTGCGCCGGTGACGTATCGCGAAGCCTCAGAGGCTAAATAAACGACGATTCCTTTGAGTTCATCGCCCTCGCCAAATCTGCCTAAGGGGATATGATTAAGAAGCTTCTGCCCATGGTGTTCAATTACCCACTGGCTCATATCCGTAGGAAACCATCCGGGAGCTACCGCATTGACCCGGATGTTATATTTGGCCCATTTAACGGCTAAATCTTTGGTAAAAGTAACCAGCGCGCCCTTGCTGGCGCTATAAGCAATAGCATCGGCCACCTCTGCTTCCGTCCCTAAAATACCCATTACGGAAGCTATATTAATTATGCTTCCGCCCTTTTGGGCGATCATTACGGGACCAACAGCTTTACAGAAAAGAAAAGTTCCCGTAACATTAGTCTCCATAACTTTCTGCCAACCTTCTAAGGGATAATCGATTACGGAGGCTCCCCAATTGGCCCCGGAATTATTTACTAAAATATCTATTCTGCCGAATTCTTGAAGAGTCTTCTCCACCACTTCCTGAATATCCTTGGCGGAGCGCACGTCACATTTTAAAGCCAAGGCTCTTATTTTATTCTGCTCGGCCAGTTCTTGAGCGGCCTGGACGCACCTCTCCACTTTCCGTGAACAGATCACTAGATGAGCTCCTGCTTCGGCTAATCCTTCGGCCATTTTTAGGCCTATTCCTCTTCCTCCTCCCGAGACGATGGCTACCTTATCTTTAAGATTAAACATCTCTTGGACTTTCATAGAAAACCTCTCCTTAATTTCCTTTTATATAAATCGCCAAATTCTTATTCCTCTTCTCTGATCCAGACGGTGAATTCCTTCTTCTTGAGCAATCGCTAAAGCTTCATCGTATTCTGCCTGAGTGAGGCGGCGGTTCAAGGGAGGATATTTTGCTGCTTCCCCACATGGCCTATATTGGGCCATAATATTGACGTAAGTATGGGGGGATATCTCCTGCGCTAGGAAGCGCATCGCTTCCCTTGTTCCAGCTAACCCTCCAGGCATAACTAAATGGCGAATCAACAACCCTCTCTCTGCTAACCCTTTTTCATTAATTATCAAATCCCCTACTTGCCGGTGCATCTCTTTAATGGCTGCTTTGGCTCTTTGCGGATAGTCCCGCGCCCGGCAGAATTTATAAGCAACTTCTCCATCCATAAATTTTAGATCAGGCATATAAATGTCTACCAGACCATCTAATAACTTTAAAGTCTCCAAACTATCATAACCTCCCGTATTATAGACCAAGGGAACCCGCAATCCACCCGCGATGGCTAAGACCAAGGCCGATAGGATTTGGGGAACTACATGGGTGGGGGTAACAAAATTAATATTATGACAACCCATTTCTTGTAGGGTAAGCATGAATTTAGCTAATCGTTCAGCGCTTACTTCTTGTCCTTCGCCTAAATGACTGATCTCATAATTTTGGCAAAAAAGACAAAGGAGGTTACAGTTGGTAAAGAAAATGGTGCCTGATCCTCCCCTGCCCACTAAGGGATCTTCTTCTCCAAAATGCGGGCTGTAACTGGAGACCACAGCCTGTGCCCCTGTCCGACAATATCCTTTTTCTCCGGCAAGTCGGTTTACCTGGCACTCCCGCGGGCAGAGCCGGCAGGATTTTAAGATCTCTCGGGCTTGGGCCACTCTCTCCTCGAGCGCTCCCTCGGCAGCTAATTTTAAATAAGCTGGCCAAACTTCTTTTTTACTCATCCCTTCTTTTCTCGGCCGGGGATCATTTAGAACTTTTTATGTCCTTCCTGGTTCAATAATCTGGTAAATTTTCCCGTGCCGCTTGAGCGGCTTTACAATTCCCTTGTTGATCAATTCTTTGATTTCTAAATAAGCTGTATCGCGGTCAACGCCCAATTTTTGATAATCCGCACTACTGAAAATCAACCCGTGGGCGCGACCATAAGCCAAAATTCTTATCTGGCGCGAATTAAGGATGTGGGCTTTAAAGTTCTTAAGCCACAAGAGGGTGGACTCGTCCATTAAAGGAGCATTTTTTAAGACGACCTGAACACAATTCCCAGAAACTTTTATTTCCGGAGGATTTAGACCATTTTTTTGCATTTCCCCAAAAATGGTCCAGAAACCTTTCCCCACGGAATGCATGATACCCATATCCGTAAGCACCCGCACCATTAAAGGGTTACGGGCGTAGTGAACTCCCTCTTTTTCTTGGAGATGGTCAACTTTTAAGAAACCGGGCAGGCCCCCTGGACTTACGACCTCTAAGCGATCATCGTACATATAAACCTCGATAGCCCTCCCTTCCAGGCTATAATCGCGGTGCGCTAAAGCATTAATAATTACTTCTTTCAGGGCCGCGACTGGGTAAACAAATTTTTCTTTAAAGAAAAGATCTTGGCGAATAACTCGCTCTTGAATATGTTGCTCAATAAAATCGTTAAGCTCGGCAATTATCCTTAAAATCGGGCCCTCCAGGCGAAGACGCTCTTTGATATTGTAATTTGGCCCATCTTCTTTTTTGTTTCCTTCAAGGCGGATGAACTCTAAGCCGGGACGAGCATGCCATCTTAAGGGATCCTTAGCCCAGAGATAGAGGGCCGCCCGCGTTAATAAAGGAACTCCGTGAAGGTAGGCGATTAATCCATATGGGCGATAAAGAATTTTTTCTGCTTCAGCTAAGGACAAAGATTTTCCCCCAAATTGGGCTAATAAACTCTCATCCAAGTCGGCCAAGGAACTTTTGGTTAAGACTTCCCGCTCATGCCAAGTTTCCATCCGCGTTTCTCTTAAGATTTTTATCTTTGCTTGCGCAAGGGGAATATTGCGGCTACCAACGCGCAGAAAAGCTTTTCCGGTACGCAGAGAAATTATTTCGGGGCTCGGATCTACGCTTAGACAAATAAACTTCTTCCCTTCCCTTTCCTGAAAAGTTGCCTTTATGTTGAGGGGGGAGAAAAAAATTTGTTAAGGTGGCTGAGGAAGATCGGCCAGGACCTCTGCGAAAATAATACCTCTTCGGGCTCCCCCATGGGAGAAAGGCCAAAAGTCACTTCTCCTCCGTCAGCGTTAGCCATTGCCCCCAAGGAACATGCTGTCTCTTCCAGAATTTCTTTAAGGCTTTTCTTCTTAAACCCACCTTTTCTCTTCGGGCGGAAAAAACTAATGGGCTGCCCAAATGGCCCAGGTTCAATCTCCTTGGATAAGCTTAGTCCTTCTTTCATTGAATAAACTATTTTTCCTCAAGAAAAAATGATCTGAAAAAATTCTTGGGCATTTAAAAAAGTTTGCTGGGCCACTTCCTCGGCCGGTAACCCCTTCAGCATGCTCACTTCTGCCAAGGTACGCTTTACATCTTCCGGCTCGCTCGCGACTCCTTGATAAGCCTCTGGTGCATCTGTCTCCAGAAGAATTCTTTCTAAGGGAGCGGCCCTTATAGCCTGGCGATGCCTTTCGCTATAAGCCAAGGCGGGAGTCGCCGATATATAATACCCCCCAGCAATGATCTTGCTTAAGATATCTAAAGGACCACTATACCAATGGAAAACAGCCTTCTCGATTTCCCATTCTTTAATTAATTCCCAAGTCCTATCCCAGGCCCGGCGCGCATGCAGAAGAACAGGTTTCTTATATTTGTGAGCTATAGAAAGTATTTCTTCCAGTACTTTTACTTGATAATCTTGCGGAGTTTCCAAGGCAAAGTCAAGGCCAATTTCCCCCAAAGCAACACACCGCTCATTTTCTCCTTTGATCAAGTCTAAATTTTCTTCTATATGGCCTGCGGCTATTCGCCAGGGATGTAACCCCAAGGCCGGATAAACAAAATTTGGATCTTGAGCAGATAATTCCAAAATTTTTTTGTTACTCAAAAAATCCATGCCCACGGCTATGATCCCTTTTACCCCTGCTTCTTTGGCCCTCTGCAGAGCTCCGGGTAAATCTTTTAATTCATCAAGATGGACATGGGTATCGATTATCTGCATAAGCTAAATAGGGCCACTTTATAAAAAACCCCCAATCTTCTTGGGGAAGTATTGGGGGTTTATTTTTCCAAAATTAATTTTTTTCTATTTTATTAAAGTGTATTCCTCGCCAGGATTCAAAACTATTACTTCCACACCCGGGGCTTCTTTCTTAGCCAGGTCCACAAAATCTTTAGCATCTTGGACTAAGATGGGAAAAGTTTTATAATGCATGGGGATAACTTTTCGCGGAGAAATTAACTTCGCCGCCCAAGCCGCCTGGCGCGGATCCATGGTAAAAACACTTCCGATAGGGAGCAAGGCCAGATCTATCTGGTAGATTTCTCCGAGTAACTTCATGGTCTCAAATATACCAGTGTCCCCGGCATGGTAAATGGTCGTCCCATCTTCTAATTGGATAATATATCCGCAGGGCGCGCCTGAGGCTGTGGAGTGAAAAGCCTGGGTCATGTTTATGGAAATGCCTTCATAGGTTAAGTTACCACCAATATTCATCCCATACCCAAAATAACAGACCTTTTCCGCCGGAATCTGCGCCTCACTTTGCAGCCGGCGAGCCGTCTCTACATTGGCCACTAACAATCCCCCTGTTTTTTTCACTATCTCTCCTGCTTGGCCCACATGGTCAAAATGGTCATGCGTAACCAATACTAATGTGGCCTGCTGCACCTCATGCAAAGTGCATTTGGAAAGGGGGTTCTCCAGCCAAGGGTCTAGGTAAATTATCTTTCCCCCGCTGGAGGTAATCTTAAAAGCGGCATGGGAGATCCACTTGATGATCGTTTTGCCCATATTTTTTACCTCCTCTAATTTTTTAAGGTAAGCCGAGAATAGTAATGCAGCATACTTGCGGTGTGCCCCCTAAATTATGGGCCAAACCCAACTTGGGGTTCTTAACTTGCCTTCGGCCAGCCTTTCCCTGCAATTGCTTGTAAACCTCATAAATCATCCTCAAGCCGCTGGCCCCGATGGGGTGCCCGAAAGATTTAAGGCCCCCATCCGTGTTTACTGGTAATTCTCCGCTGAGCTCAAAGACACCCTCATCAATAAATCTCTTTGCTTCACCCCGCGGGCAGAAGCCCAGGTCCTCATAGATAATCAATTCGGTGATCGTGAAACAATCATGGACCTCCGCGATGTCTAATTCTTTTAAGGGGTCCTTGATCCCCGCTTGCTGGTAAGCACTCTGGGCGGCCGTAACATTTGCCGAAAAACCCAAATAATCAAACCCGGGCCGAAATTGGGGCCACATGGAAGAAACGGAAAGGGCCAAGGCTTTTACCGGAATATAGTCCGGCCTAATTTTCTGGGCTAAATTCTTGCGCGTGATGATCGCGGCGGCTGCTCCATCGGTAGTTGGACAACAGTCAAAAAGTCCTAAAGGCCAGGCAATAATCGGAGCTTTAAGAACTTGTTCGATGGTAATTTCCCGCTGAAAATGGGCCTTCGGATTCAAGGCTCCGTTGCGGTGATTTTTTACGGCAATTTTTGCCAGAGTCTCTTTGCCGATGCCATATTTGGCAAAATATCTACTGGCTATAAGAGCAAATGAACCTGGGGCAGTTCTTCCTACCCCAAAGACCGGTCGAGGCATGGAATCTGGAAGGCCCTGCAGCCCAGAATCTTTTAATTTCTCGACCCCCACCGCCAAGACTGTATCATACACCCCCGCGGCCACGGCATAGCAGGCATTACGAAAAGCCTCCATGCCTGTAGCACAGAAATTTTCTACCCGTGTTATGGGAATGTCGTGGAGCTTGATGATATCCCCCAAAAGAGAGCCGCCCGCACCAGAATAAGCTGTTCCTACCCAGGCTGCTTCAATAGCTTCTGGACCTACCCCTGCATCTTCGTAGGCCTCATAGACTGCATCTACCACCATATCCTCTACGCTCCATTCCCAATTCTCACCGAACTTAGTACAGCCCATGCCAATAATAGCAACTTTGTCTTTAATACTCTCAGCCATTTTTTACGCCTCCTTCCGACCGCACTGGTCGGCATTTCCAAAAATAATTATTCAGACCCCGGGCTTCGTGGAGTTTCCGGAAAGTCATTTCCACTGGCATCCCCACTTTTACTTTTTCTGGATCACGGTCTGTCATTTGACAATAAATCCGATAACCGCCTTCAATCTCTACCACCGTCATCACTAAAGGAGGATCGACCACCCCATAAAGGTTATCTTTAGTAAAAGTATATACTTCGGCTTTTTTGTCCGCTAATCTAACTTCTTCAAATTGATCTTTAGCCTTACAGCCGAAACATACCCTTTGCAAGGGATAATGGGGTGTCCCGCACTTCTGGCATTTGCCTCCATAGAGGGCTAAGACGGACTTTCTATCGCGCCAGAGAACCGGAAGAGAAGTGTCTTGAGCTGGTCGACGCGGAGGTTCTTTTTCCACGGTACCTTTGAAGGTTAAATATTTTTCATAATTCTCTAAAGTATTCTTGGAGCTCAAAAAATTCGCTAAATAAGTCTTCCCTCGAGCTTGCTCGACCTGCTCTGTAGCTCTTAAAATTAGCACATCACAGCCATCGCCATAATTGGCCAAAAGAAGCCGATCTCCTCCTTTCGCCTCCTCCAAGGCCGCGGCCAACATCAGAAAAGCTTGGGCCGCTCCGGCCTGGCCAATATTGGCAAATAATGGATCCTGAACTTGATTTGGCTTTAAGCCTAATTGCTTGGTCACATCTTGGAGAGTACGAGCATCCGGGGCCGGAATGATTACTTTGGCAAAGTCCGCTATGGTTAACTCATACTTCTTGAGTAAACCTTTGATACCTTCTATGATCACGCGCGTGAACCCATGCAATTTGATGAACCGATCTTCCCAAGAATTAATGAATATTTCATCTCCTTGACGCCAGAAATCGATAAAGGGATCGCTGAGCGTATACGCTCCTTCAAAAGTGGCTAAAAGATTTGCTGTGCCTAATAAAACAGCCGCCGAAGCATCGCCGCCTAACTGCTCTAACTCTGATCCTGCTCTACCTAACCGGCAGTCAGCAGCTAAGATAAGAGCTTCTTGCATCGCCCCTTGTTGGACTCCATTCAGGGCCGTAAGAAAGGCGGATGTTCCACTCCGCAAAGAGTCTGTAAAATCCGTGGTAAAGGCTTCTTTGGGTAAATCGAGTACTGCCGAAAGAATACTGGCCGATGATTTTTCCCCATAAGGAGGAGTGGTGCTGGCAAAAAACAACCCCCCTATTTGGTCTCGCCCCAAATCCCGCACACAAAATTTCCCCGCCTCGGCAGCCATAGTCAAGCTATCTTCATCAAAATTGGCTACAGCTTTTTCACCACCGATGGATCCTCCCTTCCAGGCCCGGGCTAATTCACTTCGATTCAGCCGAAAATACGGAACATAAGCGGCTATAGATTTTATGCCGATCATAATTTAACCTCCTTGATTTCTCCTGACCAGTTTTTTCTACCTTTCCTTTGCGGGCATTTATTTTCAATTCCTATCTCTTTCTTCTTCCGCTCTCTTCATTTATACAGCTTTTTCCGAAGCTTCCCATACTAATTTGAGCAAATCTTCCGGCGTAGTCCCCGTGAATTGATAGTTTGGTTTTTGGTAAACACTTTGGATTCTCTCTAAGATTATCTCTTTTTGGAGATTTAGGCCTTGTAAAGCTTCTTCCACCTCCTCCAGGGCGGTCACAGGTGAACAAAGGAGATTACCAGAAAAGAGGAGATTTCTTATTTTGCCTTCGGCCACCAAAATGACCGCTCTGATTAAACCTCCGCGGGGTACCTTCCAGATGGCCTCTCCCCGCTTAACTCCTGGAGGAATAACCCCAAACTTCTTTTTTTCTGTCCGCGCCAGCAGCATCTCCGGGGAATAATTTCGGCGATTTTCTTGTTCGTATAGCATCTCTATTTCACTCAATCGTCCCAACACAAGTTTAACGCCAAAAATCTTCTCCAGGCCTTTTTGATAAGCTAACCTAACTTCATCAAGGGGAACTGGTCTGCCCAATAATTCCTCGAGGGATACTGCTCTTTCGCCCAAGGTCTTTGCTTCTTTATCCGCAAACTTCTCCGGGGGAATATTTAAAGCTGGATTTATCTGATCAATGGGGGATGGTTTATAAAGTAAGACACTAGCTCCACTCCAAACAGAACCAATAAAACTACCTCCCATCCAAGATATCTTTTTGCCCTTAACTTCCATATCATTAAAAGGTCGGAATTTAGCTTCGATGCCCCAGGTTTGATTGAAAACTTCGGCCAGGGGCGAAATGATCATTTGAAAAACTTCCGCCACCGTAGGCGGCAAAAATTCCTTGCCGATTATTATATAGGCGGCAAACAAACCCGGAAAACCAACATTTACATAATAGGGTTGAAGACGACGGGATACTCCAATATCATGAGTGCGACAATATTCTAAATTAATATCTTTTTCTGGATCGGGATAGAAACCCAAGGAGATGCCAATTTTTTTAAAACTGCAAAAAGCAACTGTATCCGGAACATGACCCTCCAACCGAGCTTTCTGAATTGCTGGGTTTAAAAAAACAGAATTTTCATTGAGATCAACGTAAAGATCCAATAATCTCCATTCTTTACCCATCACCCTCCCCCCTATTTATAATTATTAAACTACCGCCATTTATATACCAATCCTCCCCTTACGACAATTTTGTTTACAATTTTAGGTAAAAAAAGTCAAGAGAATTCTCTTCTGACCGTCGATCAGTTTTAATTTTTCTCACCAGCAGGAGACAGGCGGGAGG
>JBNAWB010000025.1:0-28258 GCA_049699975.1 Thermodesulfobacteriota bacterium
CTTCAGGATTTCTAAAAATTTCTCCCTGTCCCTGTCGTCTAAAAATATATCTTCTTTCTGATTTCCTCTTGAGGTCACATGATAAAAAGCCCCCTTATATTCAATCCTTAGTTGTCTTGCCAGGCAGATAAAATAGCAAGGGAAATAGATGAATGTCAATTAAATTTTAAAGGTTTGACCCCATATTTCCAAAGGTTTGACCCCATATTTCCATGAGTCAAGAGCAGACTTGATCCCTTTTCCAAATAAATTTGTTATAAAGAGTACCCTTAAGGAGCGGGTGTAAGTTTGGGTGAAGCAAAAAACTATGAGTTGCAAACAATTTTTAAGTATGGGATACTAATAAAAAATTAAGAAAAGGATCAGAAAGATGGGGCTCATTAGTCTACTATTCAAAAATCCGGCGGCATTTATTCTTTTGGTAATCCCGCTTATCTACTCCATCGTCCTGCATGAGTTGGCTCATGGCTGGGTAGCGGATAAAATGGGCGATTCCACTGCGCGCTGGTTCGGGAGACTCACGCTCAATCCCTTAAAGCACCTTGATCCAATAGGTACCTTGATGTTATTCATCTTTGGTTTTGGTTGGGCTAAGCCAGTGCCCGTAAATTTTCATAATCTTTATGATGAACGCAAAGGTTTAATCTTGGTCTCTGCAGCAGGTATTGTGGCCAACACTATGCTTGCCTTCATCTCCCTGCTTCTTTTACAAATTTTCAATCCTTCTCCTTTTGGCGCCTTTTCTATGTTCTTAGTTTATATGGCCCAAATAAATATCATGCTCGCCGCCTTTAACCTTATTCCCATTCCTCCCCTTGATGGTTCTAAAATCCTCATGGGATTCTCTTCCTCCCAATTCCGCTACTCTTTGGCCCGCTTGGAACCCTATGGTTTCTTTATCATCATTGGCCTACTTTATTTGGGAATCCTTAATCCTTTAATCTCTTTATTCGAATGGATTATAATGGGGATCCTGCGGCTTTTCCTCCCTTAAAAATTTACTCGAGGCAAAAATGGCTTGGTCATTCGAAGTTTTAGGTGGTGGGCAGGAGATTGGAGCTAATTCCTATCTGCTCAAAATGAACGGAGTGTCCCTGCTCCTCGAAGCCGGTTTGCATCCGAAAAAATTCGGTAAAGAAAGCCTCCCTGACTACGACCGCCTCGCTGAAGACTTAGAGGCTATTTTTATTTCTCATGCCCATTTGGATCATGTCGGCTCTTTGCCCTTAATCCATCAGAAATATCCCGCAACCCCCATATTTGCTACTTCTCCGACTAAAGACATAGCCTTACGCATGCTGCACAACACTGTTACGGTGATGAATATATTTCGAGAAGAAAAAGGGCTCTTAGAATATCCTTTCTTTGAACATGAAGATCTACGCCCGCTCAAAGGAGGAATTATTGACCTCGAATTTAGGGCGCTTCCCCGTAAATTTCCTAAAAGACATAAGGGTGGATATGAAAGAGTTAAATTAAGAGGGAACATAAGAGCTCATTTTCTGCCCAGTGGCCATGTTCTGGGAGCTGCGGGGTTAGTAATCCGCCAAGGTAAAAGGACAATTTATTATACGGGCGATATTTCCTTTCAAGACCAAGCGCTCTTAGCCGGAGCAGAAATTCCCTTGGAAAATATCGAGGTCCTTATTCTGGAATGCACCTATGGCAATGATCCTTTTTATTATTCTCAAAGTAGGCCCGAAGAAATTAATAAATTTGCTCAAGAGGTCTCCCAAATAATTAATAAAAAAGGGTGCGTTCTTATTCCCGCCTTCGCTTTGGGAAAAACCCAAGAACTGATGGCCATTATTTACTCCCTGATGCGGCGGCGCCAGATTCCCTCTGTTCCCCTTTTCCTCTCTGGATTAGGACGGAGCATAACCGAAATCTACCAAGAGTACCGCCGGTATTTGCGCCCCCACGTTTCCATCTCTGACTTTGACCTTTTTTCTGTACTGGAATACTCCGACGAGCTTTATCTGAAATACCTTTTGCGCGAACCCTGCATAATTGTGGCCACGAATGGCATGATGGTTGAGAATACCCCCTCAGCCAGAATTGCCCGGCTTATGGTTCAGGATGAACGGCATGGCATTTTCTTCTGCGGTTTCATTGATCCAGATACCCTTGGATATAAGCTCTTTCATGCCCAGATCGGAGAAGAGCTGGTTTTCATTACCGATGGCGAACCAGTTAAAATAATTAATCCAAATATAAAACGCTTTTATCTCTCCTCCCATGCCGACCGCTATGAACTTCTCGATTTAGCACAAAAATTAGCTCCGCAGATCATTATCTTAATCCATGGCGAGCAAGAAGGAATTGCCTTCATGAAGGAGGAGTTATCTGGAATAAGTCAAGTATATGCAGGGGAGAAAGGAAAAACTATCTTTTTGGATTAATTTTTGAGCCGACCTATAACCTGATTTAAATTAATTTAATATCTTTTTTCCCAATTTGTGATTCATCAATCAGCACTTTAAATTTTTTCTAAAGCTCTTTGGAGGCGTTTTAAAACTTCTTCTTTCCCCAAAATCCTCATTATTTCGTAAATCCCAGGACTCGCCGTCTTCCCCGTTAAAGCTAAGCGCACAGCTTGAGCTATGGTTACTAATTTAATATTCTTCTCTGCCGCAATATCGCGAAAAAATTTTTCGACCATTTTTTCGTCAAGCTCTGGGGAAGATGTTAACTTTGAAGCAAGCATCTTCAAAGGCTCTTTTATCTCCGAAGTAAGAAATTTAGGAGCAGCTTTTTCATCTATTTGGAAATCATCCCGGAAATAAAACTCAGCCTGGCTGGCCATCTCTTCCAAAGTTTTTGATCTTTCTTGCAGCGTCTTAACCACTTCTATTAACCATGCTCGAGAACGAGGTTGCCAGCCCCTTTTCTCAATAAAAGGAATTATTAGTTCGGCTAATGTTTCGGGCTTTTCCTGGCGGATATACAGCCCGTTGAGCCAGAGGAGTTTCTCCGCATTAAAAACAGCCGCGGATTTACCTATATTCTCTAAAGAAAATTTTTCAATCAGCTCTGCCAGAGTAAAAACCTCTTGATCTCCATACGACCAACCTAAACGGACAAGATAATTAACCAAGGCCTGGGGAAGATAACCCATTTCCTTATAGGCTAAGACCGACGTGGCTCCATGCCGCTTAGAAAGGCGCGTTTTATCCGCGCCCAAGATCATGGGTACATGGGCAAATTGGGGGAGAGGATAACCCAGGGCTTCATAAAGAAGAATCTGCCGGGGCGTATTGTTGACGTGATCGTCTCCCCTGATGACATGAGTAATACCCATAGTGGCATCGTCTACTACCGCACTAAAATTATAAGTAGGCCAGCCATCGCTACGTAAAATTATCAAATCATCCAACTCTGCATTCTCGAATTCAATCGGCCCTTTAATTAGATCTTTTAAAACCGTTATTCCTTGTTTAGGAGATTTAAAGCGGATGGCCGGTTTTCTCCCCGGAATGGGAGATTTTAATTCCCGGCAATGACCATCATACCTGGGCTGCCGTTTTTCCTGGAGCGCTTGTTTTCTTTTTTCTTCCAGCTCTTCTGGAGTACAATAACAAAAATAGGCTTTGCCTTCTCGCAACAGCCTTTCGGCATGTTCTCGGTATAAAGGCAAGCGATCCGTTTGGTAAATAGGCCCCTCATCCCAATCCAAGCCCAGCCAAGTAAGGCTCTCGAGTATGGCCGTAATAGATTCCTTGGTGGATCGTACTTGGTCAGTATCCTCGATGCGTAAAATAAATTTCCCATTTTGGTTGCGGGCGTAGAGCCAATTAAAAATAGCTGTCCGCGCTCCGCCTAGATGAAGATATCCTGTGGGGCTGGGAGCAAAACGTAATACTACTTTGCTCATTTTTCCTCCATTTTTATAATAGGCTATGGTTTCTATCTTGGTCAAGGGTATTTCTGACCATCGATCACTTTTAAAATTCTGCCTAATTTATATAATCTCCCTACTCCCTCTTTCTTCCGCTTTAATTCAGCAGGGACTTCAAAAATTACCAAATGTCCGCAAAGATTACCCTTGATTTATCTCTGGCGAATAAGATAATTTATGAAAAAATTGTTCGTGTTCCAGATGTTTATCTGGAAATTCTTAATATGGAGGAAAAAATGATTCGCCGGATCGACCATATTTCTATTGGAGTTTGGGACTTAGATAAGGCCAGAAAATTCTTCATAGATGGTTTGGGGGGAAGAGAGCTTTTTTGCGCTCCGGTTCCTGAACAAAAATACCGCTGGACCACTATAGAGCTGGGCACTTCTTGCTTTATTGAACTAATAGATCCCTTAGAAAAGGAAGGCTTTTTATATAGGTTTTTGGAAAAGAGGGGCGAGGGACCTCATCATATTACGGTGCAAGTAGATGATATTAATAAAACCTATCGATCTCTGGAAGAGAAAGGAATTCCTACTTTCGGGCTGGGTGAACCTTTCCCGGGATGGAAAGAAATGTATATCCATCCTAAGCATGCTTTCGGGACGCTCATCCAATTTGCGGAATTCAACCCCTTAGATTGGGTTGAAAAAGGATATATTCCTGCTGCTTATAAAGAATTTGCTCCTCCGGAAGCCAAAGCCAAAGAGGAAATAAAAGTTTTAAAAGTGGAAACTGGAGGAGAATTGGAAATTGAAATTCGGCAGGGAGAGGATGTAATCCGTTTAGACCAAAGACAATTAGCTAATTTAAAGAAATCTTTACAGGAACTGGCAGGCGATTAATTAATTCATCCTCGGCTGTGGATTTACAGAGAAGCAAATCTGCTTTATTTACAAAAATAAAGGTGAGGGAAGAATGATTATCGATTTAGAACCTAAATTTGATCTCCTTTTTAATCCTAAATCTATTGCCCTAATTGGGGCTTCCAATAATGTGGAGAAATGGGGGGCTATTATTTTTTTGAATATCCTTCTGGGCGGCTATCAAGGGAAGCTCTTTCCAGTAAATAACCGTGAAGAATTTGTTTTGGGCCATAAAGCCTACCCCCGCGTAAGCCAAATCCCCCAAGAAGTAGATTTAGCTATAATAGCTATTCCCGCCCAAGCTACTAAGGAAGCGGTCCTGGATTGTCTGCAAAAAGGGGTGCGCATGGCCATTGTCATTACCTCTGATTTTAGCGAAACCGGTGCCGAAGGGGCCCGCTTGGAAAGAGAGCTTACGGAAATAGCCAGGTCAGGGGGGATGAGGTTAGTCGGGCCAAATACTATGGGCATTTTTAGTGCCTCGGCCAGCCTTACCGCCCTGATGCCCCCGGTAAGGCCCAGGAAGGGGAAAGTTTCCTTAGTCTCTCAAAGTGGTAATATCGGCACGCAAATGTTAGGTTGGGGAGAGAAATTTGCTGTCGGTTTTAATAAATATGTTAGCAGCGGCAATGAAGGTGATTTAAGGGCGGAAGACTATTTGGCTTATCTGGGAGATGACCCTAAAACGAAAGTCATCTTGTTTTATTTAGAAGGTTTAGACGATGGCAGAAAATTCTTCGAGCGAGCCCAAAAAATTACTCCCCATAAGCCGATAATTGCTTTCAAGGGCGGCCGGACTTCTGCAGGGGCCAGAGCAGCCAAATCACATAGTGGGGCTATGGCTGGAAGCAAAGAAATCTACGAAGCAGCTTTCCGCCAAGCTGGCGTTTTATGGGCCTCCACCACCGAAGAAATGTTGGAATGGGCAGCAGCTTTTTCTTCCCTCCCCCTGCCCCAAGGCCCCCGAGTGGGAATCCTAACCAGGGGAGGAGGATGGGGAGTTATTACTGCTGATGCTTGTCAGGAAATAGGCCTGGAAGTTCCTCCCTTAGATGAACCGTTGATTAAGCACTTGAACAAATTTCTACCAACCTATTGGAGCAGAGGAAATCCTGTCGATATGGTAGCCACAATAAGCACGCCAGCTTACCTTGACTGTCTGGAGGCCCTAATTTCCTGGTCTAAAATCGATGCAGTAATATCCTTAAGTGGGGATGCTGGACCTTTAGCCATGATGTTGCCAGATCTTAAAAAGAGGGCGGAAAGTATTTTTCCGCCTGAACGGGTGGATAAATTACTGCAAAAAGTCTCCGAAAGTAGAACATTAATATATGAACATACGATGGCCCTTATTAAAAAATATAAAAAACCAATTTTCGCGGTAGGGACTAATTTAATAAAAAGAAAAGGTGTCGATCAAGAGGAATACTTTTTAGCTCAGTTCCGCACTCCAGAACGAGCGGTAAGGGCAGCTGGAGCCCTTTACCGGTATGCGCACTTCTTGCAAGCTATTAATGGCGGAAAATAAAATGCTTACTTTGGCCAAGAGCTTTGGCCGCCGAAAATAATGAGTAGCTGAATGATTTTTTAAAAAAGGAGGATGAAAAAATGAGACTAAAAGACAAAGTAGCTATTGTCACTGGCTCAGGCCGAGGAATTGGCGAAGGCATTGCTCTTCGTTTTGCCGAAGAGGGAGCTAAGATTGTCGTGAATGATATAAACGAAGCCGATGCCTTAAGAACCGTAGAAAAAATTAAAAACATGGGTGGGCAAGCGGTGGCCGTTATCGGGAGCGTGGCCTCGCGGGAGATAGCCCAAAAAATGGTGGATACCGCAGTGAGTGAATTTGGCACAGTAGATATATTAGTAAACAATGCGGGCATCATCCGTGATGCCATGCTCCACAAAATGACTGACGAACAATGGGATCAGGTAATCGAGGTTAATTTGAAAGGGGTCTTTCTCTGCACACAATGCGCTGCTCGGGTAATGAGGGAAAGAGGGTATGGAAAAATTATAAATATTTCCTCCACGAGCTGGCGCGGAAATCCCGGGCAGTTGAATTACTCCGCTACCAAAGCTGGAGTAATCGGCATGACCAAGACCGCCGCTAAAGAATTAGCCCCTAAAGGCATAAATGTCAATGTCATCGCCCCGGGGATGATCTGGACAGATATGATCAAATCCATGCCCCCTGCGATCATAGAAAAGATGGAAAAAGGGTTGCCTTTTATCGTCCCGCTAAACCGGAAAGGTACTCCTCAAGATGTAGCTAATTTGGCTCTCTTTTTAGCTTCCGATGAGAGCTCTTTTATTACGGGGCAGTTAATTCACTGTGATGGCGGGATGATTATGTAATTTGCCTATCCATTGGCAAAGATAAGCCAAAGTCTTGATCGCTTCCTCCAAACTGGCAAATACGGGGAAACCTTTGGCCGAAAACTCTTTTTTGAGGAGCAAATTATAATAGCGCTCTTCTTCATCTTCCAGAAAAGGGTCCAGGGAAACGGAGACGAATACTACTTTCTTTGCTCTTTCCCTGGCCCACACACAGCCTTCTACCATCAAGGGAATTAAAACTTGCATATGCTTTTCTACTTCTCGTCCCAAAGCTCGCCGCAAATACCGGAATTGATCAAAATGAAGAATAAGGGAACTAACATTCTGGTCTGCAGCAACGATTTTGATAATCTCCGCTATATTCGCCTTTGCGGATAGACTATAAAAGATAGGCCAGGCATCGAGAGGATTACTTACACTTGTTCCGGCTAAAGGCACGATTTGCCGCAATGCTTTTATCGTCTCCAGGGAGAATTTAGGGATATCCAAGCCTAGCCGTAAAGCAAAATCCGTCTGGATTACGCTAAACCCCCCAGAATTGGTAATAATCGATAATCCTGGGCTAAAAGGAAGGGGAGAATGATCCAGAGCAATAAGAACATTTAACAGCTCTTTAAAATTTTCCACTTCCAAAACCCCAGTTTGCTTGAACAAGGCTTGCCAAATTTCCGGAGTCCCCCCCAGCGCACCTGTATGAGAAATGGCTACCCTTAACCCCGGCGCAGTCACTCCTCCCTTAATGGCCACTACGGGCTTTTGACGGGCAACTTGTTGTAAGGCCTTCTTCAGGCGAGCGGCATTTCTGGTGCCTTCGATGTACAAAGCAATTATTTCCGTCTGCGCATCATCTACCAAGTACTCTAAGAAATCAGGCGCATCTAAGTCCAGTCCGTTCCCATAGCTTATTACTTTGCTAAACCGAAGATTATGGGTAAAAGCGAAATATAATAAAGACTCCGCCACACTTCCACTTTGGGCAATCACCCCAATACGCCCTTCTGCTGCAGGCGCTTCAGGAATAATAGCTAAACCCGACTGGGGGCAATAAACACCGAAGCAATTTGGGCCAATGATCCGGATTCTACCCGCCGCCACCTCTTGCACCTTTTTTTCCAAAGCCATTCTTTCTTCCATACCTGTTTCGCTGAAACCGGAAGAATAAATTTGGGCGACCTTTACCCCTTTTTGGATACACTCTTCCAGAACTTGGGGAACTATAACCGCGGGAATAACTAAGATGGCATAATCAATGGGTTCTTTAATTGCTAAAATGTTTGGGTAACACGTCTGGCCGCGGATTTCTTTATAATTAGGGTTTACCAGAAATAATTTTTCTTTAATTTTGGTACTCATTTGGGCGAGGGTAGCTAAATCATGGGGTGAAGCGCCAATTATGGCTACGCCTCGGGGGTAAAAAGCATAATCAAACCAATTTTTTTCTTCCATCAATGCTATCCTCTCTCTTAAAAATAATTTTTTCCTCTGGCTAAATTATTGACCTGGGGGCAAAGTAATAAAAATTCAATTAGCCGGCTTGTGGGCTTGGTAAAGAATAAGAGAGCCGACAAAAGTATTATAATTTCTGACTTCCCGCACCCCTACAAAACCAGCTTCTTTAAGATAGTGCCTCAATAACCCGCGCACATTATCGGCAGTGGTTTGGAAACCATCCAAAATTTGAATTATTAAAAAAGTCAGGCGCATCAGCCAATTTTGGGGTCTTCCCCAATCGGCAAGATGCAATGCTCCACCTGGTTTTAAGACACGCCAAATTTCTCTTAAAGTGCGCAATTTATTTTCTTTGGTTAAATGGTGAAATAAAAAACTAGAAAAGACATGATTAAAAGTGGCTTCGGCATAAGGTAATTCATAAGCTAAGCCGCAATGCCAGTATAATCCCCTTTCCGCTTGCGTAGCCTTTGCTTTAGCCATCTTTAAAATTTTTTGGTCCCCATCACAGCCAATTATTATAGCTTGCGGGCTGGTTTCTTTAAGGATTAAACTTAACGTTCCCGTACCGCAGCCAAGATCCAAGATCTTATGGCCGGGTTGTATTTCTGCCTGATGGCTTAAAGCTTTCTTAAAGGTAAACTCTTTAGTAGCCACCCTTACTAAGGGGTCATATAAGAAAGTTAGCGCCTCATAATGTAGAGCATAAATATATTTGCTTCTTGGGGTGGGCATTTCTTACTCATCCTTACTTTTTGATCGAGCAAATCTTAGCAAATTTTTCGCTTTAAAAAAACTCTTGCTCTTTTCTGTAGGCAATTTATATGATATATATCATTTGTTTAAAAGCAAATGGATTTATATACTTCCCTAAGCTTTGAAAGATGGAGGTTAGAGATAGAAATGGCAAAAAAAGAACTCCATTTAGGTATAGATGTAGGCTCAGTTAGTGCGAATACTATTCTTATTGACGAAGATAAAAATGTAATCGAAGAGTATTATACCCGCACCAAGGGGCAACCCTTAGAAACTGTTTTAAGTGTTTTAGAAGAAATCCTTGCCCGCATTCCTGCCGCCCAAATTAAGAGCGTCTCGGTAACCGGCACCGCGGGGAAATTAATTGCTGAACTTTTAGAAGCTGAGTTTATAAACGAAATCATAGCCCAAAGCAAATCCACAACATACTTTTATCCCCAAGTAAGAACCATAATTGAGATGGGCGGAGAGGACTCCAAGCTCATTCTGGTAGAAGCAGATCCCCAAAATGGCCAGTATAAGATATTGGATTTTTCCATGAACACCATATGTGCCGCGGGGACTGGTTCCTTTTTAGACCAACAGGCCCACCGCCTAAACTTAACTATAGAAGAATTCGGAAATTTAGCCCTGAAATCAAAGCATCCACCGCGCATCGCCGGCCGCTGTAGTGTTTTCGCCAAAACAGATATGATTCATTTGCAGCAGGGGGCGACGCCAGATTATGATATAGTCGCCGGGCTTTGTTATGCTTTAGCGCGCAATTTTAAATCGAATATAGGTAAAGGCAAAAATTTCTTTCCTCCCATATCTTTCCAAGGCGGAGTGGCTGCCAATGCTGGAATGCGCAAAGCCTTTTTTGATGTTCTGGAATTGAAAGAAGGAGAATTCATCGTCCCCAAGCATTTTGCTTCTATGGGGGCAATTGGGGCTGCATTGATCACCATGGAAAATCCAGAAAAATGGAAAGGATTTAAAGGACTGGCACGGCTTAGAGAATATGTAAGTCGCCCTGTGGTCCCTGATGTGGCTCTGGAGCCCCTATTCCTTTCGGAAAGACACCGCCAGCAAAGCACTTGGCAACCCTTAAGAGAAGTTCCCGGAAACCAAAAGATTCCTGCTTATTTAGGTATTGATGTTGGTTCTATTTCTACTAATGTGGTGGTCTTAGATGAAAATAAAAGAGTCCTCTCCAAACGCTATCTGATGACCGCCGGCCGGCCTATTGAAGCTATCCGTCAAGGCCTCAAAGAAGTGGGCGAGGAAGTTGGTCATTTAGTAGAGATAAAAGGAGTGTGTACTACAGGCTCGGGGCGTTATCTCACTGGTGATTTTGTAGGTGCTGATGTAATTCGTAATGAAATTACAGCCCAAGCCACGGCCGCTGCTCATATCGACCCTAATGTGGATACTATTTTTGAGATTGGCGGCCAAGATTCTAAATACATATCTCTTGACCGGGGGGCGATCGTTGATTTCGAAATGAACAAAGTTTGCGCCGCGGGGACTGGCTCTTTCTTAGAAGAACAAGCAGAAAAGCTGGGACTCTCGATTAAAGAAGAATTTGCCAATATGGCCCTCAGTTCATCATCACCAGTCTCTTTGGGTGAGCGTTGCACAGTTTTCATGGAGTCAGACTTAGTTCACCATCAGCAAAAAGGGGCGAAGCGGGAAGACTTGGTAGCCGGCTTGGCTTATTCAATAGTCCTGAACTACTTAAATAAAGTGGTGGGCGATAAGCGTGTAGGCAATAACATCTTTTTTCAAGGGGGAACTGCTTTTAATAAAGCCGTGGTCGCCGCTTTTGAAAAAGTGACGGGTAAGAAAATT
This sequence comes from Thermodesulfobacteriota bacterium, assembly GCA_049699975.1. Taxonomy (GTDB): domain Bacteria; phylum Desulfobacterota; class SM23-61; order SM23-61; family SM23-61; genus CAZAGD01. The sequence continues at coordinate 11,140 of JBNAWB010000025.1, forward strand.
ACTGTGCCGGAACATAATGAGGTGACCGGGGCAATTGGGTGTGCCATTTTAGCTATGGAAGAAAATAAATCTGGTAAAACCAATTTTAAAGGCTGGGATCTGAGCACCCGTCCTTATGAGCTGACTTCCTTTGAATGCCACGAATGTCCAAACCACTGTGAAATTCGCAAAGTGACCGTCCAAGGAGAAAAACCACTTTTCTATGGTAGCCGCTGCGAAAAATACGATATTGACCGCACCCGTTCCCACCGCAGTGATCTCCCTGATCTTTTTAGCGAGCGCGAAGCAGCTTTAATGGCCGCTTATGAAGAGGAAAAAGAAGTTCCAGCGGATGCCCCGACAATCGGTTTGCCGCGGCTTCTACATTTCCATGAACTCATGCCTTTCTGGAAAGCTTTCTTCTCTGCTTTGGGCTTTCGCCCGATCTTTTCCGACAAAACAAATAAAAGATTAATCCACAAAGGAGTGGAAAAAGTTGTAGCCGAAACTTGTTTTCCCATCAAAGTAGCCCATGGCCACCTCTTGGACTTAATTGACAAAGGCGTAGATACAATCTTCTTGCCGAGCATAATTAATATGCCTTTAAGCCACCCCTCCTTAGATCGCTCCTTTGTCTGTCCCTATGTGCAGGCTTTTCCTTATGCGGTTAAATCAGCCATCGACTTTAAATCCTACGGGGTGCGCGTTCTTTCTCCCGTAGTCCATTTTGCTTGGGAGAAAAAGAACTTAGAGCAAGAACTAATCAAAATGGGCCGAGAATTGGGTAAAGATGCCGAAGAAGTTAAAGAAGCTATCACTAAGGCCCAAGCAGCGCAAGCTAATTTTTACGCTTTTTTGAAGCGCCGCGGGAAAGAAATTTTGGAGCAGCTAAAGCCAAACGAGAAGGCTATGGTTATTGTCAGTCGGCCATACAATGGCTGCGATTCCGGGATAAACCTTGGTATTCCTCAGAAACTGCGAGATCTGGGCGTCTTAGCTATGCCCATGGATTTCTTACCATTAGACGAAGTGAATTTAGTCGATGAATGGCGGGACATGTATTGGAAATACGGCCAAAAAATTTACAGTGCCGCCCATATTGTCCGTGATGATCCTCGTCTTTACGCCATCTATATTACTAATTTTGCCTGCGGGCCGGACTCTTTCATCCTCCATTTCTTTAAAGAAAAGATGCGCGGTAAACCCTACCTGCAAATAGAGATTGACGAACATAGTGCTGATGTCGGGGCTATTACCAGGCTGGAGGCTTTTTTAGATAGCTTAAAAAACTTCCGCGAAGACCGTTTGCGGGAAGAACGGAAGCCAAAGACGATCGTCCTGACCAAGGATGCCAATCACCGCAAAGTTTATATCCCCTATATGGCTGAACAGGCTTATGCCTTAGTGGGCGCCTTTCAGGCCTGCGGAATTGATGCGGAAGTAACGCCTGAGTCAAATCAGGAAACCCTTTATTGGGGAAGAAAATACACCTCGGGGAAAGAATGCTATCCTTGTATCCTCACCACTGGCGATATGGTGCGCATAGTAAAAAGCCCAGGGTTTGATCGAAATAAAGTGGCCTTTTTTATGCCCTCAGGAAATGGACCCTGCCGCTTTGGCCAATACCATCGGCTCCACCGTCTAATCTTAGATGACTTAGGCTACCCTGATGTACCCATATATTCCCCTACCCAAGATGAGCATCTTTACCGGGATTTGGGGATGGTGGGTAAGAACTTTACTCGTTTAGCCTGGCAGGGAATGGTAGCTATAGATCTTTTGGATAAAAAACTTAGAGAAACTCGTCCTTATGAAGTTAACCAGGGAGAGTCAGACCAAGTATTCAAATACTATCGTCAAAAAGTATATGAAATAATTAGGGACAGCGGAGACAATCCTCAGCAATGTTTATCCGATTTAACGGAAATATTGCGAGAAGCAAGAAAAAGATTTGAACAAATTAAAGTAATCAACCCAGGCTCCAAACCGCGCATAGGCATAGTAGGAGAAATTTATATTCGCTCCAACGCCTTTAGTAATGAATTCATTGTCCGGGAGTTGGAAAAACTGGGAGCAGAGGTTTGGCTACCGCCCATTTCCGAGTGGTTTCTTTATTTAAATTACACTTCTCGGAGATACAGTTTGCGCAACAAAAGATTTGCTAACTTCTGGCGGACCTATATCACAGAATTAGTGCAAAAAAGGGACGAGCATAAGCTAGCCCATGTTTTCGATGGCAGCTTAGTCAATCATCCCGAACCACCAATTTCGAAGACTTTGCAGGCTGCTAAACCCTACCTTGATGACTCTTTTGAAGGAGAAGCGGTACTTTCCGTAGGCAAATGCGCAGACTATATTAAAAAAGGAGTTTCTGGACTAGTCAATGTCATGCCTTTCACCTGCATGCCGGGAACTATCGTCGGAGCTGTAATGAAGCGCTACCGCGAAGATCATAATAACATACCTTTCCTCAATATGGCTTATGATGGGCAAGAAGAAACTAATACTTTAACCCGTTTGGAAGCTTTCATGCACCAGGCCCGGCAATACCAGCGCCAGTATTTGGTTAATTCTTAATGAAATTTGTTTTGCTTTTATTGATCTTTTTTTAATCAATCCCTTCCAGTTGGGGAAACGAAGCGATAAATTATGCTTTGGCCTAAAGCCAGGACTATTTTTTTATTGATCTGTTCTTTTTTTCTTTTTTTCCCCTCATCCATTTTGGCGACGGAAGACCCCAGTTTAATAGCCGCCCGGCAGCGGATGGTGGAAAGGGATCTCAAAGGACGAGACATTAAGGATCCCAAAGTGCTGGAGATCATGGGCCGTATCCCGCGCCATCTATTCGTTGATCCATCTTTTAGAAACCAAGCCTATGCTGACCATCCTTTGCCTATCGGCGAAGGCCAAACCATCTCTCAACCTTATATTGTCGCTTTCATGACCCAGACTTTACAGATTAAGCCTGGAGAAAGAGTTTTAGAGATTGGTACTGGCTCCGGTTACCAGGCAGCCGTTCTGGCCGAATTAACGGACCAAGTATACACCATTGAAATTCGCGAAACTTTGGCTAAAAAGGCCGCCGCTCGGCTAAAAAAACTGGGATATGATAAAGTCCGCGTAAAATATGGAGACGGTTATTTCGGTTGGGAAGAAGCAGCTCCTTTTGACGCCATAATTGTTACTTGCGCCGCCAACCATATTCCACCCCCTTTACTCAAGCAATTAAACGAAGGAGGACGCTTAGTCATTCCTTTGGGGAGTACTACTTATTTTCAAACCTTAACTTTAATCACTAAGAAAAAGGGTAAACCTGAAGTGCAACATCTCTTAGGCGTCTCTTTTGTGCCCATGATTGGAGAAGCCTTAAAAAAATGATGCCCGCCTTTAACCATGATAATGCATCTCTCCGCCGCTCTATCTTCCTTACTCATTTGACGGCCAGTTTTTTCTGGGCCGCCGTCTATATTTATCTTCCCATCCTTTCGCCTTATATCCAAATGATCAGTGGTTCATTTAAAATAGTGGGCTTGGTCATAGGTGCATATGGGTTGGCCCAATTGCTTTGGCGTATTCCCTTAGGAATTTGGTCTGATCGTTGGCAAAAAAGAAAGCTTTTTGTTCTTTATGGATTTTTCTTCGACGCCTTGGCTGCGGTGGGCTTACTCTTTTCGGTAAATACGCCCATGCTCTTTTTCTCTGTATTTGCCGCTGGTATTGCGGCCAGCATGTGGGTTCCTTTTACTGTTCTTTTCGCCAGCTATTTTCCGGCAGAAAAATTAGCTTATTCTATGAGTTCGATTCTTTTTTCAACCCGTATCTCTCAAATCGCCGCTAACTATTTGGGCGGGTTAGTAGCTGAAGCTTGGGATTGGTCAGGTCCATTTTATTTGGGCATTGTGCTTGCAGGCATTGGCTTCTTACTGGCCAATGCTTTAACTGAACCTCCGGCCAAGAAGATTTCCTCCTCCTCTTTAAAACAACTTTTAAGGGTGGGAAAAAATTCTATGCTCATCCTCTCCTCTTTATCCTGTATAATCCTGCAGTTTACGGTTTTCTCCGCCCCTATAGGCTTTACTCCCCTCTATGCCCAACAAATGGGGGCTTCTAAAGGACAGTTAGGTACGCTTCTCTTCTGTTACCAGCTTCCCAATACCTTAGCTACTCTATTGTCTGGAACCTATTTATCAATTTATTTTTCTCAACCGCTGCTTATTCTCATGGGATTTCTCTTCATTACTGGATCATTAATTTTCCTTCCTCTAACTGGGCAGCTAAGTATCCTTTACGGAGTGCAAGCTTTGAACGGCTTTGGAGTAGGATTGGCTTTTCCCCTCTTAATGACTTTAGCCTTGGGAGCAGTCCCCCCCGAGCAACGAGCGACAGCAATGGGGTTCTTTCAGTCGCTATATGCCTTGGGCATGACGGCTGGTCCAATTATTTCGGGTATTATTGCCCAGGAGTTGGGACTGAATAATGTTTTTCTGATTAACGCCCTTTTGGCATTTTTGGCTGGCTTGCTCTTTTTTAAAAAAATTAAACCCCTTCTTGCGCAAAATTATGAGGCAAGAAAAACGGCGGCAGATTGAAAAGATCCTTAAAAAATTTGGCGGTACTTTTGCCAAAGAGCTAAATATTGATCTTTCTTCTTTAAGAGATGCAGAATTATTTAAGTGGTTCTTGGCCGCCATTTTATACGGCGCTCCCCTTCCGGGAAAAATTGCCTCGAAGACATTTCAAATTTTTGCCCAAAGAAAAATCGATTCTCCAGCAAAATTATTAAATATAGGATGGGCAGGTTTAGTCTCCTTTTTGGATGAAGGTGGTTATGTGCGGTATGATTTTAAAACGGCCACAAAACTATTGGAGATGGCCCGGAATCTGCAGGAGAATTATGGCAGCAAATTACAGAAAATACATGAAGCGGCTAAAGACAGCCGGGATTTAGAGGAGCGTCTTCAGTTTCTGGCCAAGGGTATAGGGCCATTAACAATAAATATTTTTTTAAGGGAACTGCGGGGGAGATGGAAAAAAGCCGACCCTTTACCAAGCGATCTCTGTGTGGCTGCGGCCAGATATTTACGCTTTATTCCTCAAAATTTAAGATCTCCGCAAAAAATTCTAGCCGCCTTAAAAAGTCTTTGGCATAAGTACAAAATCCCAGGTTACGACTTTGTTGACTTTGAAGCTGCTTTAGTGCGTTATGGGTTAAAAATGAGAAGAGGAGCAGTTAAGAATTTTAGAATTGGGAATTAATTAGATCTCTTAATTTTGCCTACTTTAAAAATTTCAGCAATTCCGGGAGGGGCCGGGTATTGATTACATCTTGGGCTTCAATCCATCCGCGCCGGGCCGTGAAGACACCAAATTTCATTAACTCCATTTGCTCCGTACTATGCGCATCAGTAGATATAACTAATTTAGCGCCCATTTCTTTAGCTAGTTGGGCATCAATATCTCTGAGATCAAGTCGATCTGGATAAGCATTTATCTCTAAGATAACGCCGTAATCAATGGCGGCTTGAATAACTTCTTTCAAGTTGATTTTATATGGTTCTCGTTCCAGGATTAACCTGCCCGTGGGATGAGCAAGAATATGCACGTGGGGATTCTTGATCGCCTTGATAATGCGCCGCGTCATCTCCTCTGCGCTCATATTGAAGCGCGAATGTACTGAAGCCAAGACCACCTCACCCTCTTTAAGGATATCATCGGCCAGATCGAGACTTCCATCGGCTAATATATCTACTTCCACCCCTTTCAGGATGCGAATACCGGAAAGGTGGGAGTTGATTTTCTCTATTTCTTTAAACTGCTGAGCTAAACCTTTTTCATCGAGCCCACCAGCTACCCGGACAGCCTTAGAATGATCTGTTATGGCAATGTAGTCGTATCCTAATTCCTTAGCTTTGTTAGCCATCTCTGCCATAGTATTCTTTCCATCAGTGGCCTTAGTGTGCATCTGCAAGTCGCCTCGGATATCGGCTAATTCAATGAGCTGCGGTAGTTTACCTTTTTCCGCGGCCTGGATTTCCCCCCGATCTTCACGCAATTCTGGGGGGATAAAAGGAAGCCCAACTGCTTTAAAAACCTCTTCTTCTTCTTGCCCTCCTAATCTCTTCTCATCTTTAGCGCGGAATATCCCGTATTCACTTATCTTCAACCCACGCTCTCTGGCCCGTTCTCTTATGGCCACATTGTGCGCTTTAGACCCAGTAAAATAATGCAGAGCTGCCCCATAGCTTTCTTCTGGAAGCACCCGGACATCCACCTGCAGCCCACATTTTAAGCGCACACTGGACTTCGTTTCTCCATGGGAGATAATTTCCGCTACTTCTTCGTATTTGGTAAAACGGTCCATTACCTTACTATCCGGACGGCAGATGGCTAATATGTCTAAATCCCCAATCGTCTCCTTGCGCCGCCGAAAACTACCGGCCGCATCCAGCCTTTTCACTCCGGGAACCTTGCTTAAATAATCCAATAATGCTTGGGCGTACATGAACCCCACGGAAAGTTTGAACCTTCCTACGCCCGCTCTATAGTGTTCAATGGCCTTTAAGACTTTTTCTTCTGTTTTTATGCCCATACCTGGAAGGCTTCGGAGTTTTCCGGCCTGGGCCGCTTTTTCCAACCGGTCAATAGAGTCAACTCCCAATTCATCATATAAGACCTTTACTTTCTTTGGCCCCAAGCCCTCTAATTTTAAAAGCTCTGTTAAACCAGGGGGAATTTGGGCTCTTAATTCTTCCAGAAAATGACATTTTCCTGTAGCCAGGATTTCTTCAATCTTCTCCCGAATTGACTTACCGATGCCGGGAATCTCTTCCAGATTTTTCCCTGCAGCTACTAAAGACTGCAAACTCTGGCTTAAATCTTCAATAGTCCGGGCTGCATTCCGATAGGAGCGCACGCGGAAAGGATTTTCCCCTTGGATGTCCAAGATATCAGCAATTTCGGTGAAAATATCGGCGATCGTTTTATTTTCCATCTTAAATTAAATCAATCCAGCTTGCTCTAATCCTTGTAAAACTTTATCGGCAAAAATTTGACATGGTGCTTGCCCATTAGGACAACATTGAAATTTTTCCTCTTCTTTACACCAAATGCAGCTTTTACAATTACCAGGATTAAGGGCATGCATAAGCCAAGCAATTTCTTCCTCATTAAACTTTTCCATTTCTATTCTCCTCTTTTCGCTCCCCTTTTTATCGAGAGTGTTGGTAATTTCATGGCCAGGCCTGAAGCCTTGACTTGAGTGACACCAAATAACTCATTTAAAATACGAAATTAATTACTCGCCCTTGGCTCGCCATAACTCAAGGCAATTGTAAGCGAGAATTGTGAGCCACTTCCCTCTTAAGGGGAAGGAAACTGATTATTAAAAATAGACTATATCCTAAAAATTGTCAAATTCCGGCTAAGACCCCTCAGAAAGGCAGGCCGGAGATCGACCTGAAGCAGGCATAAAATAAGCAATAAGCATGAATGAAAGAGCAGCGGCAGGAGAAGAAGATATGCAGATCTTGTTACCGAAATTCCGCAGTCGAGAGGTGGATTAGACACTTTTATCAATTTGTAGGGCAAGCCTTTATGGCTTGCCGAATACAGCCAGAGGCAGGCCTCATGATAAATTGCCGACATTTTATCATTGGTCGCCCAGTCGGCAGGAAGGGGAAGCTTAAATCAGCCAAGGCCCTCCAAGAGATAAATGGTAAAAAATTTTAGACGGTCAACCTATTTGCTAATCGGCTTTTTAATGCTATATTTATAATAAATGCTTTTTAAATTCAGGAGGTAAAAATGGCTATCGCGGGTGGGTATCTGAAAAAAATTCTGCGCCTTGATTTGAGTACGGGAAAAGTGGCGAAGGAAGATTTAGCGGACAACTTTATTGAAAAGTACGTAGGTGGCACAGGGTTCGGTGCTCGCTTCCTTTTTGATGAGGTGCCGCCAGGGATAGAATGGAATGATCCCCAAAATCGGCTCTGCTTTTTTTCGGGACCCTTAGGGGGAACGCGTATCTCAGGCACAGGAACTTTCTCTGTAGTCACTAAAGGCCCCATGACTAATTTAGCCGGCTGCTCGCAAGCCAACGGCCTTTTTGGCGCTTATCTTAAATTAGCTGGTTTCGATGGTTTTATCGTTCAAGGGGCCGCACCTTCTTGGGTTTACATATTTATTCATGATGGCCAAGCTGAAATTAGAGACGCCCGCCATCTACAAGGCAAGGGAACTTTTGAGACTGAAGAAATCTTACGGAAAGAATTGGGTTTAGGGTTCCGGGGAAGCGTCCAAGCCATCGGACCGGCAGGAGAAAATTTAGTACGTTTTGCCATGATCTCTGGAGATGGGGGACACGTAGTTGCCCATAACGGAATGGGTGCCGTAATGGGGTCCAAGCGGCTTAAGGCTATTGTTGTGGAACGTGGAAAGGAACAGATTCCGGTAAAAGATAAATCTGCTGTAGAACGACTCACCCGGGAATTACATGAAGATGCCAAGACTAAAGGCTCTAAACGCATTTATGAATATGGGACTGGAGGGGGATTCTCAGCCGCGGCCTTAGGTGGTTGGCTCCCGGTCAAGAATTATACTACTGGTATCTTCCCCGAACATGAAAAATTTGACGGTCAATACTTACGCACCCACTTTAAAATGAAAGATAATCCCTGCTGGGCCTGTCAGTTAAAACATTGCAAGTTGTGTGAAGTAACTGAAGGTCCGTATAAAGGATTTAAAGGGGAAGAACCAGAGTATGAAGGATTGGCTACCTGGGGACCCGTCATTGGTAACACTGATCCAGGAGCAACGGTAATGTTGAACTGGTTCAATGACCAGATGGGGATGGATTTGAATGAAGCTGGGTGGACGATCGCCTGGGCTATGGAGTGTTATGAGAAAGGAATTTTCAGTAAGCAAGATTTGGATGGGCTTGACCTGCGCTGGGGAAATGTAGAAGCAGTAAAAAGTATCTTAGAAAAGATTGCCCACCGCCAGGGGATCGGCCAGCTCTTGGCAGAGGGAGTTAAGAGAGCCTCCGAGAAGGTGGGTGGCGAGGCTGTGAATTGGGGAGTTTATACGTTAACTGGAGCGGCTCCCCGGAGCCATGACCATCGCGGGCGTCTATGCGAGATGTTAGATACCTGCGTCTCGAACACAAGTACGATTGAGGCTACGCGCGGAGGAGTCTTCCCCGAACGTATGGGTTATCCGCCGGTATTCGATAAATTTTCGCCCTGGGAAGTGCCGGTAATCAATGCCAAGGAAAACGGATGGCTCCAATTTGTGGACTCTTTAGGCATCTGTGCTTTTTGCTGTCCTAATCGAGAATTAACCGTGCAGTGTACCAATGCGGTGACCGGATGGGAACTTGACCTCAAAGGGGCTACGCATATTGGCCGACGAATCGTCAATCTTTTGCGTCTGTTCAATATCCGCCATGGCCTTAAACCAGAGATGGAAAGGCCCTCCTTCCGTTACAGTGAAACCCCCAAAGACGGTCCGGTGAAAGGAAGAGTTATTCAGCCTTATTTCGATTTCATGGTGCGTCTCTACCGCGAACTCATGGGTTGGGACCCCGAGACAGGGAGACCACTTCCACAGACCTTAAAATCCTTAGGTCTCGAAGAACTGATTGAAAAATTTTAAACCCAATAAGGAATAAGTATTCTCGAATTAAAGGAGCTTTTTTCTGATTCCAAAAGTAAAATTAGAATTTTGGATGGCCGATCGGCTCGGATTCAATCAACCCGGGCCGATTGTTGTTGAAGAAAGAATTCAAGAAGGAGAGTCTCTCCGGGCTTTACTGACCCACTTAGCAGAGAGGTTTCCTCATTTTTCTGAGTCTTTATTTGACCCGCAAACGCAGAGTTTATCGAGCGAAGTTAGTATTTTGTTAAATAATCACGTAAATCTTCCCCAAGGAATGGATACGCCTTTAAGAGATGGTGACCGTATTCTTTTCTTACCTATTTTAGCTGGAGGCTAAAATAGCTTCCCTTCTTAATCCAGTATTCCAGATTTTAAATCTCAGCTGCCTTTCAGTTTTTTAGAATAAAGCGTGATGTCTTCGCGGGGCGAAATTACGTATAAAATCTAATCTTAAACCAAAGTGCGCTCATCGCGAATATCGAAGAGATGCATATTTTCTAAATTTGGTTTAAGGCAAAGGTTCACATGGGGCTTGGCTTTAGTATTTGGTTCAGCCCGGGCGATCAGGGAATGATCTCCAGCCTTTACATCCAAAAAAACTTCACTCCCCAAAGGCTCCATTACTTCCACCACTACCTCAATCGTTTCTCCTGCTATGGGACAGGGCACTTCTGGTAAATCTTCAGGACGGATGCCAAAAATTACTCTCTTTTCTGGATAATCTTTCAATTTAGATGCTTTATCTTCGGGAATCCTTATTTTAATTCCTTTGGTCTCGAAAAAAGTATGACCGCCTTCGGCGACCAATTCCCCCTCCACAAAGTTCATGGCTGGACTACCGATGAAGCCAGCCACGAATTTATTGGCCGGATGAAAATAGAGCTCCAAAGGAGCACCTACTTGCTGTTTTACCCCATCTTTCATAACCACAATCCGGTCGCCCATGGTCATCGCTTCCACTTGGTCATGAGTTACATAAATGATCGTGGTCTGCAATCTTTCGTGCAGTTTCTTTAATTCTACCCGCATCTGAACGCGTAATTTGGCATCCAAGTTCGAAAGGGGCTCATCAAAGAGGAACACTTTTGGCTTCCGCACGATGGCTCTACCTACAGCAACTCGCTGGCGCTGCCCACCAGAGAGGGCTTTGGGCTTCCGGTCTAAAAGTTCACTAATATTTAAGATCTCCGCTGCCTCTTTGACGCGTCGTTCAATTTCCTCTTTGGGAAATTTCCGTAGCGTAAGGCCAAAAGCCATGTTTTGGTAGACGGTCATGTGCGGATAGAGGGCATAATTCTGGAAAACCATGGCAATGTCGCGGTCTTTGGGGGGAAGATGATTGACTACTTTATCGTCAATATAAATGTTGCCCGAGGTTATTTCTTCCAATCCCGCCACCATGCGTAAAGTAGTAGTTTTGCCGCAGCCACTCGGCCCGACCAGGACCACAAATTCTTTATCAGGAATCTCTAAATCAAGATCGACTACGGCTTTTACTTCCCCAAAATGCTTATTAAGTTTTTCCATTACTACTTTAGCCATTGTGCTCACTCCTTCAAGGCGCCGGTCATCCCGGCTACATAATGTTCTACAAAAAATGAATATACTAAAGCTACAGGGACTGATGCCAAAAGGGCGCCTGTCATCAAGGGGCCCCAATGGTAAACATCCCCGCGTACCAACTCGGTGATGAGCCCGACCGGAACTGTTTTCTGAGTGGTAGTGGAAATAAAAACTAAGGCATAAAGGAATTCATTCCAAGACAAAGTGAAAGCAAAAATGGCGGCCGAAAGAATTCCAGGCAAAGCCAAAGGAATAACAATTCGCCAAAAGACCCGAAAGCGACTGGCCCCATCGATCATGGCGCACTCTTCCATCTCTTTAGGAATGGATTTAAAGTAACCCATGAGTAACCAAGTACAAAAGGGAATAAGAAAAGTTGGATAAACGAGGACTAAAGACCACAAACTATCCCATAATTTTAATTCAAATATAATGGCCGCTAAGGGAATGAATAGAATTGTAGGGGGTACCAAATAGCTGAAAAAAATAGCAATACCAATAGTGCCCGAAGTTTTAAAACGCAAGCGCTGGATAGCATAGGCAGCTAAAAGACTGGCGACTAAGGAAAGTAAGGTCGAAAGAATGGAAACAAAAAAAGTATTTAACATCCAGCGGTTAAAAAGGGTCTCTTTAAAAAGCATAATGACATTGGCTAAAGTGGGTTTATGAATATAGAAGGGGTTTAGTTTGAGATCATATAATTCAGCATCCGACTTGAAGGCTGTATTAAACATCCAATAAAATGGAAAGAGCAGGACGAATAAGAAAATAAAGAGGGGCAGATAAAATTTTACTACTCTTTCCCAAAATTTTTCGCTCAAGGTTAATCTTCTCTCTTTAAATATTTAAAGGTGATCAATACACAAATTATTAATACAGGTAAAATAAAAACCGAAATTGCTGCCCCTTCTCCAAACTGTCCGCCCACTATGGCCCGCTGGAAAGAAAGAGTCCCATAAAGGTGGGTGGCATTGGCCGGACCACCTTTAGTAATTACCCAGATAAGCTGGAAATCAGCAAAAGTCCAGATGGTAGAAAAAGTCGTTACCACCGCCAGGAGGGGAGTAATCAAAGGAAGCGTGACATGCCGAAATCTATGCCACCCGCCAGCACCGTCAATAGAAGCTGCTTCATAAAGGGTGGGATTAATAGTTTGTAATCCAGCTAATAAGCCAATCGTGAAGAAAGGAATACCTCGCCATACATTAGCGACGATCAAGGCTATTCGCGCATTGGTTGGATCACCGAGATAGTCAATTCGATGAGAAATTAAGCCAATTTTCATGAGCGCCCAAGTAATGGCGCTGAAAGTAGTATCGTAGAGCCACCAAAAGCAAATTGCGCTTAAGACTGTAGGAATAATCCAAGGAAGCAACACTATAGCCCGTACAAATCCTTTGGCTCTAAAATCTCGGTTTAAGATAATGGCCAAAGCAAATCCCAAAATAAGTTTAAAAAGAACCGCTACTCCCGTATACAAAAAGGTGAAATAAGTTACCTTCCAAAATAGTTGATCCTGGAGTAGACTAATATAATTAGCCAACCCAATGAACTCACCTTTTTGGCCTATAATGGTATTGGTAAATCCTAACCAAATTCCTAAAATGAGCGGATAAGCCAAAAAGAGCAAAAGCAAGATTACAGCTGGGGATACAAAAGCAATCCCCAAAATCGTTTTGTCCTCCAGGAGGCTAGTCCAACGCCTTTTCCGGACCAGCCTCCTTTCAGAAATAATGGTTATTTTTTCTGCTTTAGCCATTCTTCTGCGGCAAATGTTTAGGCTTTCTTTGCTGGCGGCTTGGGAGCCCGCGGTTTATAAAACCTGGCCGCTCTATCCTGGGCCGCTGCTGCCGCTGCTTTTGGCGACTTGCCCCCGACGCAGACATCATTAAACATATCTACGACCACATATTCAGCCATGGTTGCTGCCGAGGCCGATCCAATTGGGCCAGCATAACCATTCCACAACATCCTCGCCATGGCGTCTCGGAAAGGAGTATGTTTGGGATCGGCTGTCCAAACTGGTAATTTCTTATAGTACTTTAAGCTGGGAGTAACGTACCCGCGCATGGCTTCTATCCATGGACCGTATTGGGGTTCTTCGAACATGAATTTGAGGTAATGTTTGGCTGCCTGCGGGAATTTGCAATGTCTAAATATAAAGGCTTCATTAAACAAATGCAGCTCAGTGGGTTTACCAACTGGTCCAATAGGCATATTGGCATGATCCATGTCATTAGCAATATCCGGGAATTTTTCTTTAGCCGCATAATAGATACTAATGCCATTCCCAGTTACCGAGATTTCTCCTGCTAAAAAGGCTTTATTATTATGTGGATCTAACCAAGAAGCTACGCCTGGAATCATAGTTTCATAAAATTCTCGCGAAGCCTCGAGAGCATCCCAAGTCTCTTGTTTATTCAAACAGAGAGTTACGCCATCCTCTTCCACCACTTTCCCGCCAAAAGCCCAGAGCCACCAATGCCAATTGTTATTCCCATCTCCAACGGCTTTACCCAGAGTAAACCCAGTAGGATGACCTTTAGCTTTCAAAGCTTTACAAAGTTTAATGAACTCTGGAATTTTGTCCGGAAATTTTTCAAACCCCGCTTCCTTCATCCAGCTTATCCGGTAATTCATGCACATGCTGGGCGCACCCACAGGAATACATATCCAACGTTTGGTTTTGGCGTTAATTCCATACTTGTAAGCCACCGGTTCGAATCCCTCATATTTTTTATCTAAATAATTGGCTAAATCGGTCACATCAATTAATTTATCAGGATAAAGATGGGGGTCGTCATGCCAGCCTAAAACAATATCATGGCCTGCTCCCACGGAGGCCGTCATGGCTGCCTTGGAGCGGACATCTTCCCAGGAAATGTATTCAGTAATTACTTTGCATCCCGTAAGCTCTTCCCATTTCTTAGTGTTTTTGTCCCAATACTCCTGATCGCTCTTCACGAACACTGACCAACGTAATACACGGAGCACGGCTCCTTTTTCTGGTTTGTACTCTAAGACAGGGGGGGCAGCTGGTTTGGGTTTCTGAGCAAGCGCATCCAGAGGAGTTCCTGCCATCCCTGCGGCCGCCGCTCCGGCTAAGCCGATTTTTATAAAATCCCGGCGGCTCAGTCCTTCTTGTCCTTTTTCTAAAATTTTCTTCTCATCCATTTTTTTTACCTCCCTTTTTTATCTATTGGAGAAACCTCCAATAGTTATAAACCAGACAGGTCCTTCTCCTCTCATTGCGCCAGAATCGATTTTGCATCCATATTTAAGCACTTTTCAAAAATCATAGCAAGAGAAAAATTTATGGCCATTATGAGGAAATATCTTTCCTTTTCTGTCGGGCCAACTTGATGGCCAGTTTGATGGCTTCGATCATGGACTCAGGGTTAGCTCTCCCTTTTCCTGCTTTGCCAAAGGCAACTCCATGATCGACAGATGTCCGAATAATAGGTAAACCCAAGGTCATGTTAATCCCCGACATTTTCTCCCATTCTTGGCTTCCCGGCTTCATAGAAAATCCCACAAGTTTTACCGGAATATGCCCTTGGTCGTGATACATAGCCACTACCGCATCATACTGCCTTCCTTTCAATTTAGTAAAAACAGTATCAGGCGGAACAGGACCCTCTACCTGCCAGCCTTCTTTTTGAGCAGCGGCTATTGCTGGGCCAATCTCCTTTATTTCTTCATCGCCAAAAAGCCCATCCTCGCCAGAATGAGGATTCAAACCAGCCACCCCTATTTTGGGATTTTTGATACCCAATTGTTTAAGAAACTCATAGGTTAAGCGAATGACCGTGAAAACCCTTTTCTTTTTTATGCGGGCGCAGGCTTCTTTTAAGGAAGAATGAGTAGTCACATGAACCACTCGAAAGGGACCATGAGCCAACATCATGGCATAATCTTTTGTGCCCGTCAAATGCGCCAAAATCTCAGTGTGGCCAGCAAAGTGATAACCCGCTTTATTGATAGCTTCTTTATGAATGGGAGCCGTGACAATAGCTCCTATTTTTCCGGCCATCGCCAGATTCACTGCTTTTTCTATATACTCCACGGCTGCCTTACCTGGCATAGGATCCACCTTACCGTGCTTAAGTTTCTTTAAATTTATATTTTTTAAGTCAAGCACATAAATATTTTTATTGTTTTCGGGCAATCGTTCAAGATCTGATTCTTTTATGGCTTTAACCTGCAATTTACTCCGGGCAATAGAAAGGGCTTGCTCCATTGTTCGGGCATCACCAATCACTACTAACTTAGCTTGCCGAGATAGTTCTTTCTTTTCTAAAGCTTTGACTATAATCTCTGGGCCGATTCCTGCGGCATCACCCATGGTTATGCCGATAACTGGCTTGGGGTTATTTTTCATTTTTCCTCCTTAAAAATTTGATTATCTGCTCCAGAGCATCCTCTTGACCAAAACCCCCTGCTTTGGTAACTAAACAAAGTCCTTGATTAGGCCCATCAATTAAGAGGCTAAAAGGAATACCTGGTAAGACTTCTTCTTCAATACTCAGAAGGGAAGCTGAAAGATGGGCGCACACTCCCATAGCTAAATCCCCACCGGTAAGAATTAACCCTCCTAATGGAATCTCCCTTAAAAGAAGAGCTACTACTTGCCCCAAAAAATTGGGAATTAATTTTTCTTTTCCTGGTAAGTGCTCTTGAAAAGTAGTCGTCAAAATAGCTCCCCCATCTCTGGTCAATGCTTCTTTAATTTTCTGAGATAAAGATGCCCGCGCTGCTTTAACCCATCCTTTTTGGGTAAATCGCTGTAAATCTGGTTCAACTATGGAGAACTTAAAAATTTCTTGCGCTTTTTTTAACTGTCTGGCCGTAATGGGGTTTCTGCTGGCTGAGACAATTAACAAAGGTCCTTTAGAAAAAATATATTTCCTTCTTTTTTTTTCTCTTTTTATATCTAACAGAGAAGCTATTTCTTGAGCTAAACCTACAGAGCCACAAGGTAAAACTTCTGCGGAAATTAATTTCCAGGCAGAAGCTATATTTTTTAAATCACTCTGTTCCTTAGCATCTACTACTAAAATTTGTTCTTTCTTCTGCGTAATGGCCTCGGCTAAAGAGCGTGGAGACTGACGTACTTGTTTTAAAGTAATGAGCCCGATGGAAAGGCCAGTTTCTTTACAGAGCAACTGCGGCAGACGAGATGAATTTAAGGGATGGAATGGATCTCGAGCATAGGGAGTCTTTAATAAGGGAACTCCATGAACATAAAGAATCCCTCTTTCTACTTGGCGGCCTTGGCTGGGGATAGAAGGAATTACAATGGCTTTGGGTATCTTCTTAGCCCTAAGAATTGCTAAGGCTTCCCGTCCCACATTGCCCCGCATGGTGGAATCAATTTTTTTGTATAAAAATTTAGCTTTTAGGCCTTGGGCAACTCGATAAATTTTTTGATAAGCTATCTTTCCTGGCAAATTTCGGCTATTGGTATTTATGACCAAAACTTCGGCTTGTTGATCGATTATTTTTGCCTGCAGCGGTACGAGGGTAGTAAAGCCTTTTTTCCGGAACTGAAGCCCCGTATCTAAGGAGCCCGTCAAATCATCGGCTATAATGGCAAAATCCGGCAAACAAAACACCTCACTTTTTCTATAACCTAACAAAAAGCCTTTTTTTTATCAATAGTGTTTATAGCTGAGCATTTACCAATTCTCAATCTGCCTCTCCTCCCTTACCATCGTCCTCCTCTTCTTCCCATCCTTCTTAGCATGTAATTACCTATCCTTAAACCTCCTGAAATAACATATTCACCACCAACCCTCCGCTCCTTCCTAGGGCTTGAAAACACTGAAGAAAGGAGACTCCAAAAGGGATCGATGGTCAGTCCTAAAAGCTTGCCCACCTTCACTTTTCCAAAATAGTAATGTTTTAAAAGGAATAATCATAA